>NZ_JBFAIC010000035.1:0-110928 GCF_040654515.1 Dactylosporangium sp. NPDC050688
GTCGCTGCTGCCGGAGTGGGTCGTCGCCGGGTACCAGCGGGAACGCACCGGCGCGATCCTGCCCAACGTCGCGCGTGTTGGGGCTGTCGGGGCACGTGGCTGCTGAAGCCCTGCCCGCAGTGGACGGCGCGAGGCAACCGGTGCTGATCGGCTCGGCGACCTCGAACCGGTCGCAGGTGCTCGTCACCACCTGGCCTGTCAGTAGCTGAAGGTCACGGCGGGGTCGTCACCGATCCACTGCCACATCTGCACGGTGCCGCCGGATTCTGCGTTGGCCCGAAATCCGGCCGGGTCGACCTTGCGGGCCTGCACGCAGATCGGGCACACCAGGAACGTGCCGCCTGCCTTGGCGTAACGGTCGAGGAGATCCGCCAGGGGTGGGCAACCGTCGCAGGCGACGGCCTGGGCGAATCCCTCGGTGGCGAGCCGGACCGCCTCCTTGGTCAGGAACATCAGCGTCGGTCGTCCCTGCTCGGCCGCGCCGACCGCGACGAGGAACGCGACGGTGACCGTCTCGGCGTCCTCCAGACCCGTGTTGAGCGTGACAACTGCCTTATGCATGATGGTGCCCTTTTCGGTCGAAGTCATGATGCTGTCGACGATCAGCGTGTTGCGAGCGGGCGCCACCGGTCATCCGTGCGCGGCACGGATTTCCGCACGGACGCCGGCACCGTGGCGGGACAGGCGCTGCGGCTTGCATCCGGTACCCAGGTACAGGCTTACCGTGGCGGTACGGCACCGCCGTGGTGCCGAAACGACCAGGTCAGGAGCCTGTGATGTCCTTCGTCGTCCCTGACGCGTGCACGTTGCCGACGGTCGAGCAGCCGCTCCGACTGGCCGAGTTCGACACCCTGTTCACCACCGCCGTGCGCACCGTCGAAACGGTCACCCCGAACCACGCGCGGATGCAGTTGAGCGGGCCGGCCGGTCTGGAGGCCACGGTACGGGACCTCGCCGCCCGGGAGACCGCGTGCTGCTCGTTCTTCACCTTCACCGTGACCCCGCAGCCGGCTGACAGTGGCGAGGCGCTCACCCTCGACGTGCAGGTCCCGGGCCGGTACGCCGACGTGCTGGCCTCGCTCGCCGGCCGCGCCGCGGCCGTCTCGGCCGGGAACATGCCGTGACCGCGCCGGTGCTCGACACCGCCGAACACCCCGACGGAGACCCCACATGAACCTGCCGCTGACGACGCCGACCCGCCACGACGGGCACCAGCACACCGAGCCCACCGTCGACACCACGCCACCGACCCGTAGCAAGGTCAGCGGCATCCTCGCCGCCGTGGCCTGCGCCGCCTGCTGCGCCCTGCCGCTGCTCATCGCCGCAGGCGTGCTCACCACCGCCGGCGCCGCGATCCTGGAGAAGGCGCTCTTCGCCGTCGCCGCCGGCCTCGTCGTGGCCGCGCTGGGCATGTGGTGGCTGCACCGCCGCCGCAGCGTCCAGCGGGCCGCCGCCGCGGCCGGGGCGAGCTGCGGCTGCGGCGGCGGTGGATGCGGCTGCTGACCGGTCAGCCGCCGGACGTACCTACGGTGCGGACAAGTACGGGGTGATGACCTCGACCGGGCCGGCAGGTGCGGATTCGTCGCGGTTCGCGTTGATCGCGGTCAGCCGGTACTGGTGGCGTCGACGCCTTCGTACGTACCGACCAGGGCGGGGCCGGTGGTTTCGTATTCGAGCAGGAGCAGCCCGTTCGCGGTGACGTCGTGGCGGGTGAGCCGGAGGCCGACCGGCGCGCCGGGGTGGGGGAGCAGCCGGCGGCCCGAGCCGATCACCGCCGGGGCGACGACGAGGCGGAGGGTGTCGACCAGACCGGCCGACAGCAGCGCGGCGCCGAGGCGGGCACTGCCGTGGATCTGCAGTTCGCGGCCGGGCCCGGCCTTGAGGGCGGCGACCGTCGTGGCCGGGTCGCCGCGCAGCACCGTCGTCGGGTTCCAGGTCGCCTCGGTCAGGGTGTTCGACACGACGTACTTGGGCAGTGCGTTCATGCGGCCGGTGTACGGGTCGGCCGGGTCGGTGATCTGCGGCCAGTCGCGGGCGAACGCCTCATACGTGCGCCGGCCGAGCAGCAGGCCGTCGGCCAGCTCCAGCCAGGCGACGGTCTGCTGCACGAACTGCGCGTCGATGTGCGGCACGAGCCAGCCGCCCAGGGCGAAACCGTCGCTGGTGTCCTCGGTGGGTGCGCCGGGCCCCTGGCAGACGCCGTCCAGCGTGACGAACTGCATGAGCGTGAGCCTCACCGGCCGGCCTCGCGCTCGGCCAGGGTGACGAGCTGGTCGGTGACGGAGTTCCAGCCGTCGGCGAAGCCGAGCTTCTCGTGCCGGGCGCGGGCGTCCGGACTGCCGTGGCGCACGAGGATCTGGTACAGCGTGCCGTCCGGGTGATCGCTGAACCGCAGCTCGGCGGTCATCGCCACGGGGTCGGGTTCGGCGGGGCGCCAGGCGCTGTCGATCGCGTTGGTGAACACGATCCGCTCGAGGTCCTCGACGATGAGGAAGCAGGCGTCCATGTGTGGGACGAACTCGGCGCCGTCCTCGCTGAACCGCGTCACGAACCCGCCGCCGGGCCGCACGTCCAGCCGGTCGACGCGGGTCCGGGCCGGTGCCGGCACCCACCACTGCTCCAGCCGGCCGGGGTCGGTCCACGCGCGCCACACGCCGGCGCGCGGCGCGCGGATGGTGCGTTCCAGGGCGATGTCGAGATCGGGGTTCACTGCTGGTCCTCTTCGGAGTCGATGACGAACCGCTCGAGGCGGTCGGTGCGGCCTTCCCAGATGCGGCGCTGCTCGGCGAGCCAGTCGTCGAGCAGGGCGAGGCGCTCGCGGTTGAGCGTGCAGGTGCGCACCCGGCCCGACTTGACGGTGCGGATCAGGTCGTTGGCCTCGAGGGTGCGCACATGCTTCATGAACGACGGCAGCGCCATCGGGAACTCGCGGGCGAGCTCGCCGACGCTCGCCGGCCCGCGGCCGAGGCGATGGATGACGGCCCGCCGGGTCTGGTCGGCGAGGGCGACGAGCACACCGTCGAGCTGCGCCGAATACTGAGCCATGCGGCTTAGTATTGCCGCATCCCGACACTTAGCGCAAGGGCTAAGTGTCGGGGTGGTGGACTGCCCGGACCCGTAGGGCTACACCGCCGCCCCGGCCGGGTGCCGCACGGTGACGGGGCGCCGGCGGGTGGGCATTCCCAGGGTCGGGTTGGCGATGCCCCAGGCCGCGCCCTTGCAGATCAGCTCCTTGTAGACCGCGGCGAGCCGGCCGGTGAGGACCGCGGAAACGGCGCGGTCGTCGGCGGTCACGTACTGGATGAGCCCCTCCTTGCGGCCCAGCGAGACGCACTGGTTGAAGTAGCGCAGCGGGGCGTTCGGAAGCTTCCCGCCGGTCAGCCGCGCCGCGATCGCGTCGGCGGCCTGCCACGCCATCGGGGTGCCGGACGCGCACGACATCCGCAGCGGTTTGTCCCCGGCGCCCATGGCGTAGGCGGCGTCGCCGACGGCGTACACCTGCGGATGGGACACCGACCGCATGGTGCCGTCGACGACGATCCGGCCGGTGTCGGTGACCTCCAGGCCACTGCCCTGCGCGATCGGGTGGACCGCGAACCCGGCGGTCCACACCGTGACCGCGGCCGGGATGGTACGGCCGTCGGCGGTGACGACGGCGTCGGCCTCGACCCGGGCGACCGCGGTGTGCTCGTGCACGGTGATCCCGAGCCGGGCGGCGACCTTCCACAGGTGCGCGCGGCCCTTGACGGACAACCAGTCGCCGAGCTCACCACGGGCGGCGAGGGCGACCCTGAGGTCCGGGCGCGCCTCGGCGATCTCGGTGGCGGCCTCCAGCCCCGTGAGGCCGCCACCGACGACGACCACGGGCTGCCCGGCGTCGAGGCGGGCCAGGCGGTCCCGCAGTCGCAGCGCGCCGGGGCGGCTGGCGAGCTCGTGGGCGTGCTCAGCGGTACCGGGGACACCCTGGGCGTTCCAGCCGCTGCCGAGCGCGTAGACGAGGGTGTCGTACCGCAGTTCCTCACCGTCGACCGTGACGGTCCGGCGCTCCGCGTCCACGGCGGTGACCTTGCCGATCCGCAGCTCGACGCCGGTCCCGGCGAACATCGCGCTGAACGGCCGGGGCTTGAGCGTCTGGCCGGCCGCCAGCTGGTGCATGCGGACCCGTTCGACGAAGTCCGGCTCGGCGTTGACGAGGGTGATGGCGACGTCCTCGCGGCGCAGCCGCTTGGCGAGACGGCCGGCGGCAACGGCACCGGCGTACCCGGCGCCCAGAACGATGATGCGGTGCTGCATGTCCCTGCTCCTGTCATGCGGTGTGTGCCCCTTGAACCGGGCGGCCCGCCGTTTGCTGACAGGGATGCGGTGTGAAGCAGCTCACATGCTCACTGGAAGGCGGTGAACAGCGGTTTCCCGTGCCCGCCGGAGGCCGCCCAGCGCTCGGTCGCGCGCTCGAGCTTGTCGGGGTTGACCTGGGCGCGCAGCGCCGCGATGCCGCCGGCGGTGACCTCCAGGCACATGACCCCGACGACCCGCCCGTCCACGACGGCCACCACGGCCGGCCCGCCGTTGGCGATCGCGGCGTAGATCTCGGGCGACCCGCCGGCGGCGGCGCGCTTCGCCGCGCCGGGTTGGAACAGGCCCCGCACGAACTTCGCCACCGCGAGGGCACCCTCGAACGCCTTCGCCCGCGCCGGCACCTTCCCGCCGCCGTCGCCGATCGAGACGGCGTCCCCGGTGAGCAGCCGCACGAGCGGCTCGGTCCGCCCGCTGGTGGCGGCCGCCAGGAACTCCTCGACGATCCGCCGCGCCGCGACCTCGTCGATCTCCGTGCGCGCCCGGCCCTCCGCGACGTGCTGCTTGGCCCGGTGGAAGATCTGCTGGCTGGTGGCCTCCGTGATGTCGAGGATCCCGGCGATCTCGCGGTGCGGGTAGTCGAACGCGGCGCGCAGCACGTACACCGCCCGCTCGTTCGGCGTGAGCCGCTCCATCAGCGTGAGCACCGCGTAGGACACCGACTCGCGCTGCTCCACGGTGTCGGCCGGACCGAGCATCGGGTCCCCCGGGAGCAGGGGCTCCGGCAGCCATTGACCCACGTACACCTCGCGCCGCGCCCTCGCCGACGAGAGCTGGTTGAGGCAGATGTTGGTGAGGACCTTCGTCAGCCAGGCCTCGAGCACCTCGATGTGCTCATGGTCGGCGCCCTGCCAGCGCAGGAACGTCTCCTGCACCGCGTCCTCGGCCTCCGCCGCGGAGCCGAGCATGCGGTAGGCGATGGCCTCCAGCCGCGGCCGCGCCGCCTCGAACCGCTCAACGTCACCAACGGTCAGGGCCATGAGAACACCGTACGTGCTCCGCTTCGCCAGGCTGAGAACGGCGGGACGCTCCGGGCCCGCCACCGCGCGTCGTACGCACCGGGCCAGTCGGTGTACCGGCAGGTGACAGCGCAGGTGGCGCGACCGTACACACCCCGCAAAGTCACCTCTGCCGGCCGGCGCGCCGCGTTTATCAAGAACCGGTCGGGTACAGCCGCGCTTGACATCCCGTTGTTGAGGCCGGCGTTCGATGCCTCGAGCCGGTCCGGTGATCGGCGCGTGTCGCGGGGCGAGGGGAAGGAAGATCGTTGGTCGACGCGGGAAAGCGCAGCGTCATGGGGGTTCTGGTCGATGTCATCGACTACGACACCGCGGTAGCGAGGGTGATCGCGGCCGCCCAGCAGCAGCGCCCGTTCATCCTGACTGCGCTGGCCGTGCACGGCGTGATGACCGGCGTGTCGGATCGGCGGCACAACGCCCGGCTCAACGCCTTCGACGTGGTCGCCCCGGACGGCCAGCCCGTACGGTGGGCGCTGAACCTGCTGCACCAGGTCGGGCTGCGCGACTGGGTGAGCGGGCCGGAACTGACCCTCCGGGTGCTGCGGCGCGCGGCAGACGAGCAGTTGCCGGTCTACCTCTACGGATCCACGCACCGCACCGTTGACCGGTTGGTCGCGGCGTTGACCTGGACAGTGCCGGCGCTGCGCATCGCCGGCGCCGAACCGTCACGGTTCCGCGACGCCGAACCGGGCGAGTACGCGCGCATCGCCGAACGGATCAACGCTTCGGGGGCCCGCGTGGTCCTGGTCGGTCTCGGCTGCCCGCGGCAGGAGTCGTTCGTCCACGCGATGCGGCCGCTGCTCGCCATGCCGCTGCTGGCGGTCGGGGCCGCCTTCGACTACCACTCCGGGCGGCTGCGCCCCGCACCACGCTGGATGCAGCGCAACGGCCTGGCCTGGCTGATGCGGCTGCTCCGCGAGCCGCGCCGGCTGTGGCGGCGGTACCTGATCCTCGGCCCCCGGTACCTCGTGCGGCTGTCCGCGCAGAAGGTGGGGGTGTGGGAGCCGTATGTGCCCGCGCCCTCGCACCGGCCGGTCGAACCCGCACCGGTCTGACCGCACCCGCCCCTGTTCATCGATCGACCGAGGCGGAGGACACATGTGCGGAATCACCGGTATGGTGCTGGCCAACGACGCGCACCCCGTGGACGAGGACCGGCTGCGCGCCATGTGCCGCAGCCTCGCGCACCGGGGCCCGGACGAGGACGGCTTCTTCCTCACCGCGACCGCCGGCCTGGCGGTGCGGCGCTTGGCCGTCATCGACGTGCTGCACGGCCGGCAGCCGGTGCGGTCCGAGGACGGCTCCGTGCACGCGGTGCTCAACGGCGAGATCTACAACCATCGCAGGCTGCGTCAGGATCTCGCCGCGCGCGGCCACACCTTCGCCTCCGGCAGCGACGCCGAGGTGATCCCGCACCTGTACGAGGAGTACGGCACCGGCTTCGCGCGGCACCTGGAGGGCATGTTCGCCATCGCCCTGTACGACAGCGCCCGTCACCGCCTGGTCCTGTCCCGCGACCGGGTCGGCGTGAAGCCGCTGCACTACGCCGAGCGCGCCGACGGCCTGGTCTTCGGGTCGGAGATCAAGGCGGTGCTGTGCGCGCTGCCCGAGCGGACACCGGACCTGCAGGCGTTCAGTGCGTACCTGTCGCTGATGTACGTGCCCGCACCGCGGACGATGTACCGGGAAATCCGCAAGCTCGAACCCGGCACGACGCTGGTCTGGCAGGACGGCCGGTGCACGCTGCAGCGCTACTGGGCGCTCGCCGACGTGGAGCGGCGGCCCGACCTCACCGCCGCCCGCGCAGCGGCGGTCCTGCGCGAGCTCGTGGTCGACTGCGTCCGCCAGCAGATGGCGGCCGACGTGCCGCTGGGCTTCTTCCTCAGCGGCGGCATGGACTCCGCCGCCGTCGTTGCCGCCGCCCGGCGCGCCCGGCCCGACGCCACGCTGAAGACGTTCTCGGTGGGCTTCCCCGACCGGTCCTACGACGAACGGGGCGGGGCCGCCCTCGTCGCGGACCGGTTCGGGACCGACCACACCGAACTTGTGGTCGAGCCGACGGCGCACGACGTCGTGGACGGCATCCTGCCGGCCTTCGACGAGCCCTTCGCCGACCCGTCGATGGTGCCCACCTACTACCTGTGCCAGCTCGCCCGCCGGGACGTGACGGTGGCGTTGAGCGGCGACGGCGGGGACGAGCTCTTCGCCGGTTACCTCACCTACCAGGCCGACAAGTACGCCCGCTACTACCGCCACCTGCCGCGCGCCGTGACGGCCCGGCTCGTGCCGAGCCTGCTGCGGTTCCTGCCCCGCTCCAGCGCGCGGGCGAGCTTCGATTTCAAGGCGCGGCGCTTCGTCGAGAACGCCGTCGAGGAACCCGGCCGCAGCCACTACCTGTGGCGGGTCGTGTTCCGGGAGGCGCACAAGGCGCGGCTGCTGCAGCCGGACCTGTTCGCCGAGCTGTGCGACACGTACGACACGCACGAGGGGCACTACGACGCCGGTGCCGGCTTCGACCGGCTGACCCGGTTCCAGTACACCGACGCCCACGTCTACCTGCCCGACGACGTACTGACGAAGGTCGACCGGGTGAGCATGGCGCACTCCCTGGAGGTGCGGGTACCGCTGCTGGCCACGCCGATGATCGAGTTCGCCTTCTCGTTGCCGGGCCGGATGAAGTTCCCGGGCCGGCAACCGAAGCGGCTGCTGCGTCAGGCGATGACCGGCCTGCTGCCGCCACAGACGCTCGCCATGGGCAAGAAGGGCTTCAACGCCCCGTTGCCGCGTTGGCTGCGCGGCGTGTACCGGCCGCTGGTCGGCGACTACCTGTCCCGTGACGTCCTGCGACGGCAGGGCTACCTGCGCTTCGACGCGGTGAACGAGATCGTCGAGCGCCACCTCAGCGGCGTGGCCGAACACGCCCGCGAGATCTGGATCCTGCTGATGTTCACCATGTGGGCCGAGCAGGAGAAGGCATACCGATGACGACGGCGCCCGCCGCCTTCCTTGGAGGTACAACAATCCGTGAGACACTGGGTGCTGCTCATCCCGCTGTTCCTGGCGTTCCTGCCCGCCGTCGTCCTCACGTCCTCCGTTCCCCCGCCGGCTCGGGCCTGGGCCTGCCGGGTCGCCTTCGTGGTCACCGCGACGCTGATCGCCGCGCCGTGGATCTGGCTGCGCCTGGGGAATGACGTGCCGGCGCGGGCCGCCATGATCCTCATCACCGGGTCGTTCGCCGGCGGGATCGTGCTCAGCGGCGCCACCGCGGGGATCGTGGAGGACAACGCGCCGCCGTCGCCCGCGGTCCAGCAGGCGGTCCTGCGGTACCACACGGTCTGCACCATGCGCCGCGAGGCGCGGGGCAAGCGGGTCGTGGACGTCATCGGCGCCCTCGCCGGTCTCGCGCTCACGTTGCCGCTGTGGCCGATCATCGGACTGCTCATCTGGTTCGAGGAGCCGGGGCCGATCTTCTTCACCAAGAACTCCGTCGGCCGTGGCGGCCGCACGTTCCGGCAGTTCAAGTTCCGCAGCATGCAGTACGGCGCCGAACGGCTCACCGGACCGGTCGTGTCGCCCGAGGGGGACCCACGCACGCTCAGGGTCGGTCGCTGGCTGCGCCGCTGGCACCTCGACGAGCTGCCCGAACTGGTCAACGTGCTCAGTGGCTCGATGAGCCTGGTCGGGCCGCGGCCGCTGCGCACCGTGCTCGTCCACACCCACCTTGAGGCGGTCCCCGGGTACGCCGAACGGCACACGGTGCGGCCTGGCATCGCCTGCATCGCCCAGATCGAGAAGTTCCACATGCCGCCGCAGGAACGGCTGGTGAAGGACCTCGCCTACATCGAGCACCAGAGTGTGCGGCTCGACCTGCGGCTGCTCGTGCGCGCGGTGCTGAGCACGGTCCGCAGCGAGCGTCATTACGACGAGCCGGTGCTCGCCGCGTCGAGTCCCGTCACGGTACCGGCGACCCGGGTCGACGGACAGGTGCCGGGGCTGGTCGAGCATGCCAGCCGGCCCCAGGACGTCTGAGCGGATGCGCCGCCTGCAGGGGTTGCGCGGCGCCTCCCGGTTCGTCGGCGCCGGCCTGCTCGACCAGGTGGCGATCGCCGCCGCCAACTCGGCGAACACGCTGCTGGGCGGCATCCTGCTGTCGAAGGCGCGCTTCGGCGCGCTCGTGCTGGCCCTCGCCGTCGGCTACTTCGCGATGTACCTCAACCGGGCCATTGTCGGCGACGTGCTGCTCGCCCTGGCCTCCCGCTACGACGGCGAGCACCGGGCCCGCCTGGCCCGCAACGGCCTGGCCACCGCCCTGTGCTCCGGTGTGGTCACCACCGCCGTCTTCGTCGTGCTCTGGGCGGCCTGGCCCAGCCGTGACGAGATCGACCTGCGGGAACTCATCTGGCTGGCGCCGTTCATGGTCCCGATCATGCTGCACGACACCGCCCGTTGCGACTACCTCGCCGACCGCCGCCCGGGCAAGGCCCTCGGCATCGATCTCGTCTGGGTCGGCACCCAGGCCGTCGTGGTCGCCGTCATGGTCGCCACCCACAGCTCCAGCGCCGGCGGCCTGCTCACCGCCTGGGGCGTCGGCGCCACCGCCGGCGTCACCGTCTACCTGCTGCGTGAGCGCCGGCTGCCGTGGCAGGGCAGCCCCAGGGCCTGGCTGGCCGAGACCCGCCATCTATCCGGCTGGTTCACCATCACCGCCGTCGTCGCCCAGGTCCACGTCCTGGCCATCAGCTTCACCGTCGCCGGACGCCTGTCCAAGATCGACCTGGGCAACTTCCGCTTCGTGCAGACCGTCCAGCTGCAACCGGTCCAGAACCTCGTCACCGCGATCACCAGCCTGGTCGTCCCCCGGGCCTCCCGCCACGCCGCCGAGGCCGCCGAACCCGGCCCCGACGGCGCCGCCGCCGCCGCGACCCTGCGCCGCCAGACCCGCCAGCTGGCCATCGCCTTCGCCGTTCTCGGCGCGCTGATGGTGCTCATCGTCTGGCCGGTGGTCTCCTACGCCCTGGTGCACACCCGCAAGTTCGCCGAGGCCGCCCCGCTGGCCCTGCCGATCGCCCTGCAGGGCGCGATCTACCTGGTGCAGGTGCCGTTCACCGCCGCGATGCGCGGCATGCACCAGGCCCGGATGCTGTTCTTGCAGTACGTCGTCTTCGCCGTCGTCTCCCTCAGCGGCCTGACCCTCGGTGCCACCTGGGGCGGCCTGTACGGCGCCGCCTGGGGCCTGCTCACCGGCTCCGCCGCCGGGCTGATCTGCATGATGCTCCTCTACGCCCACACGTCGAGGTGGCTCGGTCCACCGGCCGCGACGCCCACGCCGGCCCGCGTGGACGCCGCACAGAACGCTTAGGTCCAGCTCGCAGTGCGCGTTGAGTTGCGGTTCCGGGCTCACCGGGCCGGCGGCGGGGACGGTGGCCCGGTGCGTTCCCGAGTGCTCAGGCGGTATGGCGGTAGACCTCACGAGCGATCTCGACCCGGCCGTGCAGGCCCAGCTTCGCCAGGATGTTGGAGATGTGGGTCTGCACGGTCCGGCGCGACAGGAACAGGGTCTGGGCGATGCTGGACGTCGACGCGCCTTCGGCGACCATCACGGCGATCCGCTGCTCGGTGGGAGTCAACGCCGCCCAGCCGGTGGCGCGCTGCCGAGTGCGTGGCCCGTGCACGCCGCGGCGGATGCCGTACCGGCGCAACCGTCCGTCCGCTCGCCGGACATCCCAGTCCGCGCCCAGCGTGTGATACACCGCTGAGGACTCGTTGAGCAGCAGCCGAGCCTCGGCGTCGCTGCCGCGGTCGGCGACGACCACGGCGAGATCCTCCAGGGCGCCGGCGAGATCCAGCGTCGCGCCCACGGTCCGGTAGTGCTCCACCGCTTCGCGCAGCGCAGCCGGATCGCGGTCCAGCAGTCCCACGCACCGGGCGAGCGCGGCCGTGGCCCGCGCCGGCTCGGATTCCGCGTCGGCCTCCGCACCGCACAGCTTCGCCGCGGCCAGTGCCGCCGGCCGGTCGCCGGCCAGCAGGCAGAGCCGTACCAGGTCGGGCAGCCACTGGTGGACCAGTGTCATCTCCCCGGGGCGGCGGCGCAGCCCGTCCGACAGGACGGCTCGGGCCTGGGACACGTCACCGTTCTGCTCCGCGGCAAGCGCCTGAGCGGCGAGCAGGAAGTCGCGGTTCTCGCGATCGGAGACGGTCGTGACCGGCAGGCTCAGTCCCGCCCGCAGATACTCGGACGCGACCTGTCGTTGGTTGCGCCGCCCGGCGACGAGCGCGGCGATGCCGTACCAGAGCAGCACCGGACCAGGCTCGCGCAGCCCGGTGTAGGTGAGCTCACCGAGCTCGGACGGGTCCGGCCCGAGCTCGGCCAGCGCGTCGTCCCATTGGCCGAGCCAGTAGCGAAGGACCGCAGCGGTGATCTGGGTGCTGCTGGCGGCGTACCCCGAGCGCTGCTCCAGCTCTCGAGCGTGCTTGAGCGTCGCCTCGGCGTCTGCCCAGCGATCGAGGTTCTGGAGGCTGAAGATCCGGCTGTCCACCGCGAACGCCCGCAGATCGGCATTATCCGGACCGTCGCCGAGCTTGGCCAGGGCCTGGTCCACGCACTGCAGCGCGCCTTTGTGGTCGCGTCGGACCGAGTGGTTGAGCCACAGCCCGATCAGCGCCTGCGCGGTCGCGTACGCGTCCGCTGCCGTTTCGGCGATGCGCAGCGCCTGCTGGGCCGTGGAGTCGGCGGTGTCGAGGTCGCCGTCCGTGGCGCGCTGGTACGTCGCCTGCAACGCCAGCAGCCGGCCACGCCAGGCGTCGGGCAGCTGCGGCCAGCTCAATGCCCGCTGGATCGCCTGCATCGCCGCATCGCTGCGACCCAGGCAGGAGTTCGCGCGGACGAGCAGCCAGTGCGCTTCCGCCCGGTGTTCCGGCTCGTGCGCCGAGGCGATCGCCAGGCCGGCCTGCGCCGCCGCCTCCTCGTGCCGCCCGATGCTCAGCAGCGCGCGCGTCAACCCCAGGGCCAGGACCCCGCCGACCCCATCGCTGGGAAGACTGTGATCGATCTCCCGCCGCAGGAGCTCGGCCGCGATCGCGGGCGCCCGCGCGATGAGCGTGGCATGAGCCTGAGCGAGCCAGCTGCGCAGGGCCGCGTTTCCGCGCTCACCGGAGGCGAGCAACTGCTCGGCCACCCGCAGCGGCTCCGCTCCGGCGGCGGCCAGGGCCATCGCGGCCTGTTGGTGCATCGCGATGCGCAGCGCGGCGGGTACGCCGTCGTAGAGGGCCTGGCGCACCAGGGGATGCCGGAATGCCAGCTGTGTCCCGGCGCCGACGACGATCCCGGCCGCTGAGGCGTCCATCAGCTGCTCGGTGAGTTCGGACGGGGTCCTGCCGAGGACCACCGCGAGGTCGGTGACGCGGAACGTCGAGCCCAGCAACGCGGCGTTGCGCAGCGCGTCGGCCGAGCCGGGGGAGATGGTGCGCAGCCGGTCGTCCACGATCGCCGAGAACGAGGCCGGGATCCGTTCGATCTCCTCCTTCGACACGTCGGCGCCGGCCGGGCGGTCCGTGCCGCGCTCCCGGATCACCGCGTCGATGAGCTCGCGAAGATACAGCGGGTTGCCCAGCGCCTGCGCGGTCAACGCGCTCAACCGCGGCCCTGGCTCCGCCCCGAGGACCTGCGTGACCAGGGCCGTCGCGTCGGCGTCGGGGAGCTTGTCCAGGGTGATGACGGTGCCCCCGCGGCGCACGACGGCCGACCGCAGCTCACGCACGCCGGAGCGGCGCGGCGCCGTCCGGCAGGTGGCCACCAGCAGCAGCGGCAGTTGGTCCACTGCGCGCGTGAGGCGATGCCACACCAGCAGCGACGCGTCGTCGGCCCATTGCGCGTCGTCCAGGACGATCGCGGTCGGTGATCCGGCGCAGATCTCGTCGACCAGCGATACGAGCAGTTCTATCTGGGCATATCCGATATCGCCGATATCGCCGGCCTCGTCGGCGGCGAAGATCCGCATCCGCCGCTCGTGCAGCAGTTGCGCCGTGCGTACGCGCCGCGGGTCCGCTGAGCGAGGTGTGACCTCAAGGCAGTCCAGCATGACCGCGAGCGGGAACTGCTGCGTGAGTTGGTCCGCGGTCGCTTGCAACACCTGGCACCCGATCGGATCCGCCCGTTCGAGGGCCCGCGCGACCAGCGACGACTTGCCGATGCCGGGCTCGCCCTCGACCCAGATGATCGCCCCCTTGCCCCGGTTGAGGTTGTCGAGCGCGGCGCGGATCAGAGCCAGTTCGTCCGATCGTCCGACCCATACATTCGGATCGTCGGCACTTTTCATGATCATGACCATAGCAATATTCGACAGTACTCATAAGTAGGCCGAAGTGATTCTCAGATCGTGACAATGTGCAGAGCCGCCGGATCCTGGACGTCCACATGCCTGGCCGGGCCGAATCGGCGTTTCCGCAGCGTGGTGGCGGTCTGCGGGCAGGCGAGGCGGGCGCATTCCGGTGCGGTCGGCTCGCCACCACGACCCGGACCCTCGGATGCGTAGCGCGGCCGTCGTCGAAGATCATTCAAGATAATGAAGAACGTCAATGCATCACATGTACGTGTGCTGGCGGATGTCCTGCGCGCGAACTCGGCCGAGGCTGAGGTGATCGCGCCACCCGAGGAGGCTGCCATGACCGCTTGCAAGACCAGGGACGTCGTGCGGGGTCAGCCGAGTCCGCACCAGGGCGACCAGGTCGCCGCGGACGACGCCCGGATGCGTGAGCTCCAGGCGGTGCACGGAGAGGCCCTGTACTCCCACCTGCTGCAGCTGACCTCCGGCGACCGGCGGGCGGCCGAGGACCTCCTGCAGGAGACCATCCGGCGGGCCTGGCAGCACATTGACGCCTCGACCGACATCCGGGCGCTCCGCCTGTGGCTGTTGACCATGGCGCGACAGACGGCCATCGACGCCGGCCGGGCTCGCCGAGCGCGCCCGACGGAGGTGGGCACCGCCGACCCCCGCCGCGACCTCGAGCAGCAGCTGTCCACGCAGGTCATCGAGCAGGCAATGGCCGGGCTGCGACCCGACTCCCGCGCGGTCATCATCGAGCTCTACTTCAAGCAACGATCCGAGGAAGAGACGGCACAGGCACTGGGCATCCCGCTGCGAAAGGTCCGATTGCTGGCCTGCCTCGCGAGGCTCTCGCTGCGCGCCGCCATCTCCGCACACGGACTCGACGCCGACCAGGTGCTGGGCCGGAAAGCTGTGTAGCCCCGGCGTCAGCCGAGATCACAGCCTTCCAACCCCGGCAGCCGATACGTGCTCGACACCGACATACCGCACATCGAAGCATGGCAGCTCGCCGGCCGGGCCTCGACGGGCTGACGACCGATCGTGGATGCCCGAGCGTTGCGGCATCCACGATCGGTGCGTGTCGGACAGGGTTCTGCTGGTCAGCGGCGTTCGGTGCCAGGTCCCAGTCGCCGTCCGGGGTACGCACGACGGCGACCGAGCAGGCGGCGAACCCGACCGCCGTCAACACCCAGGCGAACGCGTCGAGCGGCTGGATGCCGAGGACCACGTACGCGACGAGGTGCAGCGGCTGGGAGACGATGAGCGCGATGCTCACCCAGCGGGGGATGATGCACCACAGGGCGGCACCGAGCAGGATCATGCCGACGATGTGGCGATGGAGATGACCGTCATCAGCTCGGTCCGGCCCGGGCGGACGCTGCTGGTCGTGAACAACGGCGTCTACGGCGCCCGCCACCCGCACCCGATCATCCATGCTTGATCGGCATCGGGCTCGAGCGACGTCACGGCGCCGGGCTTTAGTCCGGCCAGGACCGGGAAGACTGCGGATCCCGGCGTCGAAGGGAGACGGCAGTGGCCAAGCGACGCAAGCTCGTCCGCACCTCACCCGATCGCGTATTCGCTGTCCTGGCCGACGGCTGGACGTACGCCAGCTGGGTGGTCGGCGCGTCCCACATACGGGACGTCGACGAGGGCTGGCCTGCGGCCGGGACCCGTCTGCACCACCAGGTCGGGCCGTGGCCGCTGCACATCACGGACGTGACCTCGGTGCGGGCAGTGGTCCGGGGACAGATGCTCGAGCTGCACGCCCGGGCGTGGCCGCTCGGCGCGGCGACGGTACGGCTGGACCTCGAATCGGTCGAGGCCGGCACCCGGGTGACGCTGGCGTACGACCTCACCGAGGGGATCGGCCGGTACATCCCGCGCCGGGTCCAGGCGGCGCTGCTCGGTCCACGCAGCGCCGAGATGCTGTCCCGGCTGGCCGACATCGCCGTCCGGCGGCGGGTCCCGGCCGTCTACTGACGGGCAGCAGCCGGCAGCGAGGCGATCAGCGATAACGGCGATACGGGCATGACTCACTTCAGAAGTGACCAACAAGGTGTAGAGAACCTCGATGATCTTCTGAAGCGGTCATGCCCGTCCTGCTGCCTCCGACAAGATCGGAAATTAGCTGTCCAGCCAGATGTCACGCCAGGTGCGGTAATCGACGCCGCCGTTCCAGGCGAAGTTCTTCACCTTGGTGCTGGTCGCGTCGAGCGACTGGTAAATGTAGGTGAAGTACCAGGGCCCCGTCACGCTCAGCTCTTTCTGTGCTTCCTTGAACAGCTTCGCCCTTTCGGCGCGATCCGTCGTGGCCTTCGCCTGTTTGACCAAGCTGTCGACCTTCGGGCTGCTGTACTTCACGAAGTTGGAGCCGGCGCTGGAGACGAACAGCTTCTCGAACGAGGAGTTCGGATCGACCGAACCGCCATCCGCGAACACGATCGCGTCGAAGTCACCCTTGGCGTTCAGCGGCACGATCACGGCCGGTTCCATGACGTTGACGGTGACCGTCACGCCGACCGCCTTGAGTTGCGACTGAATCACCTGGGAGGTGCAGATGTGCTGCGTGAACGACGGAGGGGCCGTATTCAGGTTGAAGCTGAAACCGTTCGGGTATCCCGCCTCGGCGAGCAACTTCTTCGCCTCGTCGATGTTCTCGGAGAATGCGGGATCGTTGGCGCCGGCCCAGTGCGACGGCGGCAAGAATCCGCCCTTGAGCGGGACCGAGGTGCCGGGCAGGCACAGGTCCGACATCTTGGTGTTGTTCAGCGCCAGGAAGATGGCCCGCCGAACGCGATCGTCGCTGAAGGGTGCTCGCTTGGTGTTCACGAGGAGGTACTGGAAGGCGAGCGCTCCGTCGCGGCCGTAGAGCTCGTAGGACTTGTCGGCTTCGAGCACCTCGAGCGTCGCAGACGGTGCCTTGTACAGGAAGTCGATCTGGCGCGACTTGAGGGCAGCGACCCGCGCGTTCGCGTCGGCGTTGAACGAGATGTCGATGCCGTCCAGGTGCGGGGCGCCGCGCCACGAGTCCTTGACCGCGGTGAGCTTGACGCCGATGCCCTTGCGGATGCTGCTGATCGCGAACATCCCGGTGCCGACCGGGCTGGAGCCGATCGTGGCTTCCGCGCTCGGCGTCTGCATGGCTGCGGTGTAGCCGGCGAGTGTCGTGAGCAAGGACGAGTCCGGTTCGGTCAGCTTCAACACCGCCGTGTCCGGGGACGGGGTCTCGACCGCGTTGATCGCGGCGAACTGCGCCGCGTTGACCGAGCCTTTGGTGTTCTTGATGCGGTCGATGGTGTATTTGACGTCAGCGGAGGTGAACGACGAGCCGTTCGAGAACTTGACGCCGGTCTGCAGTTTGAACGTGTACGTGACACCGTCGGGAGAGATCTCCCATGACTTCGCCAGACTCGGCGTGATCTGTCCCGCCAGGTCCACCTCCGTCAGCGTGTCCATCACGGTGGTCACGATGGCCTTCACGCTGGTGGCGTTGGTCAGCACCGGGTCCCAGGTCGTCGTCGGCTCGTCGGACATCATGACCCGCAACGTGCCGCCGGCCTTGGGCGTGTTGTCGCTCCCGCTGGAGTCGCCTTTCGGGGACGTGTTCGAGCACGCGGCGATCAGCATCGCGGCGGCACCGAGTGCCGCGACAGTGGAGATTCGCCGGCCCCGTCGGAATCTCTTGGCAATCAGTCTCTGAGTCAAGTCATCTCCACAGGAGGTGGGTGCACCCGATGCTGACGGGCGCACGGGAGAGAGCGTCTGCAGCCGTCTCTGAACGGCCGGCACGTGCGTACAGCCGGGGCATACGCGGAACTGCCTGGCATCGCTGATTGATCATCGGATCTGTGCCGATGACGGTAACTACCATAACTATGGTAGTCAAGTATTACTTCTCAGTTAACTTGATCGTGGCATCGACGACGCGCTACGCGGCATTCGCGTCATGAATCCCGAACCGTCACTGGTCGCGGCAAAGCACGGCCGGGGCGCGTCGGTCCATGCGGACCGCCGCCCGAAACGGGGCCGCAACCTACCAACCCCTGGACTTAGTGTTCTCAAGTCGTTAACCTCACTTAAGCACTGGAGTCGAGTTCGCGGGTCGGGGTTGTGTTCGCGTCGTCATCGCCGCCCGCGCGTTGCAGGCGTACGGCGCAGTTCCGAAGGCCCTCGCCGGAGCGGCCCTGGCCGTGCCGGAAGACGACGTCCGATCAAAGAACCGACGAGGAGGTCGCTCCCTCATGACCCTGATGGCACGAGCCACCAGCTTCAGCAGCCGGGAGGCGAAGGCCTTCCAGGAGAAGGCCAGATCCTGGGTGCGCGAGGCTGTCGTCGGCATCGACCGCATCGATGACAGCAAGACCGACGCCGAGATCATGGCGGCACGCGTGGCGTGGGACAAGAAGCTGTACGAAGGTGGCTTCTCCTGCCTGTCCTGGCCTGCCGAATACGGCGGTGGAGGATTGGGCCCCATCGAGGACTTCCTGCTCGCCGAGGAGGCATGGAACGCCGGCGCCCCGGAAGGCCTCGCCGGCCGCGTGGGTCGCAACCTGGTGGGGCCGTGCATCATGGCCTACGGCACCCCCGAGCAGAAGGACCGGTTCCTGCCGTCGATCGTGAGCGTGGACCACCTGTGGTGCCAGGGCTTCAGCGAGCCCGACGCCGGCAGCGACCTGGCGAGCCTGCGCACCTCGGCCAAACGCGACGGGGACGCCTTCGTCATCAACGGCCAGAAGATCTGGTCCAGCTTCTCGGCGCTCGCCGACTGGTGCTTGCTGCTGTGCCGGACGGGCGACCCAGAGTCGCGCCATCACAACCTGACGATGCTCTTGGTCGACCTGAACCAGGAGGGCATCGAGGTCCGGCCCATCCGGCAGATCTCCGGCTCGAGCGAGTTCAGCGAGATCTTCTTCGACAACGCGGTCGCGGCGGCCGACTGTGTGCTGGGCGAGGAAGGCCGGGGATGGCAGGTCGCCATCAACACCCTCTCGGCCGAGCGTGGTTCCTCGACCGCGATCTTCCTCGGCAGTACCGAGCAGGAATTCAAGCTCCTCGAGACGTGCGACAACTGCCGCCGAGGGCTCGGCCATGGGGCGGACGAGCGGCTCGCCGAGTTCCGCAGCCGCCTGCACGCCACGCGGTGGCAGTCGATCCGATCCATCGAGCAGATGGCGTCCGGTCGCGAGGCCAATCGCTCCTACAGCGTGCTGAAGATCGCCATGAGTGAACTGTCCCAGGAGCTGAGCCAGGCCGGTGTCGAAAGTGCCTGTGACACGCACTTCGCCCACTGGCGGCGGCAGTACATGACGACCCGCCAGCAATCGATCGGCGCCGGCACCAACGAGATCAACCGCACCGTCCTGGCGGAGCGGGTGCTGAATGTTCCCAGGTGATCGTTGCGTCAACGACCATGACCGATCAACGTGGAGAGGTTGACTCATGACAGCGACCGTCAAGGTGCTGCCGTCCGACGACGCCGTCGACGCCGTCGAAGGCCTTGAGAAGCTCGTGCGCGGTCGCGTGCCCGACCCCGCTCACCAGCCACCCGGCGACGAGTTCTTCCGCGGTGACTTCTCGACGTTGTGGTCTTCGTTGGTGGACAACGGCTGGACCGGACTCGCCGCGCCCGGCCAGTCACGAACGGGCGACGCCGAGGGCCTGGACATCGTCGACCTGCTCGCGGTCGCCGAGATGTGGGGCCGTTACCTCGTTCCATTGCCGTTCCTGCCCAGCCTGATCACCTCCCGCTGGTCGGATGCCGGCTCCTCGACCGGTGCCGGCGCGACCTTCGCGCTGTGGAGCGACCACTACGGGTACGCGATCAGCCCGTTCGGCGGCGTCGACGGAGTCCGCTGCGTCGCTCAGGTGCCCGGTGGCGCGGGAGACGTGGCGATGGAAGCGCCGCGGCTCGACCTCAGCGCTCCGTCACTGCCCGTGGCCCGGGCCGTTGCCCCGTCGTCGATCGGAGCGGACGTCCGCCGAGAGGTCGCGGCGCTCGCGCTCGCCGAGGCCGTCGGCGCCGTGACGGTCACCCTCGAGCGCGCCATCGCCTACGCCGGCGTCCGTGTCCAGTTCGGCAAGCCGATCGGCTCACAACAGGCGGTGAAGCACCACCTCGCCAACATGCACATCGCCAACGAGTTGGCGCGCAGCACCAGCCTCAGCATGCTCTACGCCGACGGCGCAGACCTGCCCGGCCTGGTACGCAACGGCTTCGGCTACTGCTCGACGGTGTGGCAGACCTCGGTGCAGGTGCATGGCGGCATCGGGTTCACGTGGGAAGCGGGTCTGCACTTCTACGAGCGCCACGTGCTGGCGCTGCGGGCGCTGGCTGTCGCCGCGGTGCAGACCGGGGACGGTTCCGCATGAGTGCGGTGGCGATCGTCGGGGCCTCCGCGGGCAGCTTCTGGACGCTCTGGCTCACCCGGAACCTGCGCAGGTTCGGCTACCAGGGAGAGATCTACGGCGTCAACAAGCGCAGGAGCGAGTTGAGCATTCCCCTGGTGGAGTCGCTGTCCGACGTTCCCCTTCCCATCGACGCCGTCGTCGTCGCGGTCCGGGCCTCGGCCTGCCCCGCGGTGGTCGAGGAGGCAGCGCGGCTCGGCGTCCAGGACATCGCGGTTGTGTCCAACGGCTTCGCCGAGACCGGTGACGAGGCGGGCATCGCACTGGAGCAGCAGCTCCACGACCTCGGAAAGCGGTACGGCGTCCGGGTCTACGGGCCGAACGGCATCGGATTCGCCGACTTCGCCAAGGGGCTGTGTGTCCTCGGCGGACCCATCCCACACGGCCTGCGGGCCGGCGACGTGGACGTGATCTCCCAGAGCGGGTCGCTGCTGCTCATGATGCTCGAGGCGCTCAGTGTCGAGGACTGCGGCGTCGACCTGGCCATTTCTTTGGGCAATGGAGCGTCCATCGACTTCGCCCGGGCGGTCGAGCTGTGTCTCGACCGCCCCACGGGAGACGTCATCTGCGGCTATCTGGAGAACATCGCCGGCTTTCGGGACGAACAGGACGTCGACAGGCTGGGCCGTGTACTCGACCGGGCGGCCGCGGCCGGCAGGCGTGTCGCTGTCGTCAAGCTCGGCAGATCAGCGACGGGTCTGCAGGTGGCGGCGGCGCACACGGCAGCGATCGCCGGCGACCAGGTCGCGGTCTCGGCGTTCCTGAACCGCCACGACGTCATGGTGGCGGACGACATCGACGAACTCGCCAGATACGTGCATCTGGCCCGGAGGTTGAAGAAGGCCAGGCGCGGACCCGGTACCGGTGCTGCCGTGATCGGCGGCTCAGGTGGCACGGCGGGTCTCGTGGCCGACATCGCCGGCGCAGCAGGACTGCGGCTGCCGGGGTTCGACACCGAGACGTCGGACGTCCTGGCCGCGGTGGCAGGGCCTGGGTCGTTCATCACCAACCCCATCGACCTCACGGCCATGCCGAAGGATCGCGACGCGGTCGAGCGTGCCTATCAAGCGGTGTACGAGGACGCGAACGTCGGTGTGGTCCTCGTACCGTTCAGCACCTCCTTCCCCCTGGGCGATGGTGACGGCCAGGACCTGCACCGGGTGAATCTGACGATGCACGCACGTCTTGCGGCACGCACCGGAGTCCCGGCCGTGATCGCATCGGTCGTCACTCAGGAGTGGACCGAATGGACCCGGCAGTTCACGCAGACCCACGGCGATGATGTCGTTCTGGTCCGTGGCATCGGCGCGACCGTACGCGCGCTCGCGGCACTGTACCCGGCGACCGGCGCGGCCACGACCGACGCCCCGCCACCGTCGGGAACACCGCAGAC
Source organism: Dactylosporangium sp. NPDC050688 (assembly GCF_040654515.1). Classification (NCBI taxonomy): domain Bacteria; kingdom Bacillati; phylum Actinomycetota; class Actinomycetes; order Micromonosporales; family Micromonosporaceae; genus Dactylosporangium; species Dactylosporangium sp. NPDC050688. Next base: position 21,498 of record NZ_JBFAIC010000035.1, read on the forward strand.
GCCGTCAGGCATCGAGCTCGGCGACGTCCTCAACATCGTCGCCGGCCGCCGGATCCTGCAGGAGCTCGGTATCGGTGTGACGAACGGTGCGGTCGTCCGCAACGCCGAGGAGGCCGCCGCAGCGGCCGACTCCCTTCGCCGGCCCATCGTGGCGAAGGCAGCCGTCGACGGCCTGGCGCACAAGGCTCGGTACGGGCTGGTCAAGTTGGGTTTGACCAACGCGGCGGACGTCGCCGAGGCATCGACGGAGATCCTCGACATCCTGCGGAACGCGCAGGTGCCCGAGGACGCGATCGCCGGGGTGCTGCTCGAGGAGATGACCTGGGGTCAGGAGCTGTTCATCGGGTTGCGACGCGCACCGATCATCGGCCCGATGGTGGTCGTGGGGGTCGGCGGTTACGAGCCGGAGACCCGCAAGGAACAGATCACCGCCCTCACGCCGCTCACCGGGGCTGACCACGACGCGGTGCGGTTGTTCCTGCACCAGCGTTGCCACCTGACGCCGAAGGCGAGCGAGAAGGTGCTCGCCGTCCTGTCGACCCTGATCACCAGCTTCGTCGGCGGGGAGCTTGCTTCCCGGGAGCTGATCGAGATCAACCCGCTGATCGTGACGCCGGACGACGTGCTGGCCGCAGACATCGTCGTGGATTGACGAGCCCAGGAGCAGCAACGATGCGAATCACCGACTCTCAGATCCATCTCCACCGACCAGGGCAGGAGACGCGAGCCGCCAAGGTCGGCCAGCGCTTCCTGCAGGCCCACGAGGCCCTCAGGGAGATGGACGAAGCGGGCGTCAACCGCGCCGTCATCGTCGCCGGCGCAACCGAGAGCAACGAGGTCGCGCTCGCCGCGGCGGCGGCGCATCCGGACCGCTTCGCGGTCATGGGCGCCGTCAACCTCAGCAAGCCCGAGAGCCGGGAGATGATCAAGACCTGGACGTCGCACCCGGGGATGCGGGGGATCCGGCTCAGCTTCCCGCCCTGGCGCGAGGTCTCGTGGCTGAGTGACGGGACCGCCGACTGGATCTGGCCGGCGGCGGGAGCCCTCGGAATCCCGATCATGCTGTGGCCCCCTGATCAGCTCGAACATCTGGCACGAGTGGCCCAGACCTGGCCGCAGACGAAGCTCATCGTCGACCACCTGGGCCTTTACGTCGACGTCACTGATGACGAGGTCACCGCAAAGATCCGCCCACTCATCGATCTCGCGAAGTATCCGAACGTGTCGGTGAAACTCTCGGCGTTGCCGTGTCACAGCACGCAGGCGTACCCGTACCACAACCTTCATCAGCCCATCCGTGACGTCATCGAGGCCTTCGGTGCCAGGCGCGCGTACTGGGGGACGGATCTGACCCGCCTCAGGGGGACCTACCGCGAAGCCGTCACGATGTTCACCGAGGAGCTCGGCTTCCTGTCCGACGAGGATCTCGAGTGGGTCATGGGCCGGGGCATCTCTTCCATCCTGGGCTGGGAGTGACCGTGGGCACGGACGTGCTGGCTGACGTCGCGGCGCGCGAAGGGTGGTGCGCGGGCCCATGGTGACCCTCATCGTCCGGCGGCTCCTCGGGATGATCCCGATCATCCTCGGCGTCGCTGTCGTGACGTTCTTCCTCGTCCGGGTCGTGCCCGGCGACCCGGTCGGCGAGATCCTCGGCGAGAACTACGATCCGGCCGTGGCCGCGGACCTCCGCGAGAAGCTGGGCCTCGACGCGCCGTTGGCGACCCAGTTCTGGGAGTGGCTACGGGATCTTGCGACCGGGAATCTCGGCACCTCGATCCGGTCGGAGCTGCCGGTGACGACGGAGATCGCCACCGCCTTCCCGTACACGCTCAAACTCTCGGTGGGTGCGTTGACACTCGCCATGATCTTCGCGATCCCGCTCGGGGTGCTCGCCGCCCGCCGGCGCGACAAGCCCGCCGATCTGCTCGCGCGCGCGTTCGCCGTCGTGGGCATCTCGGTGCCCACGTTCGTGGTCGGCATCCTGCTGATCCTGCTCTTCGCCGTGCAACTGCAGGTGCTGCCGTCCAGTGGGGTGGCACCCGAGGGCAGCGGCATCGTGGAGCAGCTGCGATATCTCTGCCTCCCGGTGGTGACGCTGTCGATCGCCATGATGGTCGTGACATTGAAGATGACGAGATCGTCCTATCTCGAAGTCGCCAAGCAGGACTTCATCAGGACCGCTCTGGCGAAGGGCGTGCGCCGGCGCAGAGTCACCACCCATCATGCGCTGCGCACCGCGCTCCTTCCCGTCGTCACGTCGGTCGGCATCGAAATCGGCTACCTGCTCGGTGGGACCGTGGTCGTCGAGACGGTGTTCTCGCAGCCGGGAGTGGGCAGCCTGCTGCTGCGCGCGATCGGTCAACGCGACTATCCCATGGTGACCGGGACGGTCATGTTCCTCGCGCTCGTGTTCGTTCTGGCGAATCTGCTCAGCGACGTGCTGTACATCGTCGTGGATCCGAGGTTGCGTCGTGCCTGACACCTCGACACGCACCCGTCGCCCCTTCCGGACAACGGCCCTCGGCGCCTTCCTGCTGCGGCTCTTCCGCCACCGGGTCGGGTTCGCCGCCGCGATCGTCGTCCTCCTGATCACACTGGCGGCGGTGTTCGCCCCACTCATCGCGCAGTACCCACCGAACGACATCGACGCCGACGCCCGCCTCGCCAACCCCGGCGGTTCGCACTGGTTCGGTGCCGATTCGCTGGGCCGTGACCTGTTCTCCAGGTTGCTGTACGGCGCCCGGATCTCCCTGCTGGTCGGCCTGGTCTCGGTGTCGTTGTCGGCGGTGATCGGCACCCTGCTCGGGGTCATCGCCGGCTATTACTCCGGATGGCGCGACAACGCCGTCATGCGATTCATGGACGTGCTCTTCGCCTACCCCGCCATCCTGCTGGCACTGCTGATGATCGCGGTCCTGGGCCAATCGACGAGCAACGTCATCATCGCGATCACCATCGTGTTCATCCCGGGATTCGCACGCGTCGCCCGAGCACCTGCGTTGAGTGTGATGACGCAACCGTACATCGAGGTGCTGCGCTGCGCGGGAGCCAGCGACCGCAGGATGATTCTGCGTCATGTCGTGCCCAACGTCCTTGCGCCGGTCCTGGTGCAGTTCACGGTGAACCTGTCGTACGCCATCCTGATCGAGGCGTCGTTGAGCTATCTCGGCGTCGGCATCAAACCTCCGAACCCGTCGTGGGGAAACATCATCAGCGACGGCCAGCAGTTCATGCTGGTCTCGCCGGGGCAGGTGGCCTTCGCCTCGGCAGTTCTCCTGATCACTATCGGGGCCTTCAACCTGCTGGGTGACGCATTGCGAGACATCACTGATCCGCGAGAACGGCGGTCGTCATGACGGCCAACGGCTCCGGCGCAGCACTGGAGGTCTCGGATCTCGTGGTGCAGATCCAGACCAGCAGCGGCGTGATCCAACCGGTCAACGCCGTCAACTTCGCGGTACAGCCCGGCGAGACGCTCTGCATCGTCGGCGAGTCGGGATGCGGGAAGTCGACCACGGCGCTCGCCGTGATGCGTCTGCTCGCCGACCAGGCAAGGATCACCGGCGGCAGCGTGCGGCTCGCCGGCCGCGAGCTGCTGACACTGAACAGCCGCGAGATGGAGGATGTCCGGGGCAAGGAGATCGGCATGATCTTCCAGAACCCGATGAGTTCCCTGAATCCGGTGCTCACGATCGGCGACCAGATCGGTGAGGCGTTGAGCCGGCACACCGGCTTGCGCCGTCAGGACGTCATTGATCGCACGCTCGAAGTGCTCAGTACGGTCGGCCTGCCGATGACCAGGCGCCGCCTCGGCGCGTACCCGCACCAACTCTCCGGCGGCATGCGCCAGCGCGTCATGATCGCCATGGCGCTGAGCTGCAACCCGTCGGTGCTCATCGCCGATGAGCCGACGACCGCGCTGGACGTGACGATCCAGGCCCAGATCCTCGAGCTGTTGCGCGAGCAGGCCGCCGACAGGGACATGGCGCTGGTCCTGGTGACGCACGATCTCGGGGTGGTCGCGCAGATCGCCGACCGGGTCGCCGTCATGTATTCGGGCCGGGTCGTCGAGGAGGGCCCGGTGGACGACCTCTTCGCCAGGCCCGCGCATCCCTACACCCGCGGCCTGCTGCAGTGTGTGCCCAACGTCGCCGGCCCGACGGCTGAGACGCTCTATGCGATTCCGGGCGAGCCGCCTGAGATGCGAGCCGGTGCGGCGGGCTGCCCGTTCGAGCCGCGCTGTTCCGCGCGGGTCGCGCGTTGCAAGACCGACGATCCAGCACTCGAGGTGATCGACGGCGCGCGCCGTTCGCACCGGGCGGCATGCTGGAGCAAACAGACCACGCCGCTGGTCGCCGGGCGGCCGACGGATTACACGGCCGACGGGTCCGGGAGCAAGCAGCTATGAGCATTCCACACGACCACCCGCCGATGACCGCTGCGGAGCCGCTCACGGCCGGTCGTGACATCCACGTGCACTTCGCCAGACGGTCCTTGCTCGGCCGTAGCGCGCCGGCTGCCCGCGCGCTCAACGGGGTCGATCTGGACGTGTTCCGCGGCGAGACCGTCGGCCTTGTCGGTGAGTCCGGCTGCGGAAAGTCGACGCTCGGGCGGGTGATGCTGTTGCTGCAGAAGGTCACCAGTGGCCGGGTCATCTTCCAGAACCGTGACGTCGCCGGCCTGGACCGCCGGGAACTCAGGAAGGTGCGCCCGCATATGCAGCTGGTGCACCAGGATCCGTATTCGAGCTTCGACCCGCGCAAGCCGGTCGGATTCTCGTTGCGCGAACCGCTGGACATCCACGAGATCGGTGACCCCCACTCGCGCACCCAGCTGGTCCAGCGTCTGATCGCAGAAGTCGGGCTCAACGAACGCCACCTCGATCGATTCCCGCACGAGCTGTCCGGCGGACAGTTGCAACGAGTGTCGATCGCGCGTGCGTTCGCGCTGAACCCGAAACTGATCGTGCTGGACGAGGCCGTATCGGCGCTCGACGTCAGCGTCCGGGCACAGATCCTGAACCTGCTGGTGAGACTGCGCGCCGAGCATGACAGCTCGTACCTGTTCATCTCCCACGATCTCGGCGTCGTCCGGCACATCGCGCAGCGCGTGGTGGTCATGTATCTGGGCCGGGTCATGGAGGTCGCCCCCAAGGAGCAATTCTTCAGCGGGCCTGCGCACCCCTACTCGCAGGCGTTGCTCTCGGCAGTGCCCATCGCGAATCCTGTCCTGGAGCGCCGCCGCGAACGCATCGTGCTGGCCGGGGAGTTGCCGGACCCCGACAAGCCCGTGTCCGGCTGCCCGTTCAACCCTCGGTGTTTCGTTCGCGCGGCGCTCGGCAACCCTGACAAGTGCACGACGCAGACGCCGGTCCTGCACCAGATCGCCAGCGGTCACACGGTTGCGTGCCACTTCGCCGATGCAGCGCAGGCCGGCGCCGAGCAGCTCACCCGCATCGGTGCCGTGCAGCCGTGACCGGCGGCCTCGGCGTCCGCCAGGCCCGCACCGGCACCGGTCCCGCCGGTGCCGTCTTGCCGTGCGACACCGCCGTCGACAGGCATCGGAGACCGGCCTGGCGCCGACCGGCCAGCAGACACTCCTGACGGCGGCCTGCGCGCGCTGTGATCCAGGCACCATTGCGGAGCCAACCTTTGGCGGAGTCGTGCGTCTATCGCTGCGAAAGCCCTGCCTCACCCACTGGAGTGCTGTGATGCGCCTGAAGGTCCGTTCCGTCGCGTACGTCGTGTGCGCGGCTACCGTCGGCGCTGGAGCAGCTGCGCAGACCATCCAGCAGCTGGTCGCCGCCGCCCACGGCGGAGCCGAGGCCGCGATCGGGCCTCCCCGGACGACGACTGGACCCGGCGGGTCAGCGGCACCGGGCCACTCGAGTCGCTGACCGCCGACGGCGTCGCAGACAGAATCCGGGCCGTGCGGAAGGCGGTCGAGCAGGACCGCTGGTCGCTGCGGTCCGTCGTGGAGATCGGGCTGCCGGCCGGATGCTTCACCGAACCGGGTGGCACCGGCGTCCGCATCATGGACCTGCCCGGCGTGTCCGCCACCAACGCCGCCGAGGACCGCCACGCGCGGCACCTGATCGACACCTGGATCAATGTGTCGGACCTCGTCATTCTCGTCACCCGCGTGGACCGGCTCAGCCCGCTGCGGCCGTCGGCCCTGCGGGTGCAGGCGCTGCGCAACTGGCCGCGGCAATTGGGCCGGTTACGGGTCGTACTCACCCACACCTACTCCGACCAGGAAACTCTGACCTGGATGGAGCAGCAGCGCCGCGGTCGAACTGCTGCGGCCGGCCGCCGCGACGGTACCTGGTGCCGCCGCCGACCTCGCGACGGCGTTGAACAACCTGGCGACGCACCGCTCGAACCGCGGAGACCGGACCGGCGCCCTGTCCGCCGCCGACGAATCGGTGCGCTGGTACCGGGCCCTCGCAGCCGGCGCACCGGCGCGCTTCACCCGTGACCTCGCCACGGCGGTGGCGAACCTGGCGACCATGGAGGCCGCCGCCGGCCGGTACCCGGCGGCGCTGCAAACAGCGCAAGCAGCGGTCGATCTGACCGTGTCGGCCGGCTCCCGCCCGGACGACCTGGCCACCGCGTTGATCGGGCTGGCCAACCGGCAGGGCGAGCACGGCATGCTCAGCGCAGCGACCGCAACCATCCAGCACGCGGTGGACATCTACCGCCGGCTGGCCGCCACCCACCCGCGCGCGTACCTTCCCGCGCTCGCGCTGGCGTTGAACAACGTCGCCGACCGGATGCACGCCACCGGCGATGTCGGCGGGCCACGACCGCGATGGCGGAATCCGTTGCCTTGTACCGTCAGCTGTCCGCCGAGCACCCCGGACGATACCGGCGCAAGCTGGCCACCACACTCAACCACTGGTCGATGCTGGCTCGCCGACAACAACCGGCACGCCGACGCCGCCGGCGTGCTGCGCGACGCCGCGACCCGCCTCGACGCGACCGACAGTCCACCGGCCGCCGTCGGGCAGGACGAACCGGCCCAGCGCGTGCGCGTCGCCGACCGGCCAGGCGGGCCACGCAACCGTAGACACGCGCCGATGCTAACGTCGGCCGGTATCGGGCCGCCCCGGCCGACATTCCGCCGTTCGGTCACCTCGACGCATCGATCGCATTGCCGCCGCCGACATGGATCGGTAGAAATGTTGACCGGTGCGTGTGCCGGTCGGCTCGAACACGTACGGTGTCCTCCTGCCGATGAACCGCGAATCACCGGGGGACTGATGCCGAAACTGTTGTCGAGCGGCAAGACCTGGACGGCATTTCTGATCTGGCTGCTGGCCGGTGTCGGACTGGGTCTGGTGACGATCCTGCTGTACGCGGCTGGCCACGCCGACCACGGCGCGGTCATGGCGATCGGGGTGGCCGTCACCGCGGCTGCGATGCTCACTGGCGGCGTCACCGGGTTCATCTTCGGGGTGCCGAAGATGCTCGGCCACGCCGCCGCCGAACAGCGCACAGCCGCGAACGAACCTTTGCCGGACGTGCCGCCCGGCGGGTCGAGACCGCAGTCGTGGATCATCGGCAACACGAACCTGGAACAGATCAGCGACTGGCTGACGAAGATCCTGGTCGGCGTCGGACTGACCCAGTTCGCGGCGATCGCATCGTTCGGCGGCCGGGTGGTCGACTCGGTCGCGCCCGCCCTCGGCGGCGGCCCGGCCGCGAAGGTCTTCGCCGGCGCGCTGCTCGTCTACGCGATCGGATTCGGGTTCGTGACGGGCTGGCTGTACACGCGGCTGCTCCTCGGCGGCGCGATGGCCGCGGCGGACCGCCGCGCGATGGCGAGAACGTTGATCACCGCGGCGCAGTCCGCGCAGCAGGCCGGCGACAATGTCACCGCCCGCCACCTCCGCGAGCAGGCCATGGACCTGCTCGACCAGGAAGCCTCCCCGGCTGCGGTCGGGGACACCCCGCCTGGCGGTGCGGCGGTCACCGAGCCGCGGGGTTAGCGGCAGGCTGGCGCAGTCACAGGGGGTGTACGTCGATGACCACCTGTGTCAGCAGCCCCTGCTCGACGGCCCGGACGACGGGGTGGCTGGCGCCGAAGGCTCGGCGCAACCGGAGCACGACGTCTTCGGTGGTGTTCCGCCGGACGATCGCGAGGTTGGCCTCGACCCGGACGGTGTCGGGGTGCCCTGAACCGAGGACATCGGTGAGGTCCCGGGCGACACCGTCGAGGATTTCTGCGGCGCGGTCCTCCTCGCCGATCTCGGCCAGGACGACGGCGTGGTTCTGCCACGCCCGCAGCGAGTACGGGTGGCGCCGACCGAGCGTGTCAACGACCTGTTCAGCGGTCGTCGCCGCCAGGCTTCCTGCGGCACCTGGCGAGCCGCCGGTGCGAAGGGCGACGCCGACGTTGTTGCCGGCGAGGAGCGCGTACGGGTGGTGCGGTCCGAGGCCCGCGCGGTACGCATCGTGCACCGAGCGCAGGTGTTCCAGGGCGCCGTCGAGGTCGTCGCTCGCGAGCAGTGACAGGCCATAGGTCATCCGGGCTGCGACGGTGTCCAGGCTGCGGGGACCGAAGGCGTCCATCAGCCCGCTGTACGCCTCTGCGGCGTGGGAGCCCTGTTTCGGCCGGCCCGCCGTCCGTAGCGCCGCCGCGAGGCTCGCGCGGGCGTTCAGGGTCGCCCGGCCGTGCGGTTCGAGCACCGACTGGAAGCGCTCGACGATCGCGGTCAGCAGCGCGACCGCCGCCTCGAACTCGCCGGTGTCAAGCAGGTCCCGGCCCAGCCCGGCGCCCGCGGCGAGGGTCGTCAGATGATTGGCGCCGAGCACCACGCCGCTGCGCTCGTACGCAAGTTCGTCGCAGTCGCGGGCGTGCCGGTAGTCGCCGGTGAGCCGGCTGGACGCGGCAATGCCGGTCAGGGCGGCAAGGCTCCGCGGATGGTCATTGCCGAGGATTTCCGTCCACCGGTCGTACGTGCGCAGGTCCAGGTGCAGCGCTTCCTGGTAGCGGCCGATGGCGCGCAGGTCGGCCGCGAGTCCGCCTGCTGTCATCAGCGTGTGCGGATGGTCGTCGCCCAGGAGGGCCTGTTGTTCGGCAAGTACCGCCCGGTCGATGTCGTACGCGTCGCGGACCTGGGCGAGATCTCGCAGCACGCTGCCCAGGACGTGGCGCAGGTGCAACAGGTGCCGGCGCAGCGGGCCCGTGTCGCCGCCCTCGTCGAGCGTGCTGGTCCAGATGGCGGAGACCCGCTCGGCCGTCTCCCGGGCCTGCTGCAGCGCTCCCCGGATCAGCAGATAGCGCACCCGGTCGATCATCAGTTGTCGAACTGCGTCGTCCGGGCACTGCAGTGCGTCGGTGGCCTCCACGTGCGGCCAGAGCATCCGGAACCGTGGCCACGATTCGGGATCTTCGACCTCCTTGGCGGGCCGGAGCGCGGCCAGTACACGGTGGATCTGGTGCCGGGAGTCGTCGAGGTCCGATTCGGACATCAGATCGCGTACCGCGTACTGCAGGAGCCGGTGAACCTGAATGGTGCCGCTCGTCGCGTCCAGCTTGAGCAGCGCGAGACGGTTGATCTGCTGCACGAGTGAGCCACGGTACATCCGGTCGGACACCTGCGGGTCGATGCCGATGATGGCTCTGGCCAGTTCGTCGCTGTACACCAGGTCCAACGCGATCTCGGGTGCCATCACGGAACACAGCTGCAGCAGCCGGTAAGCGCCCGGCGAGCGTTCCTGGAGGCGTTGCAACGACAGACTCCACGTCGTCTCGAACGCGGACGGCATCAGCGCATGCGGTCGCGGGGTCTCCACCATCCGGAGGTATTCGGAGACCGGCGTCCCGGTGTCCGCGAGCCATGCCCCTGCCGCGGCGACGGCGATGGGCAGGTCGCCGAGCCACTCGGCGATGCGGCTCGCGTCCTGCGGGTCGATCGATTCGACCCGGCGGCGCAGGTGCTCGACGCTTTCTGATCGGGCGAACACGTCGACCGGCAGTGCCTTCGCCCGATCGTGCCACCCCGGATTGCGTGAGGTGATCAGCACATGCCCGGGTCCTGAGGGAAGGAACTCGGCGATGCTCTGCGGGTCCTCCGCGTTGTCGAAGATCAGCAACCAGCGTGTGAACGGGGTGCCGTTCGCGAGTGCCGCGAGGACCGACGCCACCGTTCCTGTCTCGGTCGGCCCGTCCAGGACACCCATCCTCCGGCCAAGATCGGCGAGGGCTGAATCGACGAACACCACGGACTCTGCGCTGATCCACCACACGACGTCGTAAGCGTTTCGGAACCGATGGGCGTACTCGATGGCGATCTGCGTCTTGCCGACGCCACCCATGCCGTTCAGCGCCGTCGGCAGGTTGCCGATCAGTGCTGCGACGCCACCTTGGCCTCGCAGCGTCTCCCGCAGCTTGCGCAGCTCATCGGCCCGTCCGGTGAAGCGTGCGTTTCGCGCCGGCACGTTGAAGATCTGCGGAGCACGGCCGGGAAAGCGGATCCCGATCGAGCCTGGTTCCGGCGCGGCGTCGGACCAGCCGAGCACACGCAGCAACCGGTCCGCAGCGTGTTGCTCCGAAACGTCGGAGAGGAACACAGATGCGTCGATGGGGAAGTCGGGCACCGGCCGCACGTCCTCCACATAGACCGCGACGGGCGCGCGAGGGCTCCGGCCGTCGGGAAGCCAGCTGCGGGCCTCGCCGGTGTTGGCGGGTGAGATCAGGACCAGATCGCGACCACTGCCCTGCGCCGCCGCGTCCGGGCTCGTGTGCGCATCGATCACCCGGACGCCGACCGTGACGAGCAGCCGTTCCAGCCACTCCGCCCACAACTGGTCGGCGTCGGCGTAGTGCAGGACGACCTCCTGGTCCGCGTTGGTCAGCTGGCGGCTGAACCTGGCCAGGACCCGCCCGCGAAAGGACTCGTCGATCGCTGGAAGGGTGCTGACCGCACCGTCGGTGATCCGTGCGGTGAGCGCCTCGTACGCCGCGAGCAGCGTTTGGCGCCCTCCCGGTCGATCGCCGAACACGGCAAGCATCTCTTCGTAGGCGTAGAACGGGCGGTACGGCACCTCGACCTGGAGCCAGTAGCGTTCGCGGTCACGCTCGTCGAGCTCCTGCGGGAACCCGCTGAACCGTTTGCGTGCGAGCGCCAGCCCGGCCTCCGCCCGCTCCTTCTCCGCAAGGTCGACCCGCATCGGCACCGGCAGGATCCGGATGGCGCGTTGCCTCGTTGCGACCGCCCGGGCGACCCTGGCGGCGCCGTCGATGCCCTGGTCGGTGAGGGTGAAACAGTCCACGAGCAGGTCCGGCAGGTGGAGGGTGCAGATGTCGGCGACGTCGCTGAGACCGGAGCGGCTGTCGATGAGCGCGTAGTCGTAGTTGCGTTTCATGTCGGCGCGCAGCGCGTCGAAGAACTCGCCGCCGCCCAGGTGCTCGTAGAAGGCATCCCAGTCCAGCCCGCTGAGGCTGGTGGCGTAGTCACTGTTCTGCCGCCCGGACATCAGCATGTCGAGCGATCCGCCGTGAGGGAACTGCCAGTCCAGCGAGAAGGCGTGCCGTGCGACGCGCGCATACTGCTCGTAGTCGCCGATCGAGCCGGGCCCTTGGCGGGTGGTGGCCCATTCGAACTGGCGGACCATGTCGATCACACCGGTGGTGGCTTCAAGGGTCCGCGGATTGACAAACGGCGCGAAGAAGCGGTGCAGGCCAGGGGATTCGAGGTCCCAGTCGGCGACCAGGACCCGCTTGCCGTTGGCGGCCAGGATCCACGCCACATTGGCCAGCGCCATTGTCCGGCCGGTGCCACCCTTGTACGAGTAGAACGTCACCACCTGACCGTCGCGGTCCTGGGTCATCGGTCGGTCTCCTCGATTTCGGGCTGTTGCGCGGCAAGGCCATCGGCGAGCCGGGGTCTGGGGGTCCTGGCCGGTGCGGCTGCCATCGCGGTGTTCACGAACTGCCGGTATGCCCGGATGACCAGCATCGGCATGAACGTTGCGACCTCCTCGACATCCAGCAGGGGCCGGATCGTTGCGGCCCCGATGGACTGCAACCTACCGGTGACGTCGGCGATCGTCGCGTCGCCCCGCTCGGCGTACCGCGGATCGCTGCGGTCCGCCAGCAGCAGGGGCGAGACCCAGGGGTGCAGGAAGCGGGCGAGCGCCGCCAACGGCCCGTCGGTGTCCTGGCCCGCGAGCAGCCACGGGTCGATGAGCACCAGCGCCGGGCCGGCGCGCAGCACGGCAGCGGCGCCGGCACGCAGGTCCACCACCTGCGCGGCGAAGCCCAACCGTTCGGCGATCTGGGCGATGGAGTACGCGATCGGCGGGCCGGCCGCGTCGGCGTACGGCCGCCACGCTGACGGGTCCTCGCCGGTGTCGACGGTCAGGATCGCGATCGCAAGCCTTGGGCCGCGGACCAGTTCCGCCGCCCGCTCGAGCATCACCGACCGGGACCGGGGCAGCGGGGCATGCTCGACGATGTCGGCCACGCGATGCGCGAGCCGGGTCAGCACCACCTGATACTGCTGGCGGTACACCGCGAGCCTGCACAGCCCCATCAGGCCGTTCTCGGCATATTCGGGCACACCGTCGCCGAGGGTCAACGCCGGTCCCAGTTCGGGAACGTCGTGGAGGCTCGGGAACGGCGCCCACAGCACGGGCACGAGGTGCGTACGGGTATGGGCCTTCTCCAGCCGCCGCAGGAACGCGGCCCGTTCGCTCATCGACCAGGCGCTGCCGAAGTACCGTTGAGAGTAGAGCGCGACGAAGACGTGGGCGGCGCCGATCGCCTCGGCCAGATCCGCCTTCACGTCACGACCGGGCGGGATCAGCTCGTCGAAGAAACCGACCGGCTCGTGGGCGGGTGTCCCGAGCAGCCTCGCGACCTCCTCCGAAAGGTCCTGGAACAGTGTCTGGACCCAGTGGTCGGCGGCGCGCTCCGCGGCGTCCGCGATGTGGGTCACGGGCGCGTAGCTGAGGAAGAACGCGTAGCTGCGGTCCTTCATCGTTCCGGCCGATCGAAGGTGTTCCGCAGCTCAGCGATGTCGCGCGGGACGGACGGCTCGACCCAGTAGTCGTACTGGAACTGCTGAATGCGCATGGCGAGGCGCCAGATGACGAAGTCGTATGCGTCGCGCTGCCCGGTGCGCAGCAGCCCGAGCAGCCCGTTTTCGCGGTACTGGGCGTTGAACTCCGGTCTGGTCCCGCCTGGGTCGAACATTTGGATCTCGGACACGGCGTGGGGTAGCGGTCCGCCGATCGGCGCCCAGATCACCGGGAAGATCGGGCTGATTCTGCCGACCGGCTCACCTGTCGCGCGGCGGTAGACCCGGCGGCGGGCGAAAGCGCTCCACTCCCGGGCACACCATTGGCTGTTCAGCGATCGTGGCGACAGCAGAAACACCAGCATCTGGCATGTACCGAGCGGTCGTAGCAGCGCCTGTTCCCAACGGTCGCCGACGGTGAGCGACATGTCATAAAAGCCCGGGTCCTGCCCGGCGCCCAGTCTGGCCAGCTCGGACACGTTGAATGACAGGTCCGTGAAACAGCGGGTGACGTCGGCGTTGGAGCCGGAACCGGCGGCGTGGGCGAAGCTGAGGTAGAACAGTGGCACCGTCGGGTCATCGGACATGTCGGGCCCGGGGGCCTCCGGCGGGGCCGGCTCGGGCTCGGCGTCGGGCAGGCCGAGGCGCCGCAGGTCGGAGTGCTCCGCCTCGCCGATCGGTGCGGTGCCCGTCGGCACGGTCCGGGTTCCGGCGGGGTCGGCGACCAGGACAGCGAAGCGGGCGCCCGGGTCGTCGGTCGTCGTCATGTGGCGGGTGATCGCACGATAGCGGTCCCATGCGTCCGTCGGGGTCTGCAGCGAGCGCAGCTGCTGGCGTACCCCTGGCCGGAACCGCAGCAGCACCGTCTCGTCGGTGACGACCGGGTCGAACACGCCGCCCGTGATGATCGCCGCCAGGTCATCGGCGTCGGCGTCCGGGACCAGCTCCTGGCGGATCAGGTGCAGGTAGGACAGGTCGAGGTCGTCGTGGTCCTGCAGCGCGCAGAGGACCGCGAGCCGTACCGCCCGGCCGGAGGCGCCGATGCGGAGCGCCTCGACCGGGGTCGGTGGGCGCCACTCCTCCGGATCGTCCTCGTCCGCCGGTGGGGGAGTGCGCCCGTCGGGCGGGATCAGCGCGCCGTCACATCCGTCGGGATCGGTGTTCATGATCGCGCGGGCCCACCGGCCCAGGGCATGCTGGGTCAGCGCCGGGATCGGCACCGGTGTCCACGTCGGGGGTCCGCCCCGGGCGCTGAGGTCGCGGTCGTGGCCGCCGGGCTGGACGGCACGCAGCCGCACCGTCGGCAGATCCAGCGCCGTGCGCCGCCACACCGTCGTGGGCAGCGGGTTGATCAGTACCGTGGGGGTGTTGCGCGCCCAGGCCCGCAACGCCAGCCACGGCGCCGCCGCGCGCCACCAGGCCGCGGTGCAGTCGGACAGCACCATGACGAGCCGCCGGCCGTCGGGCGCGTTGAGGGCGTGCGCCGCGACCGGGCGCCCGTCCGGGTCGAGGAGCTGCCCACCGGCGCCGAGCCGCCAGATCCGCACGGTCCGGAACACGCCGAGCCCGGCGAGCATGCCGACGAATTCCTCGACAGTGTGTGCCCACACCGCCATCGTCACGGAGGCGTCCACGACGATGTCGAGATCGAACCAGCGCTCCGGTCCGGGACGAAAGTGCGGCACCAGCACGCGGGACGCGGCGTACACGCGGACGGTCGCGGCGACGTCGAGCACGGTGTGCCGCCCACCGGGCCACCGCCGCCGCAGTGGGCGCAGTGCCCTGCTCAAACCGAGCGTGTCCAGCGGCTCGCGCACCCGGTAGGGAAACACCACCGACGCCGGGCGGGCGCCGCTCGCCCCGGCTGCCGGACCGTAGACAGGCAGCGCGGCCGGTGAGCGGCCGGTCTGCGACGTGGTCGGCGGGCCGGTGTCCGTGCGGCGTGCTGCCGCGCCGGCCGCCGGGACCTGGGCGTCGGCCGCCTGCGGGCCGCTGGCGGTGCGGAACCCCGGTGTCTGCCACAGTTGCAGCACCTCGGCCGCGGCGACCGGGTCCAGGTCGTACGTCGAGATGAGATGCTCCACCAGCCGACGCAACCGGTCAGGCATCGGTGAGTTTCTGCAGCAGGAGTTTGGTCAGCCGGTCCTGGTCCTCCGCCGGCGGCGCGGCCTTGCCGGTGCGCAGGAACACGGCGTTCAAGAGCTGATCGACGGCGACCGTCCGGCCGGCCCGCAGGTTCTCCTCGAACGCGGCGATCAGCGTCTCGACACGGGCCACCACCTCCGGGCCCAGGTGCGCACGGACGATCTCGGTCAGCAGCTCCGTGGTCAGGGGCGGCATCTGGAAGCGTACGCACCGCCGCAGGAACGGCGGTGGAAAGCTGCGCTCACCGTTGCTGGTGAGCACGATGACCGGGAACGCCGCGCACTGGATCCGGCCCTCGCGGATGCGGTGGGTCACCTTCGAGTCCCGCTCGCGGACCTGCAGGTCCTGGTCCTCCTCACGGACGAGTTCCGGGATCTCGTACTCGCCGCGCTCCAACACGTTGAGCAGGTCGCCGGGCAGGTCCAGGTCGCTCTTGTCGATCTCGTCGATGAGCAGGGCGCGGGGCGTGGCAGAGGCCAGGGCCGCGCCGAGCGGGCCGAGCTGCAGAAAGTCGGTGATCTTGTCGGCCGCCGTCTTGCCCTGGGCCTGGGCGACCTGCTGAGCGTGGATGCGGCCGAGGACGTCATAGCGGTACACCGCGTCGGCGAGTGTGCTGCGCGACGTGATGTGCCAGCGCAGCACGGTGCCGAGGCCCAGTTCCCGGGCGACGGACTCGATGAGCGTGGACTTCCCCGAGCCGGGCGGTCCGGTGACCAGCAGCGGCCGGCGCAGGACAAGTGCGGCGTTCACGGCTTCGATGAGCCCGTCGGGCGGCCGGAAGAACTCGCCCTCGCCCTCTGGCGGGCGCGGGAAGGTCCGCCATCGGGGCGCCGCCGGCAGCTCGACCTTCCGGCCGGGCTCGTTGTCGCCGCGGTAATACGCGTTCCAGACCATGCTGTCCAGCCCTTCAGCTCGCTCGCGGCCCGGCGAACGACCGGCAGAACCGTAGCCATTCCTCGTCGTCCCATACTGCCCTCAGCCCGGCGAGCGGACGCGCCAGGAGCGGCTCACGTCGTGTGCGGTAGGCGTCGGTCAGGCTGCGCGGCACGTCCGGCCAACATCCGTGCAGCTCGGCGACGGCTGCGCCGTCCGCCTCGAGACCCCGCTCCGGCCACACCAGGATCGGTGACTGCTCAAGCACCGTGTCGAGCAGCGTCTCCTGTCCCTCGGGGTGGAAACGTAGCCCGATCGCCTGGTCCGGCAGCCCGTTGCGCAGCGTGGCGGCGACGCCGTCGAGGTCCGCTGCCACGGTGCTGTCCAGCCAGAGCACCGGTTTGTCGGAAGCGGCCTGGAGGATGGCCTTGAAGCGCTTGCGCACGTGGCGCGTGTCGCGCCACAGCCGGTCGCCCCATCGGGTCACGACCTGGTGGTGCTGCACGAGCCGCCCGCCGATCTCAGCCTCCTCCGGCTGCCACCGCAGCAGCAGGCCGGTCGGGATGGCGATGTCGACCTGCTCCAGCTCCAGCCCCGGCTCGTGGTCCTGGATCTCGTCGTCCGCCCACTCCAGCAGCCGGCGGACTGCGGCCTCCAGCCCCCGCTGGCTCGGCTCGCAGTCCTCCTTTTTCGGCTCGCTCGGCTTGCCGTCCAGCAACCACCAGCCGACAAGCGACTCCGGCCAGTCGTCGGCGACGGCCGCGTGCAGGCTGACGATGAGCCGGGCCCGTGCGTTCTCCCGCTGCGCACGTACGGTCCGGGCGACGTCGTTGATGTCGACGAGCATGTTGAGCTCGTTCGCCCAGCGGCGCACCGGCTCGACGTCGAGGTCCATGCCGGCGTCGACCGCGAGGTTGACCACGAAACTCGCCAGCCACCTGCGCAGGCCGGCTGGCCCGTCCCGGTGGTGCAGCGCGATGTGCTCAAGATAGTCGCCGAGGGTGTGCAGGGCGGCCGGCGTCGCGGCCGGCGCAGCACCGGGCGGGCGCAGCGCCTGACGCATCGCCTTGGTGGTCAGCACGTGCGGCATCCAGCCGGCGATGAACTCGTTGGTGACCAGCGCCTCGGTGAGGTCGCGTACGGCGTCGGCGACCAGCGGCTCCTGCGGGGTCGGCAGGCCGGCCACGAGCGGGGCGAGGCGGCGCAGCCCGGCCAGGTTCCAGCGTGGCGGGGCCGTGACACCGACCAGCTCGAGCATCTCGGTGAGCCTTCCGGCGCCGATCGGCCCGAGCTCGGCCTCGACCGAAGCCTTCGCCACCTCGGGGGGCCGCACCGCGTACGGCGTGATCCCCTTGCCCGCCTGCAGGTGGAAGTATGTCGGGTCGACGAGGTGGCGCAGGTCACCGCCGGCGAGCTGGTCATAGCCGGCCGAGACCGCCTCGGCGAACGTCAGCCGGGCGGTCGGACCACCCAACCGCTGGGTCGCGCTGACGCCGGTGCATTCGACCATCACGTACTCGCCTGCCTGCGGGGTCTCACGGCTGAGCCGGGCCAGCAGCTGCGCCCGCATACTGTGGTCATCCGCGGGCAGGCCCTGACGCAGCAGCGTCTCCTCGCCCGGCACCGGTCCGAGGCGAGGCCTGGCGTCCTCGACGCCAGTGGCCAGCGCGACCGCGACCAGCGTGTGATCGCGCAGGATCACCAGGAGCGGGCGCAGACCCACACGCTCGCACAACCCGGCGTAGACGAGGCTGAGGTCGAGGCAGCTGCCGCCGTCTTCGTGCACCTCCCAGGCGCTGCGCACGCGCTGCTCGCCGGTGCTGTGGCCGGTGAAGTCGATCGGGGTCGCGTCGTAGCGCAGCCCGAAGCCCTCCAGGTGGGCGTAGACGTTCGCGGCCAGCTCGAACCGGGTCGCGCCGCCGACCTGCGACAACCTGGCGGTGGAGCCTG
The DNA here is from genome assembly GCF_040654515.1 of Dactylosporangium sp. NPDC050688. Taxonomy (NCBI): domain Bacteria; kingdom Bacillati; phylum Actinomycetota; class Actinomycetes; order Micromonosporales; family Micromonosporaceae; genus Dactylosporangium; species Dactylosporangium sp. NPDC050688. Next base: position 39,493 of record NZ_JBFAIC010000035.1, read on the forward strand.
GGGCGGCCGCGAACACCTCGGCGATGACGCCCGGGTCGATGTAGCGGGCGAGCCGGTGCGGCTCCATCTTCTTCCACTTCTCCCAGCCGGGAGTGGTGTGTGCCGGCACGGATCAGCCGATCTCGAAGGAGTCGCTGACCGAGCGGTCGCCGACGTGCACGGTGACCGTGTGGGTTCCGGGTGGCAGGCCCTCGGCGGTCCACAGCAGGGTGTCGTCGGTCCGCTCGACGGTTGTGACGGCTGTGGCGTCGTTGCCCAGGGTCACGGTGGCGACGGCGTCGCGCAGTTCGGGTGGCACCGTGCAGCGCACAACAACCGGCTCGTCGGCGGTGAAGATCTCATCGACGTCGAGCCCGATCGCGGGCTGCCAGGCGGACGCCGGTGACTGCGCGGCGGGGTGCTGCTGGTCGCTCAGGCCCGCGCCGTACCGCGTCAGCGCGTACGCGATCCATTTGAGCTGCGCCGCGACCCCGTGCAGCGTGCCGTGGGTGTCGTTGACCGGGTTACCGGCGGCGGACTCCGACAGCTCGACCGGCAGCGCCGACAGGGCCGGCACCGTCCGGTCCCCGCTGACGTGCCACGGGTTGAGCTCGTCGCCGCGCCACGGCACGCTCGCACACCGCAGCCGGTTACGGGAATCGAGTGTGGCCGACAGTGGTGTCGGGTGGCCGAAACCGACGACCGGCAGGACGTCGACCAGATGGTGCAGCGGCATGCCGGCGTGCGTCGAACGATCGGTGTCGAGCATCCGCTGGAACGTCTCGCGGGCCTCGACAGCCTTCCGCAGCTCAAGCCCGCCGACGTCGGCGCCGAGCTCCGTGATCCGCACCGGGCGGGTCGGCAGGTCCGGGCCGCGCTGGTCCAGCACGACGGGATAGCGGGGCAGTAGCTGATACACGCTGGTGAACCCGCGCAGCAGCGCCGAAAGGGTGCCGAACTCGACGCCGGCCTTGCGTACACCGTTGGCGAGCAGGTCGAGCGCCTTGACGGAGCCACGGTACGGCGTGCCGAACGTGATCAGCGCCCGGCACTTGCGCCATCCGTCGAGCGCGTCGAGGTAGTACTTGGCGACCAGCCCGCCCATGCTGTGCCCGACGAGGATCACTTTCGCGGTGCCGTCGGCGAGCGTGGCCGACCACCGGGGCAGCTCCCGATCGACGAGCCGCCGCAGCAGCTCGGCGTTGACCCGGTTGTCGCGGCGCCAGTCGTACGCGAACTCGAAATAGTTGGCGGGCGGACCGCCGCCGTCGGGGGCGCCGACGGTCAGCTCGAACGTGTCCATCAGGTGCGTGCGCAGCTGCTGATACCCGGTGATGCTGCCGAGCCCCGGCACCGCGACCGGCAGCCCGATCAGCCCGTCCGGCCGGATCTTCACAGGTGCGTTGACATCGTCGAGACCGGTGTCCGGGGCCAGGGCGTCGAGCACCTCGTGGCGGTGCCGCGCCGCCCGCCACAGCGTGCGTACGCTCGGCTCGTACACCGGCCCAGACGCGTCGTGCAGCGTGCTGCCGCCGATCCCGGGCAGGACGACAACCACGTCGGTCATCGGAAGCCGCGCCGTCAATGCGACCTCGGCAGGCGAATCTCGACCACGTCGGCAGTCTATGCGTGATCCACGACGCGTCGACAGCCGCGGATCGCGAAAGCAGCCGAACGGATGGGCCGCCTGCAGTCGTTCAGGCCGTCTCACCGGACGCGGGGTCGTCGGTGAACCCGCAGTCGCGGTCGTCACATGCGGACGATGGAGCTGATCCGGCCGGTGTTGCCGCGGCGATGCGTTCGCCCCGCCCAGCTCCGTCGACGTTCCGGCGTGCCCGCGGTCAGGTGGACCGTGGCGGCAGCATCCAGTGGCGGCCGGTCGACCAGCCGAGCAGCCGCCGGCGGTCGGGAGCCGCAGTGCCGTCAGGGGGGAACGTCCCGCCGGCGACGACGTGCTCGAGGCCGCCGATCGCGGGCCGCAGCCGCACCTGCACGTGGAACGGCAGACCGTCGGCGTCGCTGTGTGCCGTCCGGACGAACTCGGCGGGATCGGCTCCGGGCATCGACAGGTAGAACACGAGGTGGCGCCAGGCGTACGCGATGTCCTTGACGACCGGCAGCGGATGCGGGCTGGCCGGCACCTGCGCGGCGAGGGTCTTCGCCTTCACGAACGCCCGCCACGCCAGCGTCGCCCAGTCGCCGGCCGGACAGACCCCGGCCGGCCCGACGAGGGTGGCAAGGTTGTGGGTGGTGAGGATCTGCGCCTGCTCGATCACCGTGCCGTTGGCGGCGACCGAGCCCGAACCGGCCGATCCGCTCGCCCGCGCCCGGTTGCCGCACAGCGCGTCGAACGTCGGCGACGTCCGGGCGCCGTACCTTCCGTTGCGGACGTCGTCGACAGCCATGAGGGCGGCGTAGTCGATGCCGTAGTAGCGCTCGTACAGGCTGCCGGTGAGCAGACCGCCGGCGATCTGCGCGGCGGCGAGGTACTTGCCGGAGAACGTTCCCATGAAGATGTCGGCGGCCAGTTCCTCGACCCAGGGCAGCCGCAGACCGGTCTCGGCCCCGAGCGTGCTGAGCTCACGGACCAGCGGGTTCGGCAGTACGGTCGCCGGAAACGCGTCCAGGGTGAGCTCGCCGAGCCGGCGCAGGGCCCCGGCTGCAGCGCCACGTGTGTCGGCGTCGGCGTGCCGGTGGGCCTGCACCGCCCGTACCCACGGCAGTTCCTCAAGCTGCACCTGGTGTTCGAGGTTGAGCAGCAGCAGCGACCGGCGGTTGCGGAAGGCACGGTAGGTCGCCGTCATCAGCTGCCGCAGCGCCGGGTCACGGTATGCGGCGGCGGTGCTCGCCGCCGCCAGCTGGGGCACGAGCATGGCCAGGACCTCGGCCGATGGGACGACACCGGCGTCGAGGAGCTCCTCGACGGTGCCGGCGGCGGCGCGGCGCACGGCGGTGCGGAACGCGTCGGGGATGGCTGTGCCGACGGGGATCGTCGCATCGGGTGCCTCGCCGGCCTCGACCGGCCGCAGGACGGCGTCGACGTCGCGGACCCCGGCGTGCTGCGGCAGGGCGGCCAGGCGCGCGACGAGAACCCGGGCGATCCCGTGGTGGGTCGGCACGGCGCTGATCGCAGCCTGCTCGGCGCGCAGTGCGGTGTGTGACGGTGAGCCGGGCGTACCACGCCGGCGCACCATGCTGTCGACCGCGTGCTGCAGCAGTCCCCGGGTGCGCGGGGTGAGACCTTGCCCGGTGAGCTGCTCGGCGAGGGCGTTGCGCAGAATGGCGAGGTTCTGCTTGCGGTTGCGGTGCTTCGTGCAGTGCCGGTGCCGGTCGGCGAGCGCGGTGTAACGCGCCAGCAGCGTGCGGGAACGGGCCGTCCATGCCTCGTCGGCCAGCTCGTCGGCCCGCTCGGCGACCCGGCCGCCGACGACGGTGGCAAGCCAGTGGGTGAGCAGCTCGTCGGCGAACGGGTTCCAGACCGTGAGCGCCTCGCGCATCGCCTCGATCTGCGGATTGGGGCGGCGGGCGGCAAGCTCCTGCCGGACCTCGCCGGCGCTGTGCCGCCACACGATCGACGGGTCGGCCGGCGCCGAGTCCGCCGGCTGCGGCGCGAACCGCAGCCGTCCGGCGAACGGCGCGATCTCCTCCACGACCGCCGACGCGGCCTCACCGTCGCCGGCCCGGACCAGCCATGCGACGGTGAGCAGGGCGGCCTCCTCCGGCAGGTCCACCCGGTACGCGCCGGTGTCCAGCAGCGTCCACAGCTCGGTCAGGCCGTGCTTGCTCAGGTGGTGGCGGAACAGCTCCGCTCGGTCGGCGGCAACGCGCATCCTCGTGGCGAGCGCCTGCTCGTGCGGCAGCAACGGGCCCTCGGCGGCCGCCGACCCGGTCGCGAAGCCACCCCGGACGACACCCGGCGTGACCCACGCCGGCAGGTCCTTGACCGGTGTGCGGGATCCGATCGTCAGCTTCCCGTCCAGGACACCGCGCAGCACGGCGCCCCACCGCTCCATGCGGCGGTCGGCGCGGCGGCGCGTGTCAGCGTCCTCGTGCGTCGTCGCGGTGACGAGCGCCTGCGCCAGCTGGTCCACGGCGTAGCCGAGGTTGACGCCGGTCGGTGCACCCGTCGGAGACGTGGACGGGTCCGGGGTGGGGTCGGTGTTCGCGGCCATGCCAGCGTGGCGGGCCTCGCACCCGCACCCACCGGGGCCAAGCCCGGCGCTCTGTCTCGTTGAGCTACACGCTGTCGTCGTGCGTCGCCGACGTGGCGGGAGCCGCACCCGAGCCCACCGGATCACGAGCCGGCGCTCTCTTCTGGCTGAGCTGCACGTCGCTGCCGACATGGCGGGAGTCGCACCCGCACCCTCCGGGTTACAAGCCCGGTGCTCTGCTGATTGAGCTTCATGTCGAGGCCGACGCGGCGGGACTTGCACCCGCGCCCTCCGGGTTGACAGCCCGGTGCTCTGCTGCCGAGCTCCACGTCGTCGCGATCCCGACCATACAAGCCTGGTGCTCTCCCCGTCGTCCCGTTTTCGCTTCCGTACCGCCCGAGCCCGGCCGCGCCCATGTGTGCTCGCCTCCGACGTCGCTGTCGACCGGGTGGTCGTGGCCCGCGTCGACCTGGGCGGCGCGTTCGTCGAGCGGCGAGGTCCACGCGCGTGGCGAGTGGTGCTTGCCGCGACTGCACGCTACAGATACTTCACCATGCTGGTCACCTTCTTCCAGGTTCGCTGCCGCTGCCAGCCACACGAGGTCCACCTGCGGTGAACCCCGGCTCGTCCACCGAGCGGCGGCGCCAGCCGGAAACTTCCCCCTGTCGGCGGCGCAAACCTGCCAAGCACACATACCGGGGCTGACCCGGCCACCATTCGTCACAACCGGTCACTGGCGCCGTGTTGCTGAGACACCCTCAACTGTCGATGAGCGAGCACCTGGCCTTGGTCGGTTCGGGGATGCCGGGTGGGAGGACGATGGATCGGTCATCGGCGGGACTCACCGGCCCGGTGGAGGAGTGACCTCAGTCGGCGGTACAGGCGACCGCGTCGGCCGTGCTGACGGCGTGATCGGCACTACGGACGGCACCGGAGCCGACGTGAGCAGCGATTGCGGCGACGCAGGCCCCTGACCTCCTCCGTGCTCACCGCCCTCGACGGGCCGCACAGAGGCGCCCTGCCGCACATTCTGCGGCGCGGACGGCGACCCGGCGGCTGGAGTGCGCCGCGGCCCCGGCGAGTTCCCATGGTCCGGCATCACAAGCATCAGCGCCGCGACACCACCCACGAGGACACCGGTGACCGCCACCGTGCCGATGACGTGCCGCCGGCCCAACGGGCGCTCCGGCCATACCTCGTCGTCCACCAACCTTCGCTGTTCCACGTTGAAGCACGATAGGCGTAGCACAGCAGATCGGCTTGCCCGTGGTCAGCGGCTCCACGCATCACCCATGCCCAGCGCCCGCGCCTATTTCAGTGGGTGGCTGGACTGCTTGTATTCGGGTGTGGTGCGGCCGCATTTTTGGTGTGTGTGGTGGCGAGGATGGCGTCAAGGCCATGTTCGAACAGTTCGTCGTCGCTCCAGCGGTTGGCATCGAGGTGGCCGGAGGCGTTGAGGGTAGGAAAGGCGGTCGGATCCGCTGTGATGTGGCGTCGAGCGTCGAGCCGCAGGCCGGGGTCGGACGTTCGGCGGAAGGTCGCCTCGGTCAGTGCCGAGCCGATGACGTGGTTGGCAAGTAGGTGGGTTGTTACCGCGAGGTGCAGGTCGGTGAGTCCGCCGCGTGACAGCGCCGATTGCAGGAATTCGGTACGGGCCAGGACGTGCGGTCCCAGCACCGGCCGGCCGATCCAGGCTGGTGCCCACGGGTGTCGGAGCAGGACTGCACGCCACGCTTTCATCAGATACCGGACGTCGTGCTGCCATTCGGTGGGCTCGGGGAGTGCCACCTCGCCGAAGATGTGGTCGAACGCGAGGTCGAGGACGTCGTCTTTGGTGTTGACGTGCCAGTACAGGGCTGTGGCAGTGACGTCGAGGGCTTCGGCCAGGCTGCGCATCGTCAGGCCGGAGGTTCCGCGCCGGTCAAGGAGATCCACGGCCGCGTCCACGATGCGAATCCGACTCAGCGGAGAGGAGCGTGTTGTGGGGAGGGGGCGACGCAACCAGATCGAGGTGGCCTCGGGCTTGGATATCGGCACAGTCGGAGCTTAATCGAGTAGCGTTCCTAAGTTAACGTCGGTAGGTTACCTTAACAACGCTAACTTAGCGAGGAGTGATCATGCCGCTGCTACGCGTTCAGCTCACGAGTGATCGCGCCACCGCCCGGAGGGTCATGGAGCTCCACCGCGCAGACAAGGCTCATCACGAATCTCGTGAGGCGGCTCGGGATGAGGCGTGGCGACGCGGGTGGACTCCGGCCGGTGAGCCGGTTTTCGTCGGCGTCATGAATGGCGAACCGGTTCGCCTTCTCTATGACGTGGAGGTCTATTCGGACACAACGCCTTGAGAGGTCGGCGTGCCAGCTCATGCCGCAGATCGGCTCGACGCCGCGGACGGAGTTACACCCCGGAACGGTCCGAGGGTCGCGGTACGGAACAGGTTCGACGTGGCACGGGAGGTGTTCCGGTACGAGGTGATCCGAACGGCGGCCGCCACGGCGGCTTGGTTCGGGCTGGCCGCCTGCTGATCGGTGTAGGGCCGCCCGAGACCGAACCCAGCGGGAATGGCCCGGCGCCGGCCAATGTGTGGCAGCTGCTGTGGCTTGCCGGGTTCGGATTGGCGTACCTCATGATGCGGCTGCTGCGCCGGTTCGTGGATTTCGTCGTGCCGCACTGCGCGGCCGTTACGGCGATCAGTACCTGCATCGCTGCTGGACCGGCCGGCGCCCGGCCGCGGCGCGTCGCGGGGGTGCGGGCGCCGTTCGCCCAGTCCCGCACGAAACTCAGCGCTGCGGCTAGCAGGCTCACCACGCTCGCGGCCCGCATGGACACCGTCACCCCGATGCATCCGGTCGGCACGATGCTGTGGGCCGCGGCGACCAGTCTGCGCGGCCACCTGCAAGGCGTCGCGTCACTGGCGTCGCCGATGCCGGGCGAGGTCCGTCAGACGCTCGAACACGCGATCGTGCTCATCATCGGGCCGCGGACACGAGCGGACTACGCCGCGATCTCGGGCCACCTTCGTGGTTTCGACGGCGGCGGAGCACCGCTGCCGGAGATCCGAATCGTCGCCGATGGCCGATGGTCGACCCTGGTGGGCCGGGTCGTGACGTTCCTGGAGACCTACTCCCGCCTCACCGCGGCCGTCTGGGCGATCACGACGGCGCTGGCCGTTGCGTACCTGATCGCCACGGGTCGGCTCAACCTGTCAAACATTCAGATCCAGAAGTGAGTCGCTGTACGAATGGGGTCGGAGGTCCGCCTCCTCAGCGGCCGAAGTCGAGCCTGGTCGCCGGCTGACCGTCGCCGGTCAGCCCGAAGCGGTGCAGCCGCGCGGCCCCTTCAACGTCACCGGCTCTTTCGAGCAGTTCGGCGAGCCGCCGCAGGGCGGCCGCGGCCCCACGGTCGGCGGCCTGCCGGTACAAAGCCTCCGCCCTGGCGAGGTCACCAGCGTCGTCGCAACGCAACGCCAGATCCCACAGCGCCCGGGTGTCGCCGCGGTCTGCGGCGCGCACGGCGAGGGGCCGGGCACCATCGACATCCCCGGCCAGCGCGCGCTGCAGCGCCAGGTAATGCAGCGCCCGGGTGTCGCCGCGCTCCGCGGCCTGCATCGCAAGGAATTCGGCCCCGGCCGCGTCGCCGGCATCCTCCCGACTCTGCGCGAGGAACGCCAGTGTCTCCGTGTCGCCGCGGTTGGCCGCCTGCAGCGCCAGCAACTGCGCTCCGGCCGCGTCACCGGTGTCCTGCCGCGACTCCGCGAGCAGCCGCAGCGCGAGCGTGTCCCCGCGGTTGGCCGCCTGCAGCGCCAGCGCCTCGGCTCCGGCGGCGTCGCCGGCTTCCTGCCGTAACTCCGCCAGCGCCTGCAGGGCACGGGTGTCGTCGAACCCGGCCGCCTGCAGCGCCAACGCCTCGGCATCACCGGCTCCCGCGAGGGCCTGCCGCAGCGCAAGCGCGGCCAGCGGCTGGGTGTCGCCGCGCTGGGCCGCCTCGATGGCTATGGCCCGGGCCCCTTCGACGTCGCCGGCCGCCTCCCGCATCGCGGCGATGGCCCGCAGCGCGTCGGAATCGCCGAAGTCAGAGGCCCGCCGGTACAGCGCCTCCGCGCTGCCCGGGTCGCCGGCAAGAGCCCGCCGCGTCGCCAGTCCACGCAAAGCCGTGGTGCGGCCGGATGCCGCCGCCGCGACTGCCAGCGCCTCCGCGGCGGCCGCGTCCCCGGCATCCTCCCGCTGATAGGTCAGGGCCTCCAGCGCCGCCGGATCACCGCGCTCGGCGGCAAGCCGGTACAGCACCCCGGCCCCGGCCTCGTCACCCCGCTGTGCCCGCCGCTCGGCAAGCAGCCGCACGGCGTCGGCGTCGCCACGCTCACCCGCGCCCAACACCAGGCCCTCGGCGGCGGCCTCGTCCCCGGCGTCGTCGCGGCTGTAGGCCAAAGCCCGAAGTGCATCCTGATGCCCACGCTCGGCGGCCTGCCGGTACAGCACCTCGGCGCCCTCGGCGTCGCCGGCCACCGCGCGTCGCGCGGCCAAGGCCCACAGCGCCTCCGTACTGCCGCGGTCGGCCGCCGCTACAGCCAGCTCCGTCGCACCGGCCCGGTCGCCGGCATGCTCACGCCGCTCGGCCATGGCACGCAACGCCCGGTCGTCGCCGCGCTCGGTGGCCTCCAAGGCCAGGGCAGCCGCCGCAGGTACATCACCGGCGTACTCGAGACGCTCCGCCATGACCCGCAGCGCCCTGACGTTGCCGAGCTCGGCGGCCTCACGGGCCAGGGCCGTCGCGGCGGCTCGATCGCCCGCCCACCAGTCCAGCTCGGCCAGGGCGACCATCGACTCGGCGTCACCGCGATCGGCCGCACGCCGGTACAGGTCCCACGCGCCGGCGTGATCCCCAGCGCGTTCCCGCAGCTCGGCGAGGCGCCGCAGCACACGGCAGTCACCCCGCTCGGCCGCCTCGACGGCGAGGCCGACGGCCTCGGCGGTGTCTGCGGCATCTGCCCGGAGCAGGGCCAGGGCCAAGAGCGCATCAACGTCACCCTGCGCGGCCGCATGCCGGTACAAGGTCTCGGCCCCGGCCGGGTCCCGCCGCGCCTCACGCCGCTCGGCCAGGGCTCGCAGCGTGCCGGTGTCGCCGTGCCCCGCGACGCGCAGCGCCAGCGCCTCGGCGCCGGAGGGATCCCCCGCATCCTCCCGGAGCCGGGCCAAAGCCTGCAAGGCATCGACGCTGCCCTGCGCGGCCGCACCGGTGTACAGCGCCACCGCATGCTGGTATCTGCCCCGGTGCTCGGCCTGCCGCCCAAGGTGCAGCCGCGACCCCGGGTCGGTGATCGTGGCGTCGAACCCTGCCCACAGGCTGTCCGGTGGGTACATCCCGGCGCGCTGAACGCGGCCGGACTGCTCGAGGTAGTCGGCGAGGCGGTACACGGGCGGCCCACCCGAGTGCCGGCCCGGACGGGATCGGATACGTGTCAGCAGGCCGCGGGCGCCCATACACGGCTTGGCGGCGTACGCGAGAGCCTCCTCCAACCAGTCATCCGTGACGGCGTCCCACTCTTCGTCGTCGAGGTACCCGGGCGCGGCCTCCTCAAGCAGGTCTTGCGGCAGTGCGAGTGGGTGGCCGAGCCGGCGGGCGTCGAGCGCGGCCTGGATGACGGCCCGGGCCGCGGCGGGCGCGGTGCGATACCGACTCTCCAGCTCCGGCGCCCCCGCCAGGTACTGGGTGATCCGGCCGCCCTCGGCGTACTCGGCGGCCTGGCGCAGCCGCGGGTCGGCCACCGTCTCACGCAGCGTGGCGAGTTCGGCCGGGCTGAACACGTCCGGGACGTTCACCGCGGTGCCGGTCAGCAGCTCACGCGCCTGCGAGTACGGGTCCGGACCCTCGGTCGTCGGCGGCGTCGTCAGCGTCAACCAGTACTGGGGCCACAGCGTGGCCAGCACGAGCAGCGGACTGCGCGTCGTGTCCTGCAGCAGGGTGCGCAGCCCGGCCGCGATCCGCTCACCGAGGTGGTGATCGTTCGGGGCGAGATAGTGCTGAGCCTCGTTGAGCCACACGATCGTGTGCGCGCCGGCCTGCTCGAGCGCTGCCGCCGCGGCCTCGGGCCGGGTCGGGTCGAAAGGATGCCAGACCCGCCACCGGCCGGGTTCGCGTTCGTCGAGGTACCGCGCAAGCTCCCACCCGGAACGCGTCTTCCCGGTCGACGACTTGCCCACCAGCGTCACGAGCCGCGACGAACCGCCGAGCACATGGTCGGCGACCCGGCGCAGCCGAGCGTCGTGAGCCCGCGGCACGTACGGCGGCAGCCGATCCGCCGCTCGAGCCTGGTCGGGCACCTGGATGGCGGGGTGCACCTCCAGCGCCAGCGGGTCGCAGTCAGCGACCGGCCGGCCCAGCCGGTCCGGCGGCCGGGACGGCTGCGCTGTGCGAGCCGCGACCCACCACCGTCGGATCTGCTCGGCGACCCGGTCGACGTCGGCGCGGCCGGCCGCCCGCGCCAGCGCCACCGCGACACTCACCGTGTCTTGCTGGGAGCCGAGCCCTTCACCGCCGATGATCTTGCCGATGAGGTCACGGCCCGGCGCACCCGACAGCGTGTCGTCGGCGGCGATCGCGCGGGCCAGGTCGTCGAGGCGGGGACAGCCCACTTCGCCGTACAGCAGGTAGATGGCATCGCGCAGGTCACGCGCCGGCCCGGCGGGCAGCTCGACCGGCTCCACCGGACGACTGCTCGGGCGTAACTCGTCTGCCCTCATCGGGTTCCAGCTTGCACTACAGCCCGTTGCTTGGCACTCATCGGCACTCATCGGCGTCCAGTTCGATCACTCGCCCGGCCCCGACGCTGAGCTGCGTCCGGTTCGACGAGAGGAGTTCCGATGCCTGCCAAGCGCCGCCGTCGTACGAGGCACGACCGCGCCACCACCCTTGCCGTGCTCACCGGTGTGCTGTCCGGTGCCGCCCGTGCCGTCACCACCTGGATCATCGACCGCCTGACGGACGGCGGCTGAATTCCCCAAATTTCGGTACCAGTACACCCGTGACCAGCTCGGCCGCCAGGTCGAGCTGGTCACGTTCGCCGCGGCCGTCCGCGACGACGGACCGCTGCCGCGCCCGAGTCGAACACTCCGGCGAACAGCCACACGTTGTCCGGACCAGACGCGACCAGGCGGTCGTTGAACAGGGTTTCGTGGCGGGCAGCGGCATCGCGACCCGCTGCCAGGTGCCGCCGGTCCGGCGCAGGAGCACATGCTCGGTGTCGACCTGGCCGATGGCCCAGCCCTCGTCCTTGCTCACCGGGGCGACGTCGAACACCCCCGCGTTGTTGACGTCAGTGGCGTAGTCGATCCGCCAGCGCTCGGGCCTCGACATGGTCGCGCACCGGTCGGTGTCCGCGTACCGCCGCGCGTTGGCCCCCGGCGGCCGGTACAGGTGCGTCGGCGGCTCGGTGCCCACCCTGCTGCGCGTGCTGACGCTCGGCACGCTGACCGGCCTGGCAACGGGCCGGCGGCTCGCTGTCCTCGCCGCCAGGGAAGGCCCGGCCCACTTCCAGCCGGTGGCCCAGTCGTGCGTCCAGGGGGACCTGAAGATCCACATCGATCGCACGTTCACCCTTGACGAGGTGCCCGAGGCCCTGGCCAGGGTGGGCGAGGGCCACGCCCTCGGCAAGGTCGTCGTCAGCGTGACCTGACCCGGCGGCCGCTGCCGACGCCTCTACCGCGTGCGGTCGGCGTGCGGTGGGGCGGCTGATCTGTGATCATGGCCGACCATGGGGCTCGCCTCAGGCGAAGGTGACCTGCAGCTGGCCGTCGGTGCCGATGGTGACCTTGCCCGTGGGGGTGATCGGGGTGTCGCCGGAGCGGCCGGGGACAGGCGTGCCGCCGGGCAGGGCGATCTGCATGCTCCAGTGGATCACGCCGCCGGTGCCGGTGAACGTCACGTGGTCGGCGGCGTCGGCGGCCGGGGTGTACGCGCACGCCGGTTGCCGGGTGACCTGGGCCGCGATGTTGACGGAGCCGCCCACGACGATGGTGCCGACGCGGGCGTCCGCCGGGAGCGGGATCGCCGACAACGGTGTCATGGAGGTGGGCTCCGAGGGATCGAAGAGCTTGATTTCCGGGCAGGTCGGCTGCCGTTGGAAGATTTTCGTGGCGCACTGCTCCAGTGCGGCGGCGATCGCCGCGTCCGCGTTCGTCCGGCCCTCCGCCGACAGGGATGGCGGCGGCAGCGTGACCGCGGCGGCGCCGCCGGCGCCCGGCACGGCCGTGGCGGCGCGGCCGGCGAACAGTGCGTTGCTGTCCACTGCGACGGCATACGCACCCGGGAAGGCCGCGACGGCCGCGCCGGTCGACGCAACCGGCAGCACGACGCCGTTCACCGTGACCCGTGTCGCGTTCACCGCCGGCGGGTGTGCGAAGGAGAGCCGTACGAACGGGTTCTCCAGCTCAAACGCGCGGCCTCGCCGGTGCGCCGTGAGGGTCTGGGTGATCGCGGCGCCGTTCGCCTCGTACCGCACCGTCATCGTGGCCGCGTCGCCGCGCTCGACGACGCGGGTGATCGTCATGGCCTGCGGCCGCGACGCCGAATCGCTCAGTGCGGCGTCGGTCAACAGCGGGCTGCCTGCCGAGAGCTCCGCGCCGATCGTGCGGCGGTCGACGGCGAGCAGGGCACCGGCCGCGTCCCCGTCCGCCAGGCGGGCGAAGTAGTCCTTCGCCGCGTCGCGGGGGTCGGGGTCGAGCGCCCACCACGCGACGGCACCGCCTGCGGCGACGAGCAGCGCCACGACCGCGACCACCATGACGAGCGGCCGGCGCGGCCCTGGCCGGCCGGTGTCCTCCGGCGGAGTGTCGGCGGCAGGAGACGAAAGGGCTTCGGTCACGCCGGTACGGTAAAGCAATTGATCACGTGCCGCTGTCCCGGCGCCGGTCTCCGTCGTGAGGACGTGCATCTGGCCGGTGCCGTGCTGGGGAAAGCCGCGGGTCGGGAATGCGGGCGGCGGTGCGGGGCATAGGCTGGCGGGGGCCGGTGGTGTGGAGGAGTGTTGTGGTCGACGTACCCGACGCGGTCGTGGTGGAGCTGACCGGGCCGGTCGGTGTGGCGGTGCCGCTGCTGGCCTCACGCACCCCGGTGGCGCCGGCGGCGGAGCTCGGCCGGTTGCGCGCGGTCGCCGAAGGGCCCAGGACGCCGGGGCTTGCCGGGCGGCCTGCTGCCGCGGGGTTCCGGTCATCCGGCGAGCGGCGCGGGGAGGGCGACTCGCCGGTGCTCGACGCGCTCCGGTCGCTGCCGGAGCTGCTGACCCAGCGGCTGCTGGGTGCGCTGGAGCTGACCGTGGCGGAGCTGGATCTGGCCGCGGTGCCGGACCTCAGCGGCCTGCTGGGTGCGCCGTTCACCGGCCGTTTCGCCGTGACGAGGCTGGGCCGGGAGAGCGAGGCGGTCACCGGCGCCGTCATGCTGGACCGGACGTGGCCCGGGGCGCTGCCGCTGGTCGCCGCGCTGGCCCGCAGGCTGGCCGCCCACCCGGACGTCGCGGCACGGCTGACGGTGGATCCGGGGCTCGCCGACGAGCCGGGTGTCGCCGCCGCGCACGGTGCGGCGCACCTCGCGCTGGGCGTGGCGACCGCCGCCGCGGTCCTGCACCTGGTGGGCAGCGGGGAATGGGCCGTCGAACCGCCGGCCGTGCTGGGTGCCGGGATCGGCGCGGCGGTGCTGCTGCTGCGCGAGGCGCCGATGCCGGCCGGTTACGCCGCCGCGGTGCTCGCCCGGGCCAGGGCCGAGTACAGGCTGCCGGTCCACGCCGGGCAGTCGGCGCTGGTGTCGGAGCACCGGTTCGCGTTGCTGGAGGGCGGCGGGGTGCCAGCGGTCGACTTCGCCGGCAACGGCCTCGTCGCGGTCGTCCTGGGCGGCGCCGTGATCCGCACCGGCGTCGAGTCCGGCCACGTGTCGACCACGTTGCGGGTGCTGGACGGGCCGCCCGCCGGCGTCGCGGCCGGCTGGGAGGAGATCATCGAGGTCAGCTGGCGCTCGGGCGGCACCGGCGCGGCGGTGCTCGGGTCTGGTGCGGGCGCGCCGGATCTGCGCCGGTGCACACCGCCCTGGCCGGGCGACTACCGGCTGCGGGTGCACGCCCGCGGCCGCGACGACCTCGAGGAGCGCGGCAGCGAGTCCTACGAGCTGGTGGTGTGGCAGGCGCCGGCCGCGCCGGAGGTCGTGTACGCCCGCACCGACCGGCTCGGACATCGGCTGCGCGGCGAAGCGGAGCCGGTGCGGCCCGAGCTGCCCGAGGCCGCGTACCGGTGGGTGCGAGGCAGCAGCCTCGGCGAGGCGGCGACGGTCACGGTGGTCACCGGCTCGGACGTCGCGGAGGTGCTGCGGGCGTTCGGCGCCGATCCGGGCCGGCCGGAGTCCGCGCGGGCCGTCGTGGAGGACCTGTCGCGGCGGCGGTCGGTCGACCCGTGGGTGGCGGTGCTGGACGCCGGCGACGCGGTGCTCGCCGTGGAGTGGAACGGCTGGACGGGCTCGACCGTGCCCGTGCTGGTTCGGGCGTCCGCCGGCGGGCGGGCCGCCAGCATGTTCTGGAACGTCAACGCCGCGACCCGGCTGACCTTCGCCGAGCGCGGCGATCTCCTGCTGGCGGTGGAGCCGGCCGGTGACTTCGCCGTGCCGCCGGCGCTGGCCGTGACCTTCGCCGGCCTCGACTTCGCCGACCGCAACCGCAGCAGGTGGCACATGGGCCTGGCCGCGGTGCAGCGGTTCACCGGGCACGGCTTCACCGCCGAGCACCTGGCCCGCATCGAGGCCGCCGACGTGGCGTTCCGGATCGTGCCGGACCTGCCGCCGCTGTACCCGAACCGCCACCCGCGCCGCGCCGACCCGCTCGGCGCCGCCACCGGGACGCTGGCCGGCCTGCCGGAGCCGCGCCTGCGGGAACTGGCCTGGTGGGCCGTGGCCGAGGCGGCCCGGTACGCCGGACTCAGCGACGACCCGGACATCGCCGCGAGCCTGAGCGCCCGCGCCCTCACCCCTGACGCGGTTGTGCGCGCCCGCCGGTCCCAGCTCGACGGCGGCGAGCACAGGGCGCTCTGGCTCGCCCTGCACCGGGCGACCAACCCCGACCCCGTCACCGCGGTCATCGAGACTGTCGACGCGGCGCGGTACATCGCCGGACCGCACGCGGCGAACCTCATCGCCGACGCCCGCGCCCGCATCGCCGGCTGAAGGCCCGACCGGCCTACCCGTTTGCCGAGTCGAGGAAGAACTCGAACACCCGTTGCGGGTCCGGGTACCCCTGCAGGGCCGCCTCGCGTTCGGCCTTGGACAGCGGCGGGCGCAGGCCGGCGCGGTGGCAGAAGTCGAGCAGCTCTTCGGCGCCGAGCTCGCCGACCCACGGGCCGAGGAAGTCGACCAGGCTGGTGCCGAGCAGTTTGACGCACGCCTCGTCGTCGACGAAGACGACCGGGGCACCGGCGAAGGTGCTGGCGCCGGCGCTCCAGTACCCGATCGGCAGGTCGTTGTCGGACTCGCCGATCCAGAGGATGTCGGCCAGGAAGCGGGCGACGCCCGGGTGACCGTCGGCCAGGTAGTCCTCGACGGCGCGCGGGGTGTCGGTGACGGTGAAGAACTCCGCGAGGAACGGGTCGTCGCGCATCCGCCGCCACACCGGGAGCTCGGGCGGCTCCACGTCCCGCGCCGCCGGGGGTACGCCGGCCTCGGAACGCAGCCGTCGCAGCAGCTGTCCGGTGGCTTCGGTGCGGTCGGTCATGGCGGCTCCTGCTCAGTCACGGTCGTCCGGCGACCCGCGAAGCTACCGCACCCGGGCAAGGCCGATGCGCCGGCGTCAGCCCGGGGTGAGCAGACAGAACTGCTGCCGGTCGTCATGGGGCGGGCGCGGATCCGTCGTGCGGGATGCGCGGACCTGGCAGGTTCAGCGCGTGCGGTCGATCGAAGGACCGGAACCCTTTCGGCGAGATTGGCGACAGCGGACAGGGCGTTCCAGCAGATGTGACGTCACATGTCAGTACGCGTGCTGAGGTTGCGGTGCATTGCTCGCCGAGAGGCTTTGCGCAGCCGTGCAGCCTACGGCCTGGGATCGGGACGGGTGCGGGCGACCGGCAAGAAGGCACAGGTCAAGCAGTTGTACGCCACCCGAAAGCCACCTTGACGCACCTGTCGTATTACCCGGCGTTCACCTGCCGCGCCTACGTTTCCGGCGCACACCGATACACCGAAGGAGGGCCGTCATGTCCGAACTGCTTGCCGCGATCACGGTCGAGGTGGTCAGCGTCCTGCTGGTCTCGCTGATCGTCGCCGCGTGCCGCCGCCTCGTGAGCCGTCCCGCCTGAGCAAGCCGCAATCCCGGGTCTGCGGGTTGATTCCACACCGTCCGGGTAGAGGCACCTTTCCCGGGACGATTCCGGTGGAGGTGCTCATCCATGACAACCACAGCAACGAGGTCTTCAACCCGCCCGCAGAAGCAGGCCCCGGCTCCACGCGCTGCTGGGACTTCAACGACGCAGCCTCGGCGCCGCAGCCCGGCGAAGGGGGCCACCCCCACGACGGCAGTCGAGCCTCCGACCCGAGCGAAGGAACTCCCAGCCGTCAGCGCGACCGCACCGCCCAGGGGCGAGTCCGAGCTGGTGACCTGGCAGGAAGTTCCGATGCCGCACATCAAGGTGCCGGTCGTCCATGTGGCCGGGCCGGTGGCACGGTCGATGGTCACGAATGCCGAGTGGACGGCACGGACTGTCGCGTCCGCCGTACCGCAGCCGAAGCAACTGCTGTACTACGGCGGTGTCGGCGTGCTGGCCGCGGTCGGCATGCTGGAATGGCCCGTCGCCCTCGCGGCCGCGGCGGGTGTCTGGGTGGCGACCCACAGCGGTCAGCGTGCCGAACCGCAAGGCCCGGCCGAGGTGCCGACGGGTGAGACGCGGGCCAACGCTGGTCCCGCCGCTTCCACCGCACAGTGACGGCGGCGCCGACAGGCCGGCCGTTCGGCCGGCGGACGGCGTGGGCACGGGACGGCTTCGCCTACATCGAGGTGCGGGGCGCCCGAGACATGATCGGCGCCGAGAGCGGCGAGCTGCTGGAGAAGGCGCTCGAAACGCTGCGCGGCGTTGACTGGGCCGCATGGAATGCCGCCCTCGGCTGGCTGCTGATCAGCTACGACGAGGACACGCTCGGGCTCGACGACCTCGTCGAGGCGGTCGCGTCTGCCGAATCCGACCACATCCCTGCGGATCGGGCGGCCGGGCCGCCGAACCTCGACGCGGAGACCCGTCAGCTGGTGACGCTCGTCGTCGACCTGCTCGGTGCCGCCTGGGCGTCCGTGGCGCGGGGCCTGCGGCTACCTGCAATGCCGCGCGAGCTGGCCGCCGTCGTCGCGATGGTCGACCACATACCGGGGCTGCGCGCCCGGCTGCGCCGGGCCGTCGGCCGCGACTGGGCCGACCTGGCCGTCTCCGCGGCGAGCGCGGGGATTGATGCCGCGGGCCAGGCGAGGCTGTCCGTGCTCGCGGACGCCGCCATGCGGGTCGTCCTGCTGCGGGAGGCATCCGCGCAGCGTGACGCGTGGCAGCGCAGGGCGGCCGAGCTGCCCCGGGCGGCCGGCGCGAGCCGTGCCGGCCGCCTCGACGACCCGCGGCCCGCGGCGTTGCCCGACGGCCCGATCGAGCGCTACGCCCACCGGATCAGCACGCTGACGCTGCTCGCCTCCGGCGCGGTCGCGCTGCTCCCCGGCGGCGTCCGGCGTGCGGCCCGGATGCTCGCGGCCGGTTCACCGGTCCCCGCGCATGCCGGTCGGGAGGCGTACGCGGCTGAGCTGGGCCGGCTCCTCGCCCGCCGGGACGTGCTTGTCCGCGACCCGGGCGCGCTGCGCCGGCTGGACCGGGTCGACACGGTGGTGATCGATGCCCGGGCGCTGACCGGGGGCCGGCACGTCATCACGCACGTGGTGCCCGTCGCCGGCACGGTGGAGGACGCCTGGAAGGCCGCGAGCCGGCTCGTCGACGGGCATCGAGGCACGTTACCGACGGACGAAGACGCCGACGGCTGGGCGCTGACCGCCCCGCAGCGTCTCGACACCGCGATCCCGGCGGCCGTCCTGGACGACGCACGCGCCTCGGACGGCCGGAGGGGGAAGGTGTACGCGCTGACCCGCAACCGGCAGCCCGTGGCGGTCGTCCTGGTCGAGTCGGCGCTGGATCCGTTGACCACCGCCATGATCGCGGCCGGTCGCCAGGTCGGGCAGGTGCTGCTCGCCGGAGCGCCGGCTGAGATCCGTCGCCGGCTGCCGGCGGACGGCACCGTGCCGGGAGGCTCGCGGCTGGCCGAGTCGATCCGCGCGCTGCAGCGGGACGGCCACGTCGTCGTGCTCATCGGCGAGCGCAACGACACCGCCCTCGCTTCGGCGGACTGCGGCTTCGGCGTGCTGCAGCCTGATCGCCGACCTCCGTGGGGCGCCCACCTGATGGGCGGGCCCGGGCTGGAGACAGCCTGGCTGCTGCTTGAGGCGGCGACGGTAGCCAAGGCGGTGAGTAAGCGCAGCACCCTGGTGGCGTCCCAGGGTTCGGCGGCCGGCGCGCTGCTGGGGAACGTCGACCTGGCGCAGCGGTGCGCGCGCCGCGGAACGCTTGCCACCGGTGTCGCGCTGACCGCCAACGTCCTCAGCGCGGTCTGGTCGGCGCGCGGCCTGGGCCGCCGTGCGGTGCCAGCGCCCGCCGTCGATGTCGCCTGGCACACGCTGCCCATCCAGGAGGTCATGCGGATCCTGGACACGTCGCCGCACGGCATCAGCGAGGAAGCCGCCGGACAACGCCGGCGCGCCGAGGCTCCAGCCGGCGAGACGACGCCGGCAGCGCGGGGACTGTTCGGCACCGTCGTGGCCGAACTGGACACGCCCCTGACGCTGCCGCTCGCCGCCGGTGCGGGTGTCTCCGCCATGATCGGTGCGAAGAGCGACGCGGCGCTGGTCGCCGCCGTCATCCTGGTCAACGCGCTGCTGTCGGGTGTCCAGGACGTGGCCGCCCGGCGGGCCCTGAGCCGGCTGGTGAGCGCGGCGACGCCGCAGGTCCGGTTGCGCCGGGCCGGTGTCGATCGTGACGGCAGCATCGACGAACTCGTGCCGGGCGATGTCATTCTGCTGGAGCCCGGAGATGCGGTACCGGCGGACTGCCGCCTGATCGACACCTCCGGCCTCGAGATTGACGAGTCCTCGCTGACCGGCGAGTCCGTGCCGGTCGTCAAGAGCGTCGCCGCCACCCGCTCCACCGCCGTCGGCGAGCACACCGGCATGGTGTACGCAGGGACGACGGTCGCCGCCGGGTCGGCCACGTGCATCGTCGTGGCGACCGGTGAGAAGACGGAGGCCGGTCGTAGCGCGCGGGCGGCGCTGCAGGAGCCACCGAAGAGCGGCGTGCAGCAGCGGCTGCACGAGCTCACCAAGGCGTCACTGCCGGCGGCCGGTGCCGCCGCGGTGGCGCTCCTCGCCACCGGCCTGCTGCGGGGGCGGCTGGCCGAGTCGATCAACAGCTCGGTCGCGCTCGCGGTCGCCGCGATCCCCGAAGGGCTGCCGTTCATCGCCACCGCGGCCGAACTGAGCGCCAGCCGCCGGCTGTCCGAACGCAACATCCTCGTCCGCGATCCCAGATCGATGGAGGCGCTCGGCCGCATCGACGTGATCTGTTTCGACAAGACCGGCACCCTGACCGAGGGACGCATCGCGTTGCGCACTCTCTCCGACGGCCGTGTGCAGGTGCCGACCGAGCGGCTCACCCCGCGGCACCGGCTGATCCTCGCCGCCGCACTGCGCGCGAGCCCGGCGCCCAACGGGCAGGAAACGTTGCCGCACCCCACCGACCAGGCAGTCGTGGTCGGCGCCGCGGCCGCGGCCGTCTGCACCGACGAGAAGGCCGAGGGCTGGCAGCCTGTCCGCGAACTGCCCTTCGAGCCGGCACGCGGGTTCCACGCCGTCCTCGGCACGGCACGCAACGGCCAGGTGATCAGCGTCAAGGGCGCACCGGAGATCACGCTGCCGCGCTGCGTGACCTGGCACCCCGACGGGTCCGCCCGGCCGATCACTCCGGCCGACCGGCAGGAGATCGAGGCGGAGGCCGACCGGATGGCCCGGCAGGGGCTGCGGGTGCTCGCGATCGCGGAACGGGCAGCGTCCGGCAGGCGCCGCCTCGACGAAGAACGAGTCGACAACCTCGAGTTCCGCGGCCTCCTCGGGCTGGCCGACCCGACCCGGGCCACCGCTGCCGAGGCGATCGACCAGCTGCGGCGCGCCGGCATCAAGGTACTCATGCTGACCGGCGATCATCCCAGCACGGCGGAGGCGATCGCCGCCGAACTCGACCTGCTCAACAGCGGGACAGTGGTGACCGGGCCGGAGCTCGACGGCGCCGACGACGCGACCATCGACGCGCTGGTGGCCAAGGCCTCGGTCTTCGCGCGGGTGAGCCCCGGGCACAAGGTCGCGGTGGTCCGCGCGTTGCGGCGCGCCGGACATGCCGTCGCGGTCACCGGCGACGGCGCCAACGACGCGCCCGCCATCCGGCTCGCCGACGCCGGCATCGCGCTGGGCGAGCAGGCCACGGATGCCGCCCGCCAGTCGGCTGACATGATCGTCATGGACGGCCGCATCGAGACGATCGCCGACGGGGTGGTCGAGGGCCGCGCCATGTGGGCGTCGGTGCGTGAGTCGCTCGCCCTGCTCCTCGGCGGAAACCTCGGCGAGATCCTGTTCACCGTCGGCAGTTCCCTGGTCTCCACGACACCACCGCTGAACGCACGGCAGATCCTGTTCGTCAACCTCATGACCGACCTGCTGCCCGCGATCACGGTGGCCGCACGGCCGCCGAAGCACGTCACCGCGGACCAGCTCATCCGCGAAGGACCGGAGGCCTCACTCGGCACGGCCCTGACCGCCGACATCGCCCGCCGCGCCGTCGCGACCTCGGCGGCCACCGCAGCGGCCTGGTTCGCGGCCAAGGCCACCGGGACGGCCACGCGCGCCAGCACCGTGGCGCTCGCCTCCCTCGTCGGCGCGCAGCTGGGCCAGACCGCGCTGGCCTCCAGCGGTGACCGCGTCGTCCTCGGCGCGGCCGGCGCCTCCGCCGCGGCGCTCGTCGGCGTCGTGCAGACCCCCGGCCTGAGCCAGTTCTTCGGCTGCCGGCCGCTGGGACCCGTCGCCTGGGGCATCGTCCTGGCGGCCACCGCCGCCGGTACGACGGTCGGGGCGCTGCGACTGCCACGCCGGTTACTGGAACGCACGCGTCCGGACCGTTCACGCCCGTAACGTCCTGGCGGTTGACGGTGCCGGATCGGCGGCATGACTGCCGAGGTCCTGCACGACCTCCGTCGCCGCCTGGTTGCCCGGCTGCCGCACGCCGCCTGAAGGTTCGGCGCCGGCGGCGACGGGTCAGCGGATCTTCGGGCAGTGCTGCACGCCCCGTGGACCGTCGCAGATCAATCACCATGTTCGCGCCAGAGCCCGGTTGTCACCGGCGAAGCTACGCGGTCGTGAACGTACCGGCGGGTCAGCGGATCGACGGTGTACCGCCCGTCTGGGTGCTCGTGGACGAGGTGGGTGGCGCACAGCAGGTCGAGCCAGCGCGCCGCGGCGGTCGGGTCGCCGTCGGTGAACGCGGCGGCCGTGGCCGGCGACACCGGACCGGTCGTGGCTGTGCCCATGCGGTGCAGCAGCTGGCGGGCCGGCGCGGGCAGCAGCCCGTGCGACGCGTCCAAGGTGCCGGTGAGGGCCGCCCACGCCGGGTCCATCCGCTGCCATGCCCGCAGGCCGTGGGCTGTGCGCAGCTCCTGCACCAGGGTGCTGAGGCGGCGGTGTGGTCGGTCCAGCAGGCCGCCGGCGGCGATCCGCAGCGCCAGCGGTAGTCGTGCGCACAGGTGCACGAGGTCCGTGGCTGCGTCCGGCTCGGCGTGCACCCGGGTGGCGCCGACGAGTGCGGTGAGCAGCCGCCGGGCCGCGGCTGCCGACAGTGGGCCCACTTGGACCCTGGCCATGTCGTGCCTGGCGGTCAGCGCGCCGAGCCGGGCCCGGGCGATGATCATCACGAAGGCTTCGGGTCCGCCCGGCAGCAACGGTTCGACCTGTGCGATCGAGCTGGCGTCGTCGAGCAGCAGGAGCACGCGCCGGCCCGCCAGGACGGACCGCAACAGCGCCGCCGCCTCGGGCACGTCGCCGGACGGGCCGGGCACGCCGAGGGAACGCAGCAGCCTGGCCAGCGCGTCGGCGGGTTCGACCGGTCCGGAGGGGCCGTTGAGCTCCAGGTAGAGCTGGCCGTCGGGGAACTGGCCGGCGGCACGGTGCGCCCAGTGCACGGCCAGGGCAGTCTTGCCCGCGCCTGGCGGTCCGTGCACGAGCACCGCGGGTGCGGCCGGGGGTCCGTCGCGGGGCGGCAGTCCGCGCGGTGGTACGGGCCCGCGCTGCACGGTGCCGGCCGCCTGGTCCAGCAGGCTCAGCTGCTCCGCGCGTTCGGTCAGGCCGGCGGGTACGGCGGGCAGCTCCCGCCGCACCGGTGGGGTGCTCACCTGGACGGCGCTCGGGCGGCGGGGCCGGGCGAGCTGGCCGGACACTTCGGCGTCGACGGTGTCGCCGTCGCGGCGCAGGATCGCCAGGTTGAGCGACTGCAGCATCGGGCACGGCTCCAGCCCGAGCTGTTCGGTGAGGATGCGGCGGGCCGTGCGGTACGCGGCCAGGGCGTCGGCCTGCCTGCCGGCGCGGTACAGGGCCGCCATCAGCAGACCGTGCAGTTCCTCCCGGTACGGGTGTGCCACCGTCATGGCCCGCAGCGGTTCGACGAGGTGCGCGGGGCGCCCCAGCCGCAGCTCCAGCCGTACCCGGTGCTCGAACGCCAGCAGCCATCGTTGCTCGATGCCGTGCGCGGCGCTGGCCAGGTATGGGGTGGTGAGCCCGTCGAGGGCCGGGCCGCGGCGCAGCTGGAGCGCCTGGCCGAGCAGGTGCGCCGCTCGGGCGGCTGCGCCGGCCGCTTCCAGCCGTTCGGCGGTGCCGGTCAGTGCGCGGAACCGGTCGAGGTCGAGGTCCCCGTCGCGGGGTCTGATCGTGTACCCGCCGGGCGCGGTGCCGATCAGTGCGTCGGCGGACGGCACCGGCTGGAGGGTCCGGCGCAGCCGCCCGATGCGGTTCTGCACCTGGATCCGTGCGCTGGCGGGTGGGTCGGCGCCCCAGGTGGCCTCCACGAGCTGGTCGGTCGAGACCACCTTGCCGGCGTCGAGGAGCAGTGTCGCCAGCACCGCGCGGCTGCGCACACCGCCGATCGGCAGCGTCTGCGCGCCGATGGTGACGGTGAGCGGGCCCAGCAGCCGGAACAGTGCCGGCCCGGTGTCCGGTGCCGGTGGTCCGGCCAGGTGCTGCGGCGCTGCATGCATCGGTTCCCCCTCGTCCGGTGACGCGTGGGCCCAGCATGATCGGCGGTGCCTGACGGAACCTTGACGCGACCTTGATCGAGACTCTGGAAGGGATTTGCCGGAGCGGCAGGTCGGCCGGCCGTGGTGGTCCACGGCCGGCCGACGATGCGCCGCCGCCCGGACGGGGTCAGGCGGCCAGTTTCGAGACCTCCGCCGGGGGCATCGCGCCCGCGTACACGCGGACGTCGTCGATGTCGCCGGTCCAGAAGTCGGTGATCAGCGCATTCCACTTGCCCCGGCCGATGGTGAACGCGCCGCCCGCCTGCCATCGCGGGCCGGTCGGTGCGGTGACCGCGAGCACGCCGTCGAGGTACAGGCTCAGCTGGCCGGCCACGGCGTCCCGCACGGCGGTCAGCTGCACCCAGCCGCCCGGGACGCACGCGCCGGCGTTGGCGTACACCGCTGAGCTGCTGGTCGAGTCGGCCGACCTGACCAGCATCGACCAGTACGACGTGCTGTCGGTCCGGCAGCCCAGGAAGAACCCGGAGATGGTGGTCCCGTCCTGCGCCAGTGCCGTGCGTGCGGCGCCGCCACCGGTCCAGCGCACCCACCCGGCGACCGTGTACGACTGATCGGTGTACACCGCGGGTCCGGCCGTGGCCAGGAACTGGTTGGTGCCGTTGAACGACGCCGCCGAGACCGGTCCGTCGCCGCGGTCGTCGGCCCAGGTCACCCCGCCGGTCGCGGTGGCGTCGCGGCCGTAGGCGGTGGCGTCGGTGCCGTCGCCGTCCAGCCGCCACCGGCCGACGAGCGTCGCCGCGCCGGGCGCCAGCTCCTGCGCCGACACCACCCGGTCCCAGACCTTGACCTCGGCGATGCTGCCGTCGAAGAAGTTGTTCACCGTGCCCTGGTACCGGGCACGGCCGATCAGCAGCGGCCCGTTCGCCCGCCAGTTGCCCGCCAGGGTGGCGCTGCCGGCGAGCTTGCCGTTGACGTACAACCGGATCTGTCTGGCACCGGCGTCGTACACGGCGACCAGGTGCGTCCACACCCCGAACGGGGCGGCGGCGTGCGCGGCACGCACGATGGCCGGAGCGTTGCCGTCGACGCTGTACATGTCCAGCGCCCACCCGGTGCCGGCCAGGTACTCCAGGGCGAAACCGCAGTTGGAGGCGCCGTCCTGGCACAGCACCGCCCGATGTGTCGTGGTGCTGTTCAGTTTCGCCCAGGCCGAGACGGTGAAGCTGCGGCTGGTGTCCAGGACCGGCCCGGCCGTTGCCGCGTACGTGGTGGTGCCGTTGAACGCCACCGAGGTCGGCGCCGCCTTCGCGGGGCCGTTGACGATCCGGCCGGCGGTGCCCGCGGCCCCGGCGGTCAGCGTCGCAGGGTGGGTGGTTCCCCGGCTGGTCGTGTCGGCCAGCGTGGTGCTGCCGGACGGCTCGCCCATGTCCCAGACCCCGACCGGGGCGGTGGCCGGCCCGAGGACGAACACGTAGGTCGCCAGCGGGCTGGTGCGGCCGGCGCTGTCGACGGAGATCACGTACAGGGTGCTCTGCCCGCCGTCCGTCGGGTCCTGCGGCTTGGGTGGTGGCGGCGTCAACGGTACGGTCACCGTGGCCCCCGGCGACGGTGCCGCCACGTGGGTGGTGGGCGGGTCGGACCAGCCCCACCGGTACCCGGTCACGTCGGTCACGCCGCTGGCGGTGAACGTGAAGTCGGCGGTCAGGCCGACGGCGCCGTAGGTCGTGTTGAGGTCGGTGCCGTACACCGGTGAGGAGACCCCCGGCGGGAACTGCGGCGAGACCGTGTCCACCCGGAACTCGCAGTACCCGGACCACGTCGAGCTGTCCGTGCCGGACGTGCCGTTGTAGGACCACGGGTCCTGGGTCTGCGCGCGCCACCGGTAAATGCCGTCGTTGACGAGACCGGACGTGATCTTGTACTGCCCGGTCGCGCCGGACGTCAGGCTGGACTGGGAGCCCGAACCGAGCGCGGTCCAGGCGGTGCCGTTCCACTGCTCCCAGGCGAACGCCGCACGCAGGTCGGTTTCGGTGTCCGGGTCGCTGACCACGGCGCGCAGGGTGGGGGTGGCCGTCGGGATCCCGGGACGGTTGCTGCTGGTGCCGCAGCCGGTGCCCTCAGCGCTCAGTGACGTCGGCACCCGCGGGACCGAGTTGTACGTCACCGACAGCGTCGCGTCGTACCGGAACCGCTTCCAGCCGCCCGGCATGCTGGTCTCACTGCCGGCCCGCAGCCCCAGCGTCAGCGTCGACCAGCCGCTGGACAGGGCCTCGTTCACGCCGCCGAGCGCGTTGAACTCCACCCATCCGGGTCCGTTGGTACAGCCGGACTTGCGGGCGATCGACACGCTGGCCAGCTGCTTGGCCCAGGTCGAGGCGTGGTTGTCCCAGGTCGTGCTCGAGGAGACCGCGCCGGTGCGCCACAGCTGCACCGCGTCGGCCGTGCAGTCGTAGGCGTGGGTCTCGTACGCGCTGAACGTCGACGCCAGCACGTGACTGCCCCTGATCACGCTGGGGATGGTGAACTCCCAGGCCAGCCGCTTGATGTTGTCGGCGTTGCAGGTCGGTTCGAGCTGCACGTCGCACAGGCCCACGCCCTGGTCGCCGGTGAACTTGTAGGTGGGGTCGTCGCCGCCGAACCCGCTCTGGATCATCGCCCAGTCGCTGCGTGCGGCGGTGACCGACGGGTCGACGTAGACGGGGAACACGGTGGCCGGGTCGTCCAGCAGGGCGTGGTCCGGCGTGATGGTCAGGTCGGTGCCGGACACCGAGGTCGCCATCGTGGCGACCCGGTCGCCGCCGACGGGCCGCTCGGCGGATCTGCCGCCGGCGCCGAGGACCGCAGCCACGCCGTCCGCGGTCGCGCCTGCGGCGTGCCGGTCACCGGTGGAGTCCCACATGCGTGGGGCAGGGCTGGTGAACTCGACCCGTCCCGCACCGTCGGTCGCCTCGAACCCGCCGCCGGCGGCGCGCAGCGTCAACCCGGCCGCGGTCAGCGACAACCGCAGCGTCCGCAGCGCCGGGTTCGCCGCCGCGGCACGCTCACGCAGCACCAGCACCTCCGAGAAGCCCTCCGGCTCAGCGGTCAGCACGAGGTCGACGCCGGGCTGCACGTCACGGTAGGTGGCCGTCGAGCCGCTCAGTTCCGGCGCGGGCAGCGGCCACGGCAGGCCCAGGCTGACCTCCCGGCCGCCGGTGCCGAGCCGCGCCGCCGGCCCGGTCCCACCGGCGGACAGGCGCAGGTTCCCGGCGGCGGCGACCGGCACGACCTGCCCACCGGCGTGGCGCAGGGTCGTGTCGACGGGCGTCCACGTGCCGTCGGGCCGCCGCACCCGGGTCGGTGCGGCGGTCACCTCGGTGGTCCACGACCCGTCCGGGTTGGCGAGGGTCCGCGAGCGTTCGGTGCGCCGCGACAGGATCTCGGCGGGCCGGCCGGTCGCCCGGGCGGCGGCGATGGACTCGGCGGCGTCCGGTGCGGCGGCGTTCTGCGCGGGGTCTTGCTGCGCGGGATCGGCCGTCGCCGGTGCGGGCGGCGGTGCCGCGCCGGCCGGCGCGGACAGGACCGGTGCCGTCTGGACCAGCACAGCGGCGCAGAGCACGGCGGCGAGCAGCGACCGCGTCAGCCGCAGCCGGTGTCGCCGGACGCCTGGCGGGCCCGGTACGACGGGACGCGGACGGTCCCTCACGGCCGCATGTGTGGAACTGAGCCACCTGATCATGGTGCTCCTCATCGGGTTGGCCGGGCCCGTCCGGGCCGGATGATCCCCGGGGGCTGACGGCGACGCACGGTCATGCTCGGCGGCGCCGTCACCGATTTCTCATCGATCCGCTGCCGGGTGCCCGCGGACGCCGTGCGGAGCGCCCGGGGGAGCGCGGGCGAGCGGTGAGCGAGCGATGAGCCATCGATGAACAGCGCGTCGATGCTGAACGGGCCCGTTTGTCCGTCCCGGCGCTCGGGTGTGTCGCGTTTCGCGGGAGGGAGCGCAGATGGCCGACGTGCCGGCAGCACCGACCAGTGGGGGACAGCGATGGTGGGCGGTGTGGTTCGCGCGGCTGCGGCGACGACCGCGGCCACGGGCCCATCGCAGCGTCGCCGTGTCCGCCGTCGCCCTGGCGGTGGCCGTGTCCGCCGGTGGTGTCCTGGTCGCCTCGTCCGGGCCCGACCGCGGTGAACGGCCGCAGCCCCAGCAGGACCGTGCGGTTGCCGTCGCCGCCGCCGCGCCGGCGGGCGCGCCCGCCGGCGTCACCGGCCGGCCGTTCCAGCCGCGGGCGGTGAGCTGGCCGGCCGCGGCCGCCGGGGAGGTGGCGCTGCAACCTGCTGCCGCACCTGGTCCGGCGCGCACCGTGCGGGTCAGCGGGACGCCCGTCTCGGTCGGTCCCGCCGCCGGTGCCGCGGCGCCGGCGCGGGTGCGGGTACGGGTGCTGGACCGGGCCGCCACGCAGCAGGCCGGGGTGGCCGGTGTGCTGCTCGCCGTCGCACGCGCCGACGGTGCGGCGACCGCCGGCACGGCGCGCGTCAGCGTCGACTACGGCGAGTTCCGCGACGCGTACGGCGGTGACTGGGCCACCCGGCTGCGCCTGGTACTGCTGCCCGGCTGCGCTGCCACCGCGGCACCCGGATGCGCTCCCGTCGCGCTGGCGTCGACCAACGACCCCCGCACGGGCACGGTCAGCGCCGACGTGCCACTGTCCGCCGCCGACACCGCCACCGAAACCCTGGTCGCGCTGGCCGCCGGGGCGGCCGGCAGCGCCGGCGACGTGAGCGCCACGCCGCTGTCGCAGGCGGCGACCTGGTCGGCCGGCGGGAACTCCGGCGGGTTCAGCTGGGGTTACCCGCTGCGGACGCCTCCCGGCGTGGACGGCCCGGAGCCTGAGCTGTCCCTGATGTACTCGTCGTCGTCCGTGGACGGGCTCACCGCCGCGTCGAACAACCAGCCGTCCTGGATCGGTGAGGGCTTCAGCCTGCCGGTCAACGCGGTCGAGCGCCGCTACGTCCCGTGCGGCAAGGACATGAGCGGCGGCAACAACGCGACCAAGACCGGGGACCTGTGCTGGAAGCGTGACAATGCCGTCGTGACGCTCAACGGCGTCTCCACCGAGCTGCTGAAGGACTCGGCGGGCACCTGGCACGCACGCACCGAGGAAGGCTGGCGCATCGAGCAACGCACCGGCGGGGTCAACGGCGACAACAACGGCGAGCACTGGGTCGTGACCACCATGGACGGCACCCAGTACTGGTTCGGCCGCAACCGGCTGCCCGGCTGGGCGTCCGGCAAGGCGGAGACCGCGTCGGTGTACACGGTCCCGGTGTTCGGCAACCACGCCGGCGAGCCCTGCCACGCGAGCACGTTCACCTCGTCGGGCTGCGACCAGGCATGGAAGTGGAACCTCGACTACGTCGTGGACACCTTCGGCAACACGCAGTCGTTGTGGTACGTCAAGGAGAGCAACTCCTACGCCAGGGCCGGTTCCACCACGACCCTGGCCGGCTACGTGCGCGGCGGGCGGCTGGCCCGCATCGACTATGGCACCCGCAGCGACACCGCGTACGGCAACGCGCCGGCGCGGGTCGTGTTCAACCCCGCCGACCGCTGCCTGAGCTCGTGCTACACCAACGCCAAACCGAACCGGCCGCAGTGGCCGGACACGCCGTGGGACCAGGAGTGCACCGCCACGCCGTGCCTGGTCGGCGGGCCCAGCTTCTGGGAGACCAAGCGGCTCGCGTCGGTGCAGACCCAGGTGTGGGGCGGCTCGGCGTACCGGCCGGTGGAGACCTGGACGCTGACCCATTCCTTCCCCGACCCCGGCGACGGCACACGGGCCGGGCTGTTCCTGGACCGGATCAGCCACACCGGTTCGGTCGGCACGACCACCACCGTGCCGGACGTGACGTTCGGCGGCGTGCAGCTGGCCAACCGGGTCGATTCCATCGACGGGTCCGCGCCGATGAACTGGTGGCGGCTGGCGACGGTGACCACCGAGTCCGGTGGCGTCATCGGCGTCACGTACAAGCCGCAGGAGTGCGTGGCCGGTTCCCGGATGCCGTCGGCGCCGGAGTCGAACACGCTGCGCTGCTTCCCGGTGCGGTGGACGCCGGAGGGCGCGACGTCGCCGAAGACCGAGTACTTCCACAAGTACGTGGTGGACACCGTGACCGAGACCGACATGGCGCTGCCGTCCAACGCCCGTTCCGTCCGGTCGATCACCGCCTTCCAGTACCTGGACAGCCCGGCATGGCGGTACACCGACGACGACGGGCTCGTCGACGACGCCAGCAAGACATGGTCGGTGTGGCGCGGTTACGGCCGGGTCCGGGTCACCACGGGCGACCCGGGCGAACAGCAGCGCACCGAGACGGTGTACTTCCGTGGCATGCACGGCGACCACCTGCCCGGCGGCACCCGGTCGGTCACCATGCCGGCCGCCGGCGGCGCCGCGGCGGTCGCCGACGAGGACGAGTACGCCGGCATGGCCCGCGAATCCATCGTCTACCTCGGCGCCACGTCCACCGAGGTGTCCGCGACGGTGACCGAACCGTGGCGGTCCGACCCGACGGCCACCCGGAGCCTGGACGGCGTCACCGTCCACGCCCGGTACATCGGGGAGGCAGCCACCCGGGCCCGCACCGCCCTGGACGGCGGCCGCGGCAACCGGACCACCGTCACGAGGTCCACCTTCGACGCGTACGGGCTGGCCACGCAGGTCGAGAACCTCGGCGACGACGCGGTCACCGGCGACGAGGAGTGCGCCATCACCACGTTCGTGCGCAACACCGCCAACTGGCTGATGGAGCTCCCCAGCCGGGAACAACGGTTCGCCACCACCTGCGCCCGGGCACGCGGGACGGGTCTCACCGACGCTGACATCCTCGCCGACACCTACACCAGCTACGACCAGCAGGCCCGGGGCGCCGCGCCGACGAAGGGCGCGGTGAGCAGGATCGAGCAGCTCGTCGCGTACACGCCCGCACCCGTCTACCGGGTGACCGGCCGGTCCACCCACGACATCCACGGCCGTGCCGTCGAGACGTGGGACGCCCGCGGCAACCGCAGCACCGTGACGTACACGCCGGCGACCGGCGGTCCCGTCACCCGGATCGTCAACACCGACCAGGACGGCTGGCAGACCACCACCACCGTCGAACCCGCGTGGGGCAGCCTGCTCACGTCGACCGACGTCAACGGCAAGACGACCGAGGTCGCCTACGACGGGCTCGGCCGCAAGACCGAGGTGTGGCTGCCCAACCGCAGCCGGGCGGCGGGCCAGTCCGGCAACGGGCGGTTTACGTACACCATGCGCCGGGACGCGGCCTCCGTCGTGGCCACCGCACGGCTGAACGCCGCCGGCAGTTACGTCACGACCTACGAGCTGTACGACGGGATGCTCCGGTTGCGCCAGACCCAGGTACCGGAAGGCGGGACCCAGGGCGGGCGGATCGTCACCGACACGACGTACGACTCCGCGGAGCGGCCGGTCAAGCAGACCAAGGGCTACGTGGCGGACGGCGCGCCCAGCGCCACCCTCGTCATGCCACTGTCCGACGCGCTGATCCCGGCCTGGAACAAGACCGTCTACGACGGCGCGGGCCGCACCGCCGCCGTGATCACCTATGCGAAGGACGTCGAACTGTGGCGGTCCAGCATGGTGTACGGCGGCGACCGCACCGACATCACCCCGCCGGCCGGTGGGCCACCCACATCCACGTGGACCGACGCGGACGGTCACACCACCAAGGTGCGCCAGTACGCCGGGGCGGTCGGGTCGGCCACCTATACCGAGACCAGCTACGGGTACAACACGAAAGGGCTGCGTGACCGGGTGACCGACTCGGCCGGCAACGTGTGGGTCACCACCTACAACCTGCTGGCGAAGCCACTGACGATCGACGACCCCGACAAGGGCCTGACCCGCATGGCCTACACCACGTACGGCGACGTGGAAACGGCCACCGACTCCCGCGGTGAGGTCCTCGCGTACACCTACGACGCGCGCGGCCGCAAGACCAGCGTCCGCGACGACACGGTCACCGGCGCGAAGCGGATGGAGTGGACGTACGACACCGCCGCCCGCGGGCTGCTCGCGACCGCGACCCGCTACGACAACGGCAACGCCTACACCACGACGGTCACCGGCTACAACGACCTGAGCCAGCCGACCGGCAAGTCCATCACCATCCCGGCGGCCGAGACCGGGCTGGCCGGCACGTACACCTACGTGTCGACGTACAACGTGGACGGCTCACCGGCCACGACCCGGCTGCCGGCCGCGGGTGGCCTACCCACGGAGACGCTCAAGACCGCCTACAGCGCCACCGGCCAGCCGTCCACCATGAAAACCGACCTGTCGGCGACCGGCGACGACGTGTTCCTCGTCAACGGCACCAGCTACACCCGCTACGGCGAGCTGGCCACCATCGGCCGCCGGTACGACACGGGCGCCTCACTCGACACCACCATGTACTACCAGGAGGGCACCCGGCGGCTGCAGCGGGTCCTCACCACCCGGATCACGGCACCGACGGTGGTGTCCGACCTCAACTACAGCTACGACCGGGCCGGCAACATCCTCGGCATCGCCGACACCCCTGCCGGCGGCGCCGCCGACACGCAATGTTTCGGCTACGACTATCTGCGCCGGCTGACCGAGGCGTGGACACCCGGCGGCGGCGACTGCGCCGCGACGCGTTCCCAGTCGGCGTTGGGTGGCCCCGCACCGTACTGGCACTCGTACACCTACGACACGATCGGCAACCGTCGCACGTCCACCGAGCGCACCGCGACCACGAGCAGGTCCCGCACCTACACCTACCCGGCCGCCGGCGCGGACGGACCGCACACGCTGTCCTCGGTGGCCACCGGTGGCGGCGGCACCGTCAGCTACGGCTACGACCCGTCCGGCAACACCGTGAACCGGCCGGCGCCCGCGGGCGGTACCCAGCAGCTGACGTGGACCGCCGAGGGCAACCTCGCCACGGTCACCGACGGCTCCGGCCAGACGTCCTACCTGTACGACGCCGACGGCAGCCGGCTGATCAGCCGGGCACCGGGGAAGAAGACCCTGTACCTGCCCAACCAGGAACTGTCGTACGCGACCGGGACGGCGACGAAGACCGCCAGCCGGTACTACGCCCACGCCGGCCAGATCATCGGGATGCGGGACAAGACCGGTCTGACCTGGATGTTCGGCGACCACCAGGGCACGACGACGGCGGCGGTCACCGAGGCGGGCCAGGCGGTCACCAGGCGGCGCACGACCCCGTTCGGTGAGGACCGGGGACCCGCGGTCGCCTGGCCCGACGACAAGGGCCTGGTCGGCGGGGTCCGCGACGGCACCGGCATGACCCACATCGGCGCCCGGGAGTACGACGCCGGCATCGGGCGGTTCATCAGCGTCGACCCGATCATGGATGCCGACGACTCGCAGCAGATGCACGGGTACACGTACAGCAACTCCTCACCCGTCACCTTCAGCGACCCGGACGGCAAGATCATCATCGGTGACGACCAGGGCCTGCTGGTCGAACGGAAGCACTCCTGGGGCTTCGAGATCATCGACCGGCGCCGCCCGTCCGGCGGGCACAGGTTCTTCGCGCCGCAGTTCCCCACCTGCCGCGGCTGCACCGCCGTCGGCGGGCCGGCCAAGCCCTGGCGGCCGAAGGTCCAGCGCTTCTACTACCCGGTCAAGAAGCCCGCGCCGCGCACGTGCACCTCGTACACCGGCGGGTACCCGGTGGCGTGCTCAACAGCGTGGAAGCAGTACTGGAAGATCGCCGGGCCGACGCTGAACGCGATCCGCCAGTGCGAGCAGAGCAACGCCAGCCGCCGGGGACCGTGCAACCGTGACCTCGTGCGGGAGGTACGCGTCAACGGCGAGTACACGTTCCTGCCGAAGAACCCGCTGCCGTCCAGGCCGGAGTACGACGAATTCGGCATGCCGTACGGCGAAGGCAAGAGCGAGGAACGCAAGGGCGGCGGCCGCGTCTTCCTGACCGTCAGCATGTGCAGCGGGTTCCTCTGCGTCGGCTTCAACTTCACCACCGACGGCCCGCAGGTGACGACCGGCACCGGCGGACGATTCGGCATCTCGGCCGGCGTCGGCTACACCTCCGCACCCGCCCGGGACCAGGCGGCGATGAGCGTCGGCGGCTGCACCGTCATCGTCGTCGGCCCCTGCCTGCAGGGCGGCCGCAAGAAGCAGGAAGCCGGCGGCGGCTGGTGGGGCGGTGGTTCGGTGAACATCGGCTTCGAGATCGGCCCGTCCCTGCCGATCAACCCCCAGTGGAGCAAGGACCTCGACTAGCGCGAACGTCGAGTGGTCCATGCACCCACCCGGAGGCGGCCGCGGATCGCGGCCGCCTCCGGCGGTGCCGAAGGGTGCCGGCTCACCGGGGAACGGTCGCGACCCGCAGGTCCCGCGGTGCCGGCACGCCCAAATCCGCGAACAGGTCCAGCGCGGCCCGCCGGTAGGGCCCGCCGTCTGCGCACGCCTCGGCGAGGATCGCGAGCGTGCCGGCCTCACCGAGGCGGTGCCCGGTCGCCCGGTGGTTGTCCAGTGCGCGACGGGCGTGCTCGACCGCCTGGTCATGCCGGCCGGCGTCGAGGTGGAGCCGGGCCGCCGTGCTCAGCACCCGGCCTTCGAGCAGCCGGAACCGGCACCGGGCGGTGATGTCCAGGGCCCGGCGGGCGTGGTCGATGCCCGTCTCGTACTGCCCCAGCCGACCGAACGCGGAGGCCAGACCGGCCAGGGCGGCAGCCGACGGGTACGGGATGTTGATCTCCTCGGCGGCGGCCAGCGCATCCCGGTACCAGTGCACGGCGGCGTCCGGCCGGCCCTGCGCCTCATGCACGGCAGCGAGGGTCGTGTAGGCGTACGCCTCGGCGCGGCGTTCGCCGATGTCGCGGCTGAGTTCGACACCGGCCCCGGCGAGGTCGAACGCCTGATCGAGGTTGCCAAGATCGGCGTGCACCCTGGCCATGCTGTTGAGCAGGCGTGCCTCGTGGTATCGGCTGCCGACCTTCCGGTGGATCGTCAGCGCCCGTGCCGACAGCTCCAGTGCCCGGTCGAAGTGGCCCAGGCTGTGCTCGACGGCGCCGAGCGAGTCCATCGCCGTCGCCGCACCACTGTCCAGGCCGGCCTGCCGATTGAGGGTGACGGACTCGGTGAGGACCACCGCGGCGTCGACCAGCCGCCCCATGTCGTGGTACACGTTCCCGAGGTTGATCATGACGTTCGCCGCGCTGCCCAGGTGCCCGCCGAGCCGGTACAGCTCAAGCGCGCGGCCGTGCCGGCGCAACGCGTCCTCCAACCGCCCCACCTCGTGCTGGACGAGACCGAGATTGCCGGTGAAGGCGGCTTCGCCGTCCCGCCAGCCACCGCGGCCCGCCAGCATCAGCGCCTGCTCCAGGTGTCCGACGGCCAAATCGTGCCGCCCCAGCAGGAAGTCGGCGCAGCCGAGGCCGTGATGCATGCTGCTCTGCCCGTCCAGGTCCGCTGCCGCCTCAGCGGCGGCGAGTCCGGCCCCGGCGACCGCCACCAGGTCGACAACCTGCCCGTCCACGACGAAGTGCGGCCGGAGCCGGTCGGCCAGCAACCAGGCCGTCTCGTGCGGGCCGGACACCGCGGCGTGTCGCACAGCAGCGACCAGGTTGTGCCGCTCGCTGTCCAACCAGGCCAGGGCCTCGGCCGTACCGGCGAACTCCAGCCCGACCGGCGCGCCGGTCGGCAACGGCAGCAGGGTCATGTGCCCACGCAGCAGCCGGGTTGCGTGGTCCAACGTGTGCAGGTACCAGCTGAGCAGCCGCCGCAGCGCGGCGACCGGCTCGCCGTGGCCACCGTCGCCGGCCTCGGCGTGCTCGCTGGCGTACCGGCGCAGCAGGTCATGGAAGGTGTACCGGTCCGCGGCGCACTCGTCGATCAGGTGGGCCGCGGCCAGCTGATCCAGCAGCGGTGCCGTCACGGCAGGGGCGGCACCGGCCAGTGCCGCCGCGGCGGCGACCGAGACGTCGGCGCCCGGCACCAGCCCGAGCAACCGGAACATGCGCCGGGCGCCGGGGGACACCGACCGGTACGACAGGTCGAACGCGACGCGGACCGCCGCCTCCTCGTCACCGTCGATCGCCAGGGCGGCGAGCCGGTTGCCGTCACGCAGCTCGGCCACCTGGCCCGCGATGCTGCGGTGCGGGCGGCCGGCCAGGTTCGCCGCCGCGATCCGCAGCGCCAGGGGCAGGTAGGCGCACACGGCGGCGAGCTCGGCGGCGGCCTCACGTTCGGCCCGTACCCGCCGCTCGCCCAGCAGCCGCTCCAGCAGCAGACCGGCCTCCGCCGCAGCGAGCACGTCCAGGGTGACCCGATGGGCACCATCGAGCGCCACCAGGCCACCGAGCCGGTCCCGGCTGGTGACCAGCACGAGGCAGCCGGAGGCGCCCGGCAGCAGCGGACGGACCTGCTCCGCCGCGCGGGCGTTGTCCAGCACCACCAGAACCCGGCGGCCGGCGAGCGTCGAGCGGTACAGGGCGGTCGCCTCGGCCAGCTCGACCGGGATGCGCTCCGCACCGACACCCAGCGACCGCAGCAACGCCGCCAGCGCGTCGATTGGCGGCACCGGCGGCCCGGCGGCGTAGCCTCGCAGGTTCACGTACAGCTGACCGTCCGGGAACCGGTCCGCCCGCTGATGCGCCCAATGGACCGCGAGCGCGGTCTTGCCCACGCCGGCGGTGCCGGTGATCGTGACGACCCCGGGTCCCGCAGGGCCGCCCGCCTCGGACAGCACGGTGTCCAACGCGGCGAGACCCGCCGCCCGGCCGGTGAAGGCGGCGACCGCCGGTGGAAGCTGTGCCGGCGTGGCCGCCGCCGTGGATGCGGTGCCGGGGGCGCTGCCGGCGCTGTCGTGCAGGACGCTGAGGTGGACAGCCTGCAGCTCGCGGCCCGGCTCGACGCCGAGTTCGTCGATCAGCCGCCGGCGCGCCCTGGCGTACCGGTCCAGCGCCTCCGCGCCGCGCCCGCCGGCGTGCAGGGCCCGCATCAACGCCGCCGTCAGGGACTCATCGAGCGGATGCTCGGCGGCCAGTGCGGCCAGCGGGCCGATCACCGCCGCGGCCCGGCCCAGCCGCAGCTCGACATCCGCCCAGGCCAGCGTGGCTGCCACCTGCTCGCCGCACCAGCGTTGCCGCGTCCGGGCCGCCCACTCACCGTGCAGATCGGCCAGCGGCGCGCCCCGCCACAGCCGCAACGCCTCCCGCAGCGCCCCGGCCCGCTGCGCGTCACCGGCGGTGTCACCCACCGCCGCCGCGGTGACGAGCCGGCGGAACCGGTGCACGTCGACCCGGTCGGGGTCGATCCGCAGCTCGTAACCGCCGCTGTGGCGGATCAGCACCGCAGGCTCGTCGCCGGGAACGCTCGCCCGCCGCAGCAGCCGCCGAAGCCGGCTCACGTACGTGTACAGGGAGTTGCGGGCCTCGGCCGGCGGCTCGTCGCCCCACACCCGGTCGACGAGGTCCGGCACGGTCACGGTGAGCCCCGCGTCCGCCAGCAGGGCCGCCAGCACGATACGTTGCTTCGCCGGACCCAGCTCGACCTCGGCTCCGGCGGTGTCCAGCGTCACCGGACCCAGCAAATGGAACACTTTCTCCCCCGCGATCAGCGTCGGCTCGCGCCGCCGCCGATCATCGCACCGGCCCTCAGCCCGATCAAGGTTCGGTCAAGGTCGATGAGACACCCACCCGGGCGCAGCGGACCATGGCCGGCCCACGTCCGAGGGCGATACGGTGCCGGTCATGATTGCTTCGGGGGAAGACGCTACGCCGGGCGACGCTGCTTCGGATGCCCTGCGCGACGCCGCCCGTCTCGTGTTCGAGCACGGGCCGGCCGGCTGGCGCACGGCGGCGCTGTCGGTCGATCTGGTCGCCCGTGGTCACGGCGGCGAGGGTGTGCGGTACTTCGCCGAGGACGGCTCCGGTCTGTACAACCCGGAGGTGAGCCACGCCGCGATCGGCGCGCCGATGCTGCAGTTGTTCGGCCGGCTCGCTTCGGGGACCTCGTTCCGGCAGGTCGTGGTGCACGTGACGGTCGACGCCGACGGTGAGTTCGACGCGGTGGCCCGGTTCGGGCTGCGCGAGTCGAGCGTCGGGCGTTCCTACACCGTGCAGCTGCGCGCCGGACTGCCGCCGGAGACGCTCGATCCCGAGCCGGTGGTGCTGGATCCCGCGTACGCCGGCGATCCCGACCGCGCGGTCGCGCTGCTGCTGGAGCAGGACGGCGGGGACCTGCCCCCGGGCGCGAGCGAGGACGAGATCGCGGCCGCGGAGGCGAAGCTGGGCCACCGGCTGCCACCGGACCTCCGCGCGCTGTTCGCGCTCGCCGACGGCGGCGGCACGCTCGACGGCTGGAACCGGTACCCGCTCGCCGAGGTCACCGGCATGTACGAGATCACCTCGGCCCCGGCCGAAGGCACCTGGCCGGGCGTGTGGGACCGGGTCGTCCTGGACGCCGAC
This sequence comes from Dactylosporangium sp. NPDC050688, assembly GCF_040654515.1. Classification (NCBI taxonomy): domain Bacteria; kingdom Bacillati; phylum Actinomycetota; class Actinomycetes; order Micromonosporales; family Micromonosporaceae; genus Dactylosporangium; species Dactylosporangium sp. NPDC050688. The sequence goes on from NZ_JBFAIC010000035.1 coordinate 77,494, forward strand.
CCGGCCGGCACGGTCCGCCGGGCCAGCGGCCACCCCGGCTGGATCCCGATCGCCGACGACGCCGGCGGCAACTTCCTCGCCGTCGACCTCGCCCCGGCCCGGCACGGCCGACCAGGCCAGGTCATCAACGTCGGCGTCGACTGGAGCACCCGGCCCGGGTACGTCGCCGACTCGGTCACCGCAGTGCTGGCCGGCCCGCCCCGCCAGGCCTTCCGGCGGCCCAACCTGCGCCTGGAGCAGCGCGGCGGCGAGATCGACCTCGAACCGCTGCAGCAGCTGCCCGACGTGCAGGAACTGCGCCTGTACTACGGCACCGTGAACACCGCCGAGCTGGCCGGGCTGCACCGGCTGCGGTACCTGGCGATGACCGCCCCGGCGGACCTCGAACCGCTGCGGGCACTTCCGCTGGAGCATCTCACGGTGAACGCAGCATCGGATCTGGCGCCGCTGGCCGGCCACCCGACCCTGCGCTCACTGGCGCTGCTCGACGGCGCCGCGCCGGGCGACCTGACGCCGCTGCGGACCGTCGCGAACCTGCACGGCCTGTCCCTCGCCCGCGCCGGTGTGGCCGACCTCGCCGTCCTGGCCGACCTGCCGTCACTGACGTACCTGGACCTGACGTTCGAGCAGTGGCAGCAGCTGCGACCGCTGCTGGACCGCATCGACCTGCACGCGGCCACCCTCAGCGGGAACCCGACGCCCCGGCAGGCGATCGCCTGGCGGGCCCTCTTCGACGCCGATGCGGCGGAAACAGCCCGGCGTACCAGATCCGCCCGCGGCCGCCTGTGACCGCGGCGCCGGATGAGGGTCGCGTCAGCGGGAGCGGCCGGGCAGACCCGATATTGCGACGCTCGAGTGCTGGCCGACGTGGTCGACTGCAGCGGCAGGCACGCGAGGTGGACAGCCGAGTTGGGGTTCGCCGCGCCTGGGCGGTCCGAGCGGGTAGTGCTGGCCGGCGGCGCGGGCGACGGTGCGTTCGAGGCGTCGGCCGCGGTGAAGGACAGCGCCCTTCGGTGCACCGGCCGGCCAATGGTCTTCGGGCCCAGACACCGAAGTCTGCGGTGGTCACGCTGCATACCGCTACGCGTGGCGACCGCACGTATGCAGGTCGAATGAGTGGATTGACGAGCCCGTGATGCTTGGCGTTCACCGTTGGCCTGCGTCCCGGTATGCGCAGACGCTGCCGGAGCGGCTTTCGCTGGTTCGGGAGGTGCTGGCGGACCTGCAGGCTCGGGCGGACGACGCCTGCCCGAGCCGTCGACGCCGTGGTGTGGCCGCGACCCGCTGGATGCCGGCGGCGGTGTTCAGCCGTTGACGGTTGAGACGTCTGGCGATGGACGTGTCGTGGTGTTGCTGAGCGCGTGGAGGTATTCGGCGGCCCATCGGTGCACATCATGTTCGTGGAGCCGCCGCCGCATTGCACGCATCTCGACGCGGCGGCGGCCCGGGTTGGCCGGCTCGATCGCGCTGAGAATCGCAGCCTTCAGTGCGTCGACGTCGTACGGGTTGACCGTGATCGCCTCGGGGAATCCGGCGGCGGTGCCCGACCCTTCACTGAGTACCAGGGTGCCCGTGTTGTCGGTGCGGCAAGCCACGTACTCCTTCGCGGTGACGTTCATGCCCGCTCGCAGCGGTGTGGCGAGCATGACGTCGGCGGCCAGGTAGAACGCGACGAGTTCGCGCGGAACCAGCGCCTGGTGCAGGAAGTGCACCGCAGGCCGGGTGATCCAGCTGTACAAGCCGTTGATCTGGGCGACCTTCCGTTCGACCCGGGTCCACGCGTCCGGTCGGTCCAGGCCGTGTTGCCGGCCGGGGACGGCGACCTGGATGAGCAGCGTGGTGGTCGGGTCGAGCCGTCCCTCGGCGAGCAGTTCGTGGTAGGCGTCCAGACGCTGTTCGATGCCTTTGGCCGGTTCGAGGTGGTCGACGGCGAGCAGGATCGTCCGCGGCTTGCCGAGTTCGGCGCGGATCTCGGCGGCCCGTCGCCGGGTCAGCGGATCCCGGGCCCGCCGTTCGAAGTCGACGGCGTCGACGGAGGCCGGGAACACGCCGATCGAGACCCGCCGCCCATCGGGGTGCACCACGTCGGCGTCCATCCGGTACTCGCCGAACTCGGTGACCGCCTGCCAGAAGTTGGCCGAGGACCGCCGGCTCTGGAACCCGATCAGGTCGGCGCCGAGCAGCCCGCCGAGAATCTCCTGTCGCTGCGGGAGCTTCTCGAACAGCTCGACCGGCGGGAACGGTACGTGAAGGAAGAATCCGATCAGCAGGTCTGGCCGTAGTCCGCGCAGCATCGCGGGGACGAGCTGGAGGTGGTAGTCGTGCACCCAGACGGTCGCGCCCGGCGCGGCGATGCCAGCGACGGCGTGGCTGTAGCGGTCGTTGACCCGCCGGTACGCCTGTCGCCAGCGCCGGTCGAACTGCGGCGGTTCCACACCGTCGTGGTACAGCGGTGCCAACGATGTCTCGCAGTGACCGCCGAGGTGATCGGCGACGTCCACGACTGGCATCGGCACCGGTTGCAGGCTGATGCCGTCCCAGCGAAGCCTGCCGACGTGGCGGTCGTTGAGGCCGTGCCACCCGATCCAGGTGCCGTGACGGCGGGCGACGATGGAGTGCAGCGCGGCGTTCACGCCGCTGTGGCTGGCCCGCCACCGCACCGGTTCGCTCCCATCCAGGACCGGGTCGACCGGCAGGTGCTCGGTCACGACGACGAAGTCGTGCTTGGCCGCAGCCAGCATCGGTTGGTCAATCCTTGTCTCGGCGAGGGGCACGCGGATGCTCAAGCGGCGTGAGTGCTGTTCAGGTTGACATTCGCAGTGTCCGGTCGACAGCGTCGCTGGCGTTGCGCAGCACCACGCTGGTCCCGGCGTAGCGGGCGCTGCGCTGGCATGCGTCGAGCGCGCCGACAACCGCGGCGTCGATGTAGGTGACGGATCGCAGGTCGATGTTCACGAGCGCGGGTCGCCGCTGGTCGACGATGTCGTTGATCGTGTCGCACAGTGACCCGATGGTCGTGTGTTCCACGGTGCCGCGGACGGTGACGACCACCGCGTCGCTGTGCTCGACGCTGCTGCTGACGGAGAAGCTCACCGCGCACCGACTCGACCGTGCCGCGCCGCGCCCGCCGGCACGGCCCAGTCTCCCATCGTCGGGGCGAGGTCGGTGACGAGCTGGCCGCAGCCGTCGCAGGCCAGGGTGAAGTTCTTGCTGTCGAGACTGAGCAACGCCGTCAATCGCGCCTCCATCGGACCATGTGGACAAGGCTCCACCCTGCGTGCGGTGCATGGCAGCCGTTCCGCGAGTTGATGACAGTTCTATGACGAAGCCTTCAGCGGCTCGGCCACTGTGCCGGTGACGTGCAGGACCCGGTCGACTCGGGCGAGTTGCGGGGGCCGGGTCCGGACGCGCGGCGCGGCGCGGCGCCGGTGTCGAGCAGGCGGCTGCTGAGGCGCGATACGTCGTGGAACCGTCACACTGCCGCGGAAGCTTCTCCACATGCGTGGCACAGGGTGATGCAGGTACCGAAGTCACCCGGACCAGTCGACCCGCCGACCGGCACACGCCGGATCAGGACCGTACAGTCGCCACTGCCGTTGGAGAAACCGCATGCAGACCATCGCGTCAACCGGAGCGGACTCCGTCGTGGAAATCACCGTGACTGACGCATTGGACGGGCCCGCGGTACGCCACAACCTGTCGGTCATCGAGTCCACGGTCGCGATGCGGCCGACGCAGCTGATCCTCGATCTCACGCGGTGCCGTAGCGTGGACACGGTTGGTGCGGCCTTCCTCGCTGATCTGCACCGCACCGTTGGCGACAGCGGCGGGCGCTTGACGCTGCGGGGACTGTCGATGCCGCTGCTGCTCGAGCTGCAGTCAGCGCAGCTGGAGGACGTCCTGATGACAACGGACCGGCCGCTCGGCTACCTGCCACGGCACCGAATGCCGCAGCGACGTTCCAGGCAGGCCGCCCGCGAACGCCAGGTCCAGGAGCTGCGCTGGTGGCAGGCGCCCACGGCCGACGGGCCGCCGTGACCGCACTGCTGAACCTCGACGGCACCGACTGCAGCCTTGCCTGAGACGACTGTGGTCACCTTGTCCCCAACCTGGCCGGGACGATGCGTGACTGCAGCGACCGAGGGCGCAGCCTCACGGCCCGCTCGGCGAACGCCTCGCCGGCGGCGGTGAGCTTGATCCCGCGGCCGTCCGGCTCGAACAGCTCGACGGCCATCTCCTCCTCGGCGCCGGTAGCCGGGCCAGCCCTGGCGGCGTGCCCGTCGTCAGCGCTCCATCCTTACCTGACAGTGGCTCCGCCCTGACGTTCCCCGGACATCGCGCTGCCACAATGCCGGCATGGTTCGTCGACTCGGTGCCCTGATCGGCCTGGCCGCGCTCGTGCTCGCCGCCGGGTGCCGGGCACACCCCGAGCCGCCCGCCACCGAGTGGCCGCGTGGTTCGTCGGCCCAGTCGCTCACAGTGGCCGGGGTCGAGCGTACGTACCGTTTGTACGTCCCGCCCGCCCTGTCACTCGACACACCCGTGGCGCTGGTGGTGATGATGCACGGCGGTTTCGGCACCGGTCAGCAGGCCGAGGACGCGTACGGTTGGGACGCGAAGGCGGACGCCGCCGGGTTTGTGGTCGCGTTCCCCGACGGGGCGAACCGGGCCTGGTCGGTCGGCGGCGGCTGCTGCGGCGAGCCCGGACGGCGGGGCACCAACGATGTCACCGTCATCGAGGCGATCGTCGACGCGATCGCGGCCACGCTGCCGGTCGATCCCACCCGGGTCTACGCGGCCGGCATGTCCAACGGAGCCATGATGTCCTATCGACTGGCCTGCGACTCGACCCGGTTCGCGGCGGTCGCCCCGGTCGCGGGCACCCTGATGGGCGACTGCCCCGCGCCGAAACCGGTGTCCTTGCTGCACATCCACGGCCTGGCTGACGACAACGTGCCGTTCGACGGCCGCCCCGGGACCGGCTTCGCGAAGGTCGACGGACCATCCGTTCCGACCTCGATCGACGTCTGGCGGGCTGCCTGCGCCGCCCCGGCCGAGACGACCGCGGGCCCGGTCACGACGGCGAAGGCGTCCTGCCCGGGCGGGCGCGAGGTCACGCTGATCACCATCGCCGCAGCCGGGCACCAGTGGCCCGGCGGCGAGTCCAAACCGGTGCTGGAGAAGGCAATGGGCATCGATCCGCCGTCGACCGCGCTTGACGCCACCGCCATGATCTGGGACTTCTTCGCCGGCCACCACAGCTGAACTCACGTCTGACCTACAGCCAGAACGGCCGCGCGGCTGAACCTTGTCCACGTGAGGGTTTCTGCCGGCGGGCGGGGGTCACCCCCGCCCGCCGTGATTGCCTTACTGCTGCAGGAGGTCGTACGGGTTGTCGTAATACGCCCGGGGGTCTGCGGTGAGACCGGCCTTCGCGATGCGGGACCACTCGTCCGCGAGGACTTCCCAGTCGCCGGCTTCGAGGCCGTCCAGCCCCGCCTTCACGATCACCGCGGGATCGGCCTTCGGCACGTCGTAGCCGGCTGTCATGTCGGTGTCGGCGGCGCCCAGGTGCAGGCCGGTGACCTGGGTCCCCTGCCCGGCCAGTTCCAGACGGACGCCGTTGGTGAGGCTCCACTGGGCCGATTTCGACGCCGCATACCCGCCGGAGCCCTGGAATCCGATCCAGGACAGTACCGAGAGCACGTTGAGGATCGCGCCTCCGGCCAGCTGCGGCGCGAACGCCCGGATCACGGAGAGCGTTCCCCAGAAGTTGGTGTCCATCTCCTGCCGGAGCAGGTCGAGGTCGCCGGTGACGAGGTCGGCGCCGAAGGCCGCCCCGGCGTTGTTCACGAGCAGGTTGACGTCGCCAGCAGCCGCCGCGGCCGCGGCCACCGAGACGGGGTCGGTGATGTCGAGAGGCAGGACCTCCACTCCGGGGATGTTGACGAGTTCGGGCCGACGGGCAGTGGCGTACACCTTGCTGGCGCCGCGCTGCAGTAGCTGGGTGGCGAACTGGCGGCCGAGGCCGCGGTTTGCCCCGGTGACCAGGGCAATCGCTCCTGAAATGTGCATGCCGGTACGCTAAAAGTTGACACCAGTGACAAGAGCAAAGAAATGTGGCGGTGGTCACTTTGCGTATCGGAGAACTGGCTGCCCGCGCCGGCGTGAGCACGCGGTCCCTGCGGTACTACGAGCAACAACGCCTGCTGCCCGCCGATCGCACCTCCACGGGCCAGCGCCACTACCCGGAGGCGGCCGTCGACCGGGTCAAGCTCATCCAGCGCCTGTTCGCCGCGAACCTGTCCAGCCGGACCATCGCCGAATTGCTGCCCTGTCCCCGGGCCGGCATCACCCCGCTCGTCGCCAAAACGCGGCTGGCCGCCGAGCGCGAACGCATCGACGCGCAGATCGCCGAACTGGCGCAGGCCCGCATCCAGCTGACCGAGGTGATCGCGCAAATCGACCAGCCGATGAACGACTGCAACTGACACTCCGGCCAGGCCGAGGCGACCCGCTGTTACGACCGGCTCGTCGGCGCGCCAGCCCGCGATGGAGCTGATATGCGCTGCACTGGACACTGGGCGCGATCGTAGGAATTGCGGTGCATGCCGGAGCCTGTCACGGCTCTGCTGTGAGGCGCTGTCGTCGCGCGCGCAGCCATAGGTACAGCGGCAAACCGACAGACGCCCCGAGGAGTGATCCGGTGATGACCGCGATGCGGTCGGACCGGCACAAGGTGGGCTCCGTCAAGGCCATCGCGGTGATCACGGCAACGGCGATGATCACGTCCCAGCCGAAGAAGGTGCTGATCCGGTTGGCGAACAAGTCATCTCGGAACCGGACGACGTCGAGTCCGTACTCGAACAGCCAGGGCAGGGCCGAAGTGTAGGGCACCACGAGCCCGGCCAGCAGCAGCATCAGCCACAGGGCTTCCAACCGGCGGACCCGATCCATACGACACCTCACCGACTTGTATTATGTAGTGGTCGATAGATAATAGCGGAATCCAATCCGTGTGGTCGTCGCGGGCTCACCGCGCCGTCTGTCAGCGAGGCATGGAACAGTTCATGCCGGCCATCCGGCGCAACTGCATCGATGCCAAGGATTTATTCGGCAAGCCTCCCCGCACTGGCGTGATGGCACGCGGGCCGTTCGGCGTCCCGGTGCTCACCACCGCCGTCGACGGGTACGCCCCGTCACCCGTATTCCGATCCGGCCGTGATCGCCCGCTTTGCCGCCGCGGTGCCCCAATGAGGTGGGCGTACGCCCTGTCGAAGGATGGCTGGGTGGTGCTCAGATCGACCGGTAGGACAATGCTGTCATGACCGTCGACTGGAGCGTCCCCACACCGATGGAGTTCGACCCGGACGCGCTGCGGGTGCGCCTTTCGCAACTGCTGGAGCCGATCCTCACGATCGAGCTCTCGTGGTACGCGCTGGACGGCGCCTACCCGAAGCCCGGCGCCTACCTGCGGGGTGACCGCTCGCCGCAGGCCCCGCCCACACCCACCGAGAACAATGCAGTAGTCCTCGGCGACCACGCGAATAACTGCAATATCACGATCAGCACGGACTTCGGCGAATTCGGCCCGGGCTACCGGGTCAGCCCGATGCGGAACCTGGTCTCGTGGGTCGTCGCGCTGCTCGCCGCCGGCTGCACCGCCGAGCTCACCGGCGCGCAGGTCTTCGACGACCCGGAAATCACCGGCCGCCGTCTCCTCGCCCCAGCGGAGCTGCTGGCGCCGGTCCGGGCCCTGCGCCGTCACGACGGCGAGACGATGGAGTCGACGCTGATCCGCATCGCCGACGCGGTCGGCGCGCCGACCCTGGCCAACCCGTGGCGGCCCTGACCCCGGATCCGCTCATATGAGCAGCAATCTGTGGACTGGCGTCGAGCACGTCGGGCGCTGTGCGCGCTCGCCGTTCTGGCCGTCGGTGCCGTCGCCGCCCCGGCCAGCCCTGCGGCCGTCGCCGGGCCGTCGTCCACCGACCCGGCCGTCGGCACGCCCACCAGCGTCGCCGGAGACTACGACCAGCATGAGCGGTTCGTGGTCCGGGCCGACCCGCGCCGCACCCCATGGCTGACCGAGATCGTCGTCGTTCGCCCGTACGTCAACACCCACCATGCGTTCAACGCGACGGGCCTGCGGCGCGGCTGAAGGCGAAACAACGGCCGACCCCGGCGGTGGGGTCGGCCTCTTGTGTCGTGACGGCTACCGCAGATACTTCTCCCACCATGTGAACGCCACCCGATAGGCTGACGGCGTGTCGTCCGCAGCGTGGTTGGCCAGCCCGTTCTTGCCGAAGTAGTAGTCGTGCACCTGGTTGGCCGCCCCCGTGGCCAGGTCGGTGTCGGAGATTGCGACAGCATGGATGTGGTACGGCCAGTCTCCCTGCGACGGATTGCGCAGCCAGGCGGCGAACCCGACGGTCCGTAGCGCCTGGACGGTCTGCCACCGTTGGGTGGTGCTCAGGCTGGCGACCGAGATGTCCACCGCTCCGCCTGCATCATGTGTACCGGCCGAGCTCGGGTTCGCCGACGTATAGGACCCCTGGCTGAGCGTGATGCTCCAGGACAGCTTGGCGTCGGCCGCGGCGAGCATGTCGCGGGTCCTGGCGTTGACCCGTTGGCCACCGTACGAGCTGGTCCGCGACCCGGTGCTGATCGGCCTGGTGACGGTGTACCGACCACTGCCGAGCGTGGTCAGCGACGACGGGCCCGGGTATCCGTTGGCGTCCAGGCCCGAGTATCCGAGTGAGCGCTGCCAGGCCGCATACGCCGCGACGGTCGACGTGCCGTAGTGCCCGTCGACCGAGCCCGAGGCCAGGAAGCCCTTCGCCGACAGTGCCCGCTCGACCTCCAGTACGCTCGCCGCCGCGCCAGGGGTCTGCCCGGTGCCGCTCTTCGGTGGATCGACCTGCGCGGCGAGCATGACCTGCTCCATGTCGACGACCGGCAGCGCTGCGGCGGCCGGTCCGCCGAAGGGTACGACGACCCCGAGCAGCGCGAACACCACCACCCCACGGGACAGCACGGCGGAAAGGTTCATGGCGAGCTCCGATCCAGGCATCGACGGACAAGGATGGAAAGAAGCTACAGGAACATCGATCGGGATGGAAGAAACCTGCGGCGCGGCGATCTCTACAACCGCAAGGTGCCCTCCGGTGCCCACAGGATCGAGGCCGGTGCGACCAGCCCTTGGCATGTCGGGCGAGTCAGCTTCGGGGCGGGCGAGCCGTGTCCGCTGTCGATACCGTGTGCGACGTGGCGACCGACACGTTCTCGACCGCGACCGAGCGAGATGCTCTGTGCGGCTTTCTCGACCAGGCGCGGGATGCGTTGATCCGTAAGGTCGACGGCTTGTCCGACAAGGATGCGCGGACGGCTGCGACCGTGAGTTCTCTGTCGTTGCTGGGTCTGCTGAAGCACTCGGCTGTCTGGGAGCGTAGGTGGTTTCAGGTCATCTTCGCGGGGCGCAGCCTTCCGGACGAGTGGCCGACGGTGGTGGACGACGGCCGGGACGCCACCTTTGCTCTCGACGGTGATGACACGGTGGAGAGTGTTGTGGCGTACTACCTGGAGCAGATTGCGGTGTCCCGGGAGATCGTCGCCGGCGTCGATCTCAACGCACGATGCGCGCGGTCGGACCTGGTTGACGAGAACCTGCGTTGGGTGGCAATGCACCTGATCCAGGAGACGGCGCGGCACGCCGGCCATGCCGACATCATCCGCGAGGCCATCGACGGCAGTCGCGGACTCTGAGCCGCAGCCGACTCCGGAACGGGCGCCGGCGACTTCATCGACAACCGTGCCATCGGCGCCGGGCGTCGGCGCCGGGGGTTCGCTGGTTCAAGTGGTGGTTCGGGCGTGGAGGTAGGTGCTCCAGTCGGTGCTGGCGTGTCGGGCGTAGTGGTTGGCGGTGTCGATGCTGATGCCGAGCAGGTCGACGAGCAGCGGCGGTGGTAGCTGGGCGGCGAGGTTGATCAGGGCGGTGGCTCGGCCTGGGGCGGCGCGGGGCATGCGGTGGCGGGCGAGTTGGTGTGCAGGGTGGCGGTGTGGGTGCCGGGCAGCCCGCCGGGGAAGATCCATCTCGGGTTGCTGGTGGCGGCGTTGCGGTGGCGGGTGGCGGCGTTGGCCTGGGCGTGCAGGAGCGCGGCGACGGTGGGGGGCGACGCGGAGGCGGTGGCTGCCGAGGAGCAGGTAGGTGTTGGTGTCGCTGCCGGACGGGGTCGTGCAGGACCTCGTCGGCGTCGCGGATGGCGGTGACGAGGGCAGCGGTCGGGTGGTCGGGAGCGAGCCAGCGCCAGACGGCTTCGCCGGTGCCTGCGGCGAGCAGCGCGTCGGCGACCCGCTGCAGCGGCTGGGTGATGGCGTCGGTGACGGTGAGCAGGTCCTGGATGCGGGCTTCGGCGAGGCATCGGTAGCAGGTGCGGTGGATCGGGAACGTGCCGGAAGTGCCGCACCGCCGGCAGGTGTAGTCGTACTCGAGGTCTGCGCAGCCGGCGCAGATCCGTGTGCCCGTGGTGTCGAGGCCGATCAGCACCCGCGATTCGTGGCAGTTCGGGCAGGGCCGTCACGTCCGGCCCGGCCGGCGCGGCCAGCGACGGTGGTGGCATCGTCCATCGGCGGTCCGGGCCGGGTTCGGCGTTTCTTCGTCGGTGTGCAACGCGCTCCACGAGCCGGCCCGGGTCGCCGCCGACGATGCCTCGGTGAGGGCGTCACGCCACCCTCGTCCGATGATCGCGGGCGAGCCCGTGCAACGAACATGGTTGCTGCGGGGCTCGCGGGCACAACACCCACACGTCGGACGCGGTGGCCCGGTACAGCCGATAGGGCGACGATCCGGTCACATCCTGCCGCGCCACCGGGGTGGCGCCCCGTGCGGTCGGCCCGGGATACATCCGCAACCCGCAGTCGAGGTCGTCCCCGGTCAGTTCGCCGGCATCGCCGACCGCATAGACCGCGCGACCGTGGTACGGCGGCACGCTGGAGTCGAACACGACGATGCTCACCCGCGGGCGGTCGGCGAGGTTACGCGAGTGCCGGGAGTCGGCTGCGGACACCCAGCAGAACTCCCGGTGACCGGCGGCGGCGAAGTAGACGGGCGAGGTCCACGGCCGGCCGTCCGGGTCGACGGTGCCCAGGACGAGGTACCGGTTCGCGTCGAGCAGTTCGCGCGCGTGACCGGCGAGGTCGGTGCTCATGCCGGCCCGCCTATCGGGTTATGCGGTAGCGCAGGTGCGTCGCCGCCGGTGTGGGCAGGACGTCGACCGGCTCCAGCCGGACATGTCCGTCGGGGAGGCCGGCGAACATCCGCGTGCCGCCACCGAGCAGGACCGGCACCAGGTGGATCTCCATCTCGTCGAGCAGTCCCGCGTCGAGGTACTGCCGGCCGATGTCGGCGCCGCCCATCACTGTGACGTCCTTGTCGCCGGCGGCGGTCTGCGCCTGCGCCAGGGCGCTTTCGAGGCCGTCGGTCACGAAGTGGTACACCCCCTGCTCCGGCTGCTGCTCGGGCGCCTCATGCGTCACGACGAACACCGGCCGCCGCGCTGGTCCGCTCGGGCCGTCGGCGCCCCACCAGGGCAGCGACGTGTCGTAGGTCCGGCGCCCGGTGATCACGGCGCCGAGGCCGTCGACGGCCGCGGCCAGGTACCGCTGGTTCGTCTCGTCGGCTTCGAAGGCCCACTCCTGCAACCGCAAGCCGCCGTCGCCCATCGGGTTCTCGGGTGTCTGGTTCGCTGCCGTCGTGTAGCCGTCCAAGGACATGCTGATGACGAAGATGACCTTTCCCATGGCTGTGCTCCTCCGGTCGTTTCGTACCTGCCCTGACCCGTCCACCGTGCCGGTGCAGGCCCCGTACCGCATCCGTGGTGGCCACGGATCCGCCACGGATCCGTGACCGCCAACGGGGGGCACGGCGGCGGCTGGCGCGATGCGAGACGATGGCGGGATGGACCGGCCGGAGATCTCGCCCAGGGAGGCCGAGGTGCTCGCCGCTCTGCGGGAGCACCTGTCCAACGCGCAGATCGCTCAGCAGCTGCAGGTCTCCGTGCGTACCGTCGAGAGTCACGTGTCGTCGCTGCTGCGCAAGCTCGGGGCCGGCGATCGGCGGACGCTGGCGCGGATGGCCGTCCTGGCGGGCGAGTCCGGCCCGACTGCGCCGCGCCCTTCCGGTATCCCGGGCCACCGGACCACGTTTGTCGGACGCCACCGCGACATGCAGACCGTGCTGGACCGGATCGGCCGGGCCGGCCTCGTCACCCTGCTGGGCCCGGGCGGGGTCGGCAAGACACGGCTCGCGGTCGCGGTGGCCGAGACCGTCGTGGCGGATCGTCCCGGGAGCGTGACGTTCGTCGACCTGATGCCGGTCCGTGCCGGCTTCGTGCTGCTGGCGCTCGCCGGGGCGTTGGGTGTGCTGGAGCGTCCGCCACGGTCCCTCGCCGACGCGGTGATCGACCGGCTCCGCACCGAGCAGTCGCTGCTGGTGCTGGACACCTGCGAACATCTGGTCGACGACATCGGCCCGATGGTCGAGCGGATCCTCGCCGACTGCCCAGGCGTCACCGTCCTGGCCACGAGCCGGCAACGGCTCGGCGTGAGCGGCGAGCACCTCGTGCTAGTGGCGCCGCTGCCGTCGGACAGCGACGCCCAGCGGCTCTTTCTGGACCGGGCGCGGGCGGTGTCGCCGGACTTCGCCGCCGACCCGGCGCTGCTCGCCGAGATCTGTACCCGCCTGGACGGCATGCCGCTGGCGATCGAGCTGGCCGCCGCCCGTTCGGCGTCATTGGGCGCCGACGGTCTGCTCGCGGCGCTCGACGACCAGCTGCTCCTGCTCACCGGCGGACGGCAGGCCGACGCGCGGCACCGATCCCTGCACGACGTCCTGCAATGGAGCCATGATCTGCTCGACGAGCCGGAGCGGGCGATGTTCCGGCGGCTGTCCGTGTTTGTCGGCGGCTTCGACCTGAACGCGGCTTCGTCCGTGATGCCGCAGCGATCCCGCGGCGAGCTGACCGACCTCATCGGCCGCCTCGTTGACAAGAGCCTCCTGACCCACCGGGTGACACCCGACGGCCGGAGCCGGTGGCGGTTGCTGGACACCGTCCGCGCATTCGGTGAGCAGCAACTCGACGGGGCCGGCGAGGCTGCCGAGGTCCGGCTCCGTCACCTGCACTGGGCGGCCGCGACCGCGCAGGCGCTCGCGCCGGACGACCGTGGCGACTGGGCGACCACATTCGACGAGATCGTCGGTGACCTGCGCGCGGCCCTCGCGCACACCGATCCTGCCCCGGACGACACGGCATACCAGCTGGCCGTCGGACTTGCCCGGCTGGCGTTCGCCCGCGGCTCGTTCGCCGAGGCACGCGAGCACTACCGGGCGGCATCAGCCCGAGCTGGCGACGCCACCCGGGCCGTGCGCGACCTGCGCCATGCCGCCGACGCGGCGGTGATCGTCTCCGACGGGCCGGCCGCGCTGCGCCTGCTGCTGGAGGCGGCGGACCGGGCCGGCGCGACCGGCGATGCGCGGGCAACGGCGCTGGCGCACGCCGTCATCGTCGCCGTCCGGTACGCGGCCGAGTTCGCCGGGCCGGTGACCCGGGCGGTCCGTGCTCGGTTGCTGCGGCAGGCGAGCGACGCGACGGACGGCACCGACCCGGCGACCGCCGCGGTCCTGGCCGCCGCACGGGCGTGGCACGAGCTCGGCGAGCCCGCAACCTCGGCGGCGCCGGCGCGCATCGCGCTGCGGGCCGCCCGACGCGCCGCCGACCCGGCGCTCACCGCACTGTGCCTGGACGCCCTCGGCACGGCTGCCGTGCAGCTGGGCCGCCCGCTTCGGGCGCACCGCGTCGCGGAACTGCGTATCAAGGTCGTATTCGCGCTGTCCGCCCACGATCCGGCTGGTGCTGCGGAGATCACCGACGCCCATCACGTCGCAGTGTCGGCCGCCATCGCAGCGGGGGACCTGCCCGCCGCGCGTACCGCTGTGCGGCGGGCCCAGGCCGACGACCCGGTCGGCAGCCATCCCTACCTGGCCATGCCGCGCCTGATCCGCGTGCTCGCCCTCTCCGGCCAGTTCGACGAGGCCGTCGAGGCGGCGCGGGCCCTGTGGGACAACTGGGTGCGCGACGGACGTCCGGAGATGGCCTGGATGTCGTCGGCGCTGGCGGCCGTTGCGATGGTGCACGGCCTGCGCGGCGACGGGCAGGCCGACCGGTGGCGGTCCCGGGCGCTCGAGGTCGCCGGTCACGACGACCCGCGGCAGTCGGGCGATCTCGCGGCGGTCGTCGCTTTCGCGGACGCACGGATCGCGGTGCACACGGGCGACACCCGCCGGGCCGCCGCACTGGTCGAGCGGTGCACCGCCGTGTTTCCTGAGCGCTGGTGGGAGGGGTACGCGCGGGCCGCCGGCGCCGAGCTGGCCGTCGTGGCCGGCCTGCCCGACGCCGCCGACACACTCGCCCGGGTCACCCCGGTGGCGTCGGAACACCGCTGGGCGGCGGCGGTGCTCACCCGCGCCCGAGGCCGCTTGTCCGGCGACCCCGCCGTGCTACGGCAGGCGCTCGGGCAGTGGGACCGCCTGGACTCGCGGTTCGAGCTGGCCTGCACGCTGGCCCTGCTGCCCGGCCAGCAGGCGGCCGGGCACAGCGAGCTGGCCGCCCTCGGCTGCTCACCGCCCGGCCGCGCCGTCGGCACCGATGAGGATGACGACCATGGACCATGAGCTCATCCGGTTCGACCGGGTGGCGACCGACCGCGGCGTGCACAACGACCTCGAACTGCGCCTGGGCCGATACCGCCACACCGCCGACTCGTACTACCTGGCCATCGACGACTCGCCGACGGCGGGCGCGGCGGTCGAGGAGAACCTCGCCCGGCTGCTGGCCCAGTGGATCGACCGGCTGCACGGGCTGGCCGCCGGCGGGAAGGCGCTGCTGCCGTACGACTTCAGTGACCAGTGCACGGCCTGGCTGCACGTGCAGAGCCCGGACGGCCGGACGGCCGTCGTGCAGGCCGGGTGGAGCGGCATCGAAGGCTGGAGTTTCATGCCGACGAACATCGACCAAGGGCAGCGGCCGCGACACCTGCAGCCTATCGCCGAAGCCCGCATCGAATGCCGGCTGGCCGACCTCGTCGCCGCCCTCGAACGCAACCGCGACGACCTGCGCGGCCGGCTGCAGTAGCGCAACCGGCGCCGATGCGTGAACCGGCGGGTGGTCGGGCACCGGCCCGGCGCCCCGCAACGGGGCGCCGGGCACGAGGCGGGCGTCAGCAGACGTCGATGTACCACACCGGACCCCAGTCGATCGTGGTGGTGTGGCTCGGTGCCGTGGACTGGACGAGGACGTCGTGCGGGCGGCCGAGGAACCGGGTCACCGTGCCGGGCGTCTGGTGGTTGATGAACTCCGTCTGCTTGCCGTACGCATGGAAGTCGTGCAGCGCACGGGTGGTGCAGGTGCGCATGATGAACACCTTGTACGAGGCGCGGGTCGGATCCCAGACGTCGACGCAGAGCGTCCCCGTCTCGCACCGCTGGCCGCGCACGCCGGTCAGCGACCACAGGACCTTGTCCGCCGGCGGGTACATCGTCGGCTCGACCTCCGCGGCCGCCTGCGCCACGGTCGTCGTGGCCGCCTGGGTCACGGGTTGCGCCGCCGTGGCGCTGACCGGCACGGCGAGCGCCGCGACTGCCAGCGTGGCGGTGATGAGCATTCGGCTGAGCATGATCTGTTCCTCCTGTCGGGTGGTAGAAACTACGGCTTTGTGCCGATGACCGCACCGTTCGCGCCTGGTCCGTCGAACCAGACGGTGCGGACGTCCTGGTAACCGGCGTCGCGCAGCCAGCGCGTGTACTCACCGGGCGTGTAGTTGCGGCCTTCCGTCTCGACGAGCATGTTGAGGCTCATCAACGCTGCGGGTGGCGGTCCGGTGCGCTCGTCGTTGACGAGCAGCTCGGCGACGACCACCTGACCACCGCTGGGCAGGGCCGCCCAGCATTTCCGGAGGATCCCGCGGCAGCGGTCCTCCGCCCAGTCGTGCAGGATCATGGACAGCAGGATCGTGTCGTGCCCGCCGGGCAGCGCGGCGCCGGCGAAGAAGTCACCGGCCACCGTCCCGATCCGGTCCGCGAGGCCCGCTTCCTCGACCTTTCCGGCTGCGATGTCAGCGACCTTCGGCAGGTCGTAGACCGTCGCGGTCAGGTCGGGGTAGAGCCGGCACAGCTCGATGTCGTACGCCGCGGAGCCACCGCCGACGTCGAGCAGCCGGCGGGCGCCGCTCAGGTCGACGGCCCGGCCCAACGCGCGGGCGGTGAACGTCGACAGCGAGTGCATCGCCTCCCAGAACACCGCGAGCAGTCGGGGATCCTCGCCGTCGAAGAGCGAACTCTGCCGGTCCGGGTTCCACGTGGTCGGCCGGTTCGTGCGGATCGCGTCGGTCAGCCGGGCCCATCCGGGGTACAACCGCTGGTCGAGCATCTGCACCCAGCCGCCGAAGTAGTAGGGCTTGCCGCGGACCAGGAACTCCTCGGCGATCGGGCTGTTGCGGTAGCGGCTGTCGTGCTTCACGAGCAGCCCGAGTGCGGTGCACCCGGTGAGCAGCATGTCCGCCGGTCGTTCCTCGATGGCGAGCGTCTCGGCAAGGTCCGGGGCCGTCGTGCCGGTCGTGCCGGACAGGCGTGAGAACAGGTCGAGCTCATGGGCCGCGGCGAGCGTCTTGAAGGCCCAGAAGCCGGTCGTCAACTGCATCAAGGGGACCGGCGAGAGCGTTCGGTCAGCGTCCGTGATCATGACTACTCCACAACGTCTCGTCGTCGGTTGTCGCTGTCCGTGACCACACTGCCGTCGCGCCCTACACGCGGGCCATACACTGATGTGTAGATCGCGTCGGGCGTCCCGCCGTTCGGCTTGCCTGGTGGATGCCTCACCCGGACGGGGATCATGGAGTTTCGGATACTTGGCACCCTGGAGATCAGGGACGGTGCGGGGCGGCTGCTCTCGCCGCCCCGGCGCAAGCAGCGGCTCCTGCTTGCCGTGCTGCTGCTGCGCGCCAACACACCGGTGACGACCGATGCACTGCTCGACCTGTTGTGGCCCGAAGCGGCGCCGGTCTCGGCGCGGGCGAACCTGCAGTCCTACGTGAGCGGCCTGCGCCGGCTGCTGCACACCGACGAGCCGGCCGACCCGCCCCGCCTGCACCGCGAACCCGGCGGGTACGTGCTTCGGGTCGGGCCGCAGGAGCTGGACGCTGCCGCCTTCGAAGCTTTGGCCGGCCAGGGCCGGCAGGCGCTGACCGAGCAGCGCCACGCACCCGCAGCCGAGCACCTGACGCAAGCCCTCGCTCGATGGCGTGGACCGGTGCTGGAAGACCTGCCACTGCCCGCCGAGCTCCAGCCGGCAGTCGAACGGCTCGAACAGCTGCGCATGGTGGTGCTCGAAGACAGCATCGAGGCCCGGCTGGGCCTGGCGGAGCCGGCGGTGCTCGCCGCCGAGCTGGCCGAGCTCACCGCCCGCCACCCGCTGCGCGAGCGGCTCTGGGCACACCTCATGGTGTCCTTGTACCGCGCGGGCCGGCAAGGCGACGCCATCGAGGCCTACCAACGCGTCTACCGGCTGCTAGACGAGGAACTCGGGGTCCAGCCCGGCCCGGCGCTGCAGCAGCTGCACCGGCAGATCCTGGCCGCCGACCCCACCTTGACCCTGTCACCGGCCGCCACGCGCGCGGCGACGCGGGTGCGGCAGCTGCCGGCGCCGCCACCGATGTTCATCGGCCGTTCCCGTGAGGTCGCCGCGCTGGAGCAGACGCCGGACGCGTCCACGGTGGTGATCAGCGCGATCGACGGGATGGCCGGAATCGGCAAGACCGCGCTCGCCGTCCACCTGGCGCACCGGATCGCCGACCGGTACCCGCACGGGCAGCTGTTCATCGATCTGCACGGTCACACACCGGGCATGACGCCCCGCGAGCCGGCCGACGCGCTCGACCATCTGCTGCGCGCCCTCGGCGTTCCAGGGGCCCAGGTCCCCGACGCCCTGGAAGATCGGGCCGCGCTGTACCGTACCCGGCTCGCCGACCAGAAGATGCTGATCCTGCTGGACAACGCCGCCACCGAGACCCAGGTGGCACCGTTGCTCCCCGGCGGCCCGGGCTGCCTGGTGCTGATCACCAGCCGACGCCGGCTGGCCGGGCTCGACCACACCACAACACTGTCGCTGGACACCCTGCCCCTGCCGGAGGCCGGCAGCCTGTTCGTCCAGACCTCCGGCCATCTCCAACCCGACGACCAGCCGGCCGACCTGGTTGCGGAGCTCGCCGAGCTGTGTGGGCGGCTGCCGCTGGCCATCCGCATCGCCGCTGCCCGGCTACGCTCCCACCCCGCCTGGAACCTGTCCCACCTGGTGCAGCGGCTGCGGGACCAGCAGCACCGGCTCGGCGAGCTCGAGGCCGGGCAGCGCAGCATCACCGCCACCCTTGACGTGTCCTATCAGCACCTGCCCTCCGACCAGCAACGCGCCTACCGGCTGCTCGGCCTGCACCCCGGCACGGACACCGACTCGTATGCCGCGGCCGCACTGCTCGACTCCACCCCGGACGACGCCGGCCGGCTGCTCGAGCACCTCCTCGACGCCCATCTGCTGCAAGAACCCACACCCGCCAGGTACCGGCTGCACGACCTCGTCCACGCCCACGCCGCGCACATCGCAGCCCGCGACCAGACCGGGTCCGCCGGCCGCGCGGCGCTACATCGACTGCTCGACCACTACCGGCACACCGCCGCGCTCGCAGTGGACGTCGCACATCCCTGGGAGGCCGAAGGTAGCCCCGATGTACCTTCCGCGAGTACTCCGGGTCCCGACCTGCGGGACCCGGCCGCCGCGCTCGGCTGGTTGGACGCTGAACTGACCAACCTGCTGGCCGCCGCCCGGCACGCCGCCGAACACGGCCGCACGGAGCACGTCCTGGACCTGTCGACCATCCTGCGCCGGCCGCTACGGGCCCGGGGCCGCTACCACGACGCCGAAGCCCTGCACCAGCAGGCCCTGACCACCGCCCGCGCCACCGGCCACCGCACCGGCGAGATGGAGGCGCTGGCCGGGCTCGGTCACATCCACCGCCTTCGAGGCCGCTACGCGCAGGCCGCCGACCACCTCCAGGAAGCATTGCGGATCGCCCAGGCCACCGGGCACCGCGTCGGCGAACTCGACGCGCTGACCGGCCTCGGTCGGCTGCACTGGATGCAGGGCCGGTATGTCCAGGCGACCGACCTTTTCGAGCAGGTGCTGCTGAGTGCCCGGGCCACCGGACACGGCGTGCTGGAGCTGGACGCGCTGACCGGCCTCGGTCGGCTGCACTGGATGCAGGGCCGGTATGTCCAGGCGACCGACCTTTTCGAGCAGGTGCTGCTGATCGCCCGGGCCACCGGACACGGCGTCGGCGAGCAGAACGCACTGACCGGCCTCGGCCAGATCCACCGGATGCATGGCCGGTACGACCAGGCCGCCGACCACTATCAGGCGGCGACATGCCTGGCCCGGACCACCGGCCACCACGTCGGTGAACTGAACGCACTGACCGGCCTCGCCCAGGTCCAGCGACTGCAAGGCCGGCACCGGCAGGCCGAACACAGCTTCCAGCAGCTCCTCGATCGGGCCCACGCGACCGGTGACCGCAACTACGAGTTCGAAGCTCTGCAGGGCCTGGGCCGACTACGGTACGCCACCGGCGACCCGGACACCGCCGTCGCTCAGCACTACAAGGCCCTTACATTGGCGGGCGAGCTGGGCCAGCCCGTCGACGAGGCCCGCGCCCACGACGGACTCGCCCACGCATACCGCGCCCGGGGCGAGGACGTACAAGCCCGCGAACACTGGCAGCACGCCCTGACCATCCTCACCGGCTTGGGCATCGACCGTACCGACGACGAGGAAACCACCACCGCGGCCGTCCGCGCTCACCTGGCCCCCACCGACCCGGTCATCCGGATGCAAGGGCCTCCTGAATAGGGCTTGCATCCGGTACCCAGGTACAGGCTCCTGGCCCAGCTCCTCGACCGCACGGGTGCCGCCGCCGAGGAATCCATGCACACCGCTTGACGCTGCGCGCACGGTCCGAGCCAGGCCCGCCGCCGGGCGCCCCGCCGGTCGCAGACTGGGCCGGAGCCCACCCGGCCGGCGGTGTCATGCAGCTGAACATCACGCTCGTCGACCTGTCCGGCGGTGACCGCGTCGACGTCGCCGCGGAGTCCACCATGGACGGGCTCGCCCGGGCAGGCGGCCACGCTCGCAACCCGCCGACGCCGTCGAGCTGCGAAGCCGCCGCGCCCGGTCAGCATGACCAGGCGGATCGACGGCCACGGCACCGCGGCCGGGCCCAGCCGCTCGCCCGGCGCCTCGACCACCAGGTCGGGCGGGATGCGGCGGGTTGCCAGCGTCACGGCCGAGCCTGCAGGCGTCGCCCGCCCCGAGGCGGGCACGACGTGGCGCGTTGCCAATTCCGATCGTCGCCTGGCCCGTGGCGCCCGCGCCCGCCGCGCCGGTGCATGCACGGCCCGAACAGCGGCGTGCACGCACCGGCAACCTCGCGGCCGTGCGTCACTCGAAGAACTTCAGCCCGAAGCCGGTGTCGGTGGTGGCGCCCGGGACGTTGGCGCGACGGTAGGTGACGCCGCCCCACCAGACGGCCGAGCCGATGTACCAGTACCGGTTCGGCCACGAGTACGGCGTGCCCTTGGCGACGGCGTGATACATCGTCGGGAAGCGGTTGCCGGAGGGCGGGCCGGCGGCGATGTCGCCGCGGTCGAGCGCGAATACGATTTCTCGTCCGGGTAGATCGTGTTTACCCCGGCGTCGCCCGGGTATCGAGCCGGGTTGCAGACCCGACCGATCGGAAGGGGACTTCATGGACATGGCCGGATGGATCATCTCCGTCATCGCCATCCTGATCGTGGCGGCGATCGCGCTCGACGTGAGCCGCCGGAGCCGAAAGCGGTAACTGTCATGCACCATCTCTTCGTGCCCGCCGCCACGGCGGGACTGACCGCGGTGGCCGCGTTCGGCGTCGCCGCCGAGCGCGTGGACTTCCAGCCGACCGAGATCACCGAATCGGTGCGCAGCTACGAGCTGACGGACGAGTCGACGAAGTACGACAACGCGGTCGACGAGCTCAACGGCCGGGTTGACCGTGCGCGGCTCACCGACGTCCTCCGCGACGCCAACCACAGCGCCAAGGCGCGGTGCGGGGTGCCGCCGACCGCCGACTCGGTCCAGTTCTGCTGGAACGACGAGGACAACGACGGCAAGACCTGGATCCCGCAGGGCCTCACGGGATCGTGGGACGCCAACGCCGACAGCCTCTGGAACGGCCACCGGGTCATCGCCGCCACCTGGTACGACGGCCGGGGGCGTGACGGGACCAACCGGGGCAGCCGGATCACGTTCGTCAACTACGACGACGCAGGCAAGCCGGAGTACCGGCACGTGCTGCTCGTCGTGCCGGACGAGGACGGCGAGAGCTTCCACGCCGCGAAGTCCCACGTCGGCGGCGTTGCCTGGTACGGCTACCGGCTCTACGTCGCTGACACCGATGCCATCCGGGTATTCGACCTGCACAACGTCTGGCGCACCCGGGCCGACGACACGCGCAAGAAGATCGGCATCCTGGACAAGAAGGCGTACGCGGCGGACTACCGCTACGCGATCCCGCAGGTCGGATACTATCGGGCCAAGGACGGACTGCGTATCTCGGCGATCAGCCTCGACCGCAGCACGACGCCCGACTCGCTCGTCACCGTCGAGTACAAGGAGGACCGCGACGGGGTCCACTCCCCGAAGCCGGCCAACGCGCGCATCGTCCGCTGGAACCTCGGCCGGGACGGCAAGCCCGACACCACCTCCAGCGCCGCCTACGTGACCTCGCGCGCCAACGTCAACGGCGTCCTCACCATCGGCGACGGGCCCGCATTCGTGCTCACCTCCAGCGAGTTCAACCGGCTGCCGGCCTGGATCCACCGCGCGAAGCTCGGCTCGTCGAGCCGTTACACCAGCGTGCGCGTCGGCGGCCCGGAGGACCTCACCTACCAGCCCCAGGGCAAGCGGGTGTGGACCCTCACCGAGTACGACGGTCGCCGCACCGTCGTCGGCATCCCGCTGGCATCGATCGGCGAGCGCTGACCCCTGCCGATTGGGCCTGCCGGGGCACCTGCGTCCAGGTACATCCGCGGCGACCGATCCGGCACATCGCCGTACGGCCGCCGGGCCACGATCAACACGGCCAGCAGGGTGGTCAGGGTCTGCAACCGCCGCAGCAGCCCGTCGTCATCGGCGCCCGAACGGGTGTCTGCCTGGCCGCGGACCCCGGCCGGCGGTGATCTCCAGGGCGCCGACCCGGTCGGAGCCGTCCACGAGCGCCGGTGTCCAGCAGCGTCCACAGCTCGGTCAGGCCGTGCTTGCTCAGGTGGTGGCGGAACAGCTCCGCCCGGTCGGCGGCAACACGCATCCTCGTGGCGAGCGCCTGCTCGTGCGGCAGCAACGGGCCCTCGGCGGCCGCCGACCCGGTCGCGAAGCCACCCCGGACGACCCCCGGCGTGACCCACGCCGGCAGGTCCTTGACCGGTGTGCGGGATCCGATCGTCAGCTTCCCGTCCAGGACGCCGCGTAGCACGGCGCCCCACCGCTCCATGCGGCGGTCGGCGCGGCGGCGCGTGTCAGTGTCCTCGTGCGTCGTCGCGGTGACGAGCGCCTGCGCCAGCTGGTCCACGGCGTAGCCGAGGTTGACGCCGGTCGGTGCACCCGTCGGGGACGTGGACGGGTCCGGGGTGGGGTCGGTGTTCGCGGCCATGCCAGCGTGGCGGGCCTCGCACCCGCACCCTCCGGGTTACAAGCCCGGTGCTCTGCTGATTGAGCTGGCCGACGAAGGCAGCCCGTCCGTCGAGGTCGCGATGGCCGGCACGTCGATCCCGGCGACGCGGGACGGACGACCCACTGACGCCGGTCAGCCCAACCACGCTGACAGAGATCAAGATCTATGGCAAGGACTGGATGGCGCCGACCCAGACCATCGACTTCCAGACGGGGCTGAACTGCAAGGGCTGGGACTGGCTCGTATGCTGACCGTGGGGGTGCTCGATGGGTGAATGGGCCTTCGCCGTCTCGCCGGTCGATAGCCGGACCCGGACGACTGAGGAACTCGCCGCGCTGCTACCGGCGCTCAGCGAGGTGCTCGGGGTCCGGCTCGTCCGGATGGGCGGAGACGGGGAAAGCATCTCCGGGCACGGTGTGGACGAGCGCGGCACCGAGTTCTGGCTCGCCGGGATGTTCTGCGACCCTGGTGACTTCGGCCGGTGCGAGTCCTACCAGTTCGAGTTCTCGGTGGACGCGATCCCGTCCGACGACCCCGGGGCGATCGCCGCGTGGTTCTACGGGCGGCTCTGTGACAGCGGGCAGTTCCATGCGGTGCTTATGAGGAACTCCACTGCAATCGAGGCGACCGAGGTGGACAAGTCCCTGTGGTGGACCTAACCTGACCGGCCCGCGGTGGTGGCGGCGCGAACGTGTCATCGCCACCGCGGCCTGTACTGCCGTCCGGATGCTGCACGCAGGACCCGCGACGGCACGCTGTGACTGCGCGTGGGCAGCACCTGCCGTCGAGGATGACGAACGTGTTGGACTCGTAAATTCGGTTCGGGCTGTGACGTGCGGCTTTGTCCGACGTCTGCCTCCCCGACTGGGGCGACGATTGAGGTCATGACCGCTTCGCTGGTGTACCTGCTGCTACGCCAGGCCTTGCAGATGCTGACCCAGCTCACCCGCGACGGCGGCGCCAAGGACGTCGAGCTGCTCGTGTTGCGGCACCAGGTGGCGATACTGCGCCGGCAGGTTCACCGCCCGGCTCTGCAGCCTGAAGATCGGGTTGTGCCGGCGTCGTCGTCGCGGCTGCTGCCCGAGCCCGATGGTCCGCGTTCTTGGTCACCCCGGCCACGCTGCTGCGTTTACAGGTACTGGCCGCTGAGGGCCGGCTCGCGCTCGACCGTCGTGTCGAAGCCGTCACGCAGTGCGTACAACTCGGCGAGGGTCGCGCCGTCGGCTGGGATGCCGGCTGACGTGCCCAACCAGCCTGCCGCCTCGCCGAACGGCAACGCAGGCACCTCGATCCGGGCCAGGCAGCGGCCCGGCCGGACGACAGCCGGGTGCAGCCGGGCGAGATCCTCGTTGGTGGTGATCGCCACCAGGACCTTACGACCTTGACCGAGCAAACCGTCGGTCAGGTTGAGCAGCCGGGACAGCGCCTGCCCGGTGTGCTGCTTGGCCTCGCCGCGGATCAGCTCGTCGCAGTCTTCGAGCAGGAGCAGCCGCCACTTCTCGTGCTTCTTGTCCGGGCACGAACAGTCGCCGGCCCGGTTGAGCGCGACCTCCATCAGGTAGGCAGGGCTGCTGAACAGCGAGTCGGGGTCGAGCACGCAGTCGAACTGGCACCAGTCCTGCCACTCGTGGGCCAGCGCGCGCAGCACTGTGGTCTTGCCCGTGCCCGGTGGTCCGTGCAGCAGCAGGAGCCGGCCGCGCACCGAGGTGCGGTCGACCCCGACCAGCTTGTCGAACTGCGTCGCGGCGGTGCGGGCGTAGTTGTTGCGGATGTCGGACCACGGACCGGCGGTGATGGGCCGCGGGTTGCGTTGCGGGCCGTTCGCCGAGGCGTACCAGAAGCCCATCGAGACGGCCTTCTCCAGCGGTGGCGGCTCTTCGGTCATCCCGTCGATCGCCGACGCGATGATCTTTTTGCCGAGTTCCGTGCTGGTCGCGGTGACCGACACCGTGGCGGTCTTGTTGCGCGGCCAGTGCACCGCGCGCAGGGTCCAGCCGTCGCCGGTGGCCAGGCTGGCGCGTTCGGTCTCGTTGATGGTCGTGCGCAGCACCAGTACACCTGGCGGGAGGAGGGTCGCATCGTCGCGGACGTTGTTGAGGTCTTTGGTGACGGCGTGCGGCTGGGTGCCGGTGACGAACGAGGTCAGTGCGAGGGCGTCGATGACGTCGCGCGGGGAGTCGGCGTCGTCGACCGTGACGACGATGGGCAGCAGCGTCTCCGGCGCGGTGCCGGGGGCGCCGAGCTGCAGCGGGAACTGCCGTGGAGTACGCACGGATCAATGATCGCCGCTGAAGCTGTTGCGGTACACCGATTTTCCAGGCCCTGGCCGGACACGGCGCCGCCGCCGTCGCACACCTGGATGGCGACTTCGTCGCGCCGGTCTGGCCAGCCGTTGCCCATCGTGTCAGGCGTGCTCGTCACGTACTCCCGCGTCATTCTGAACGCGCCCGAGCCACCAGGACGCACCGATCAAGGCGGGACGGAAGTGCGGGCGCCGCGTACGCTGCAACGATGGCTTACGGCGTGCTGCTCGCGATTGACTTCGGCACCTTCAACACCGTGGCCATGGTGCGTCGCGGCGGCGGTGAAGCACGTTCCCTGCTCTTCGATGGGTCACCGCTGCTGCCGTCGGCGGTACTCCTGGAAGGCCCCGGCGACGTGTTGTCCGGTGCCGAAGCCGTGCGGTCGGCGGGGGTGTATCCGGATCGGTACGAGCCCAACCCGAAGCGAAGGATGGCAGACGGGATCGTTCTGCTCGGCGGCTACGAGACCGACGTGGTCGACCTGGTCGCCGCCGTGCTGGGACGTGTGGCGTCGGAGGCGCGGCAGGTCGTCGGCCAGACCCCGGATCGTGTCGTGGTCACGCATCCGGAGACCTGGGGCACGTCGCGGTTGAGCCGGTTGACCGCTGCGGCCGTCCGTGCCGGCCTGCCGAGCCCGATACTGGTGTCGGAGCCGATCGCTGCCGCCGCCTACTTCCTCGGCCAGGTCGGCCGGGTCGGCGCGGGTCAGTGCGCGGTGGTGTACGACCTCGGGGCTGGCACGTTCGACGCCGGTGTGGTTCGGCGCGGCCCCGCAGGAGCGCTGACGGTACTGGCCAGTGAAGGGCTGCCCGAGGTGGGTGGCCTGGATCTGGACGCCGCGTTGGTGGAGCACCTGGGCCGGCTGATCGCGCAGCGGGCCCCGGACGCTTGGGACCGGTTGCTGCGACCGGCCACCGCCGCCGACCGTCGTGCCCGGTGGCAGCTGTGGAATGACGTTCGGCTGGCCAAGGAGTCGTTGAGCCGGCGTTCGCAGACGCTGGTGCACTTGCCGGTCCTCGACGACACCGTTCCGGTGAGCCGGGACGAGTTCGAGCAGCTCGCCGAACCGGTCATCGCGCGGACGGTCGCGGTCACCCGCGTCGCGGTGCGGAGCGCGGGCATCGGGCTGTCAGACGTCGGCGGCATCTTCCTCGTCGGCGGGTCGAGCCGCGTCCCACTCGTTGCGACGCTGCTGCACCGCGCGTTCGGGATGCCGCCGACGGTTCTGGAGCAGCCCGAGCTCGTGGTGGCGGAGGGTTCACTGGTCCTGCTCGACGCGTGCGAGGAACACACGCCGACCGGTGTCACGATGAGGCTGCCCGCCGGTGCCGGGTCGCAGGTGTCCGTTGCGCAAGCGCGTGGAACGGCCGCTGGCCCGTCATCCGTGCCGCAGGGCTCGCCGCAGCAGATCATGCAGCTATCGCCGGCCTCGACGACGGCAGGCCGCGCGTCGAGCGTCGACGAGGCCGTCGAACCGGAGCGGGGGCGATCGATCCGCGGCCACCTCACCGATCCGTGGAGTGTGGCAGCGGCCGTGCTGCTGGGTGCCCTGAGCGGCATGATCGGCGGCCTCGCCGGTGCGAGTGCGGCGGCCGGGCTGATTGCGGGAGCCGTGGTCACCGTGATCGTGCATACGGTGCGGGTGGCCCTCGGTATCGTGTTCGACCGTTGAAGACGCGGCTGTCGGGCATTGCCCGCTAGAAATTACTCAGCACCGAGCTGAATATCTTGTCGACGCTGGCCGGGTCGCGCGCGTCGTAGGCGGCTGCCCGCGACACTTTCGCGATCTGTTCGAGCGTGTCCAGGTCGGCCTCCTCGCCGAAGGCGATACCGAAGATGCGAATCGAGTTCTCCAGGCGTGACCCGTCCAGGTCGCGGAGCAGCTTCGCCCGGTCGTTGTCGGCCGGATACTCGTTGCGCCCATCGGTGAGCAGCACGACCGCGTTGATGCGGTCGGCGTCCAGCCGTCCCCGCATGTACACGTCGGCGGCCCGGGTCGTGTGGTACAAGGCCGTGCCGCCATCGGCGCTCAGCGCCCGGATGATGTCGGTGAGTTGCTGCTTCGCGTCACGGATGCGCGACATCGGCAGCCGCTCGGTGTAGGGCTGCGCACCGTTCGGTCGCTGCCCCGAGAACGTCCACAGTGCCACCTCGTCGTCGGGATGCAGCAGGTCGAGGCTCGCGATCGCCGCGTTCTTCGCGGCTTCCAGCTTGCTGATGTCACCGGCCGCCTTTTCCTTCATCGAGCCCGAGACGTCGAGGACGAGCAGCACCCTCGCCTTCTTCCGCAGGTCGTCCCAGCCGGCGAGGATCTTGTCCAGGACCTCTCCGACGGGTGACTGGATCAGGCTGAGCTGCTGCCCGGCCGGGATCCGCAGGGTCTGCGCCAATTCGGGGCCGGCGTTGCCCTGGTGGTCGCGGAAGCCCATCGCCGCGAACGCGGCCTGCTGGGCCGGTTGCTGCAGGAACGCGAGGAAGTCCGCGGCTGCTTCCCGTTGTGCGTCACTGGCCGAAGGCAGCACCACGTACGGGTGGTCGAGCATCAGCGTGCCGTCCCGCGGCACCATCGGCACGAGCGGCACCGTGGGCGCCCTGCCTTTCACCTTCGGGTCGCCGGTGGTGTTGCCCTTGTTGTAGAGGAAGGTGAGCTGCTCCTGATGCACGACGGCGCTCACGTACGACATCGCGGCGCCCTTGGCGTCGGCTTCGGCCAAGTTGGCGAGGAACTTCACCGCATCGTCGGTGTAGTGCAGGACGCCGGCTTCGACCCCGCGAACGAAGTTGATCACATTGGGCTGGGTGAGATCGGCCGCAGTCAGTTCGCGGGACAGGCCGGTCGCCGCGTAGTACGTGGCCACCGTCGCGGCAAAGCCGGACGTGGACCGGTGCGGGTTGTCCTTGCCGAAGGAGAAGCGCCCCCACTCGGGATGGCCGTACCGGCCCCACCCCTGCGGATCGGACGCCAGCGCCAGCACGTCGCTCCACCCGAACTCACGGTTCGGCCAGCCGAACGCCTCGGCCATCGGCTTCGGCATCGAGATGACCAACGGGCTCTGCGCGATCGACGGCATTTGCGTGCCGGCCGCTGGCACCACCTGCTTGCCGCCGGTGGTCTCCCGGTGGCGGGCCAACTGGAGCCACAACGATGCGGTGGGCGTCCACACCTGCGGTGCCGGCCCACCGTCGCGCTGTTCATCCCATCCGGAGCCAAGCGCCTCCGCCGCCGCGCCGGACGTGAGCCGGTGCACGGTCACCGATGCGCACCGTTTGCCGCCGTACAGTGTGTCGGAGGCATTGTACCGGCGGGCCAACTCGATCATCAGGTCGGCCTTCTCGGTCGACGAACTGACCTCGATGGGTTCACAGCCGGCTCGCTTGTCGGCGCCCGCCTCCCCGGGGTCGCGACGGAGCACCACGTACGTCACCACGACGGCTATCAGACCGACGATCACCGCAATCACCAGCGGCATTCGCGTACGTGGCCCCGCGACAACGCCCATCGACGATCTCCTGTTCACCGGCAGAGCCCCGCATCTTAACCGACGGCCACAACGCCGCCGCTATCCGCCGGACGTGGCCGACTGGACGGCCCGCTACGGGTAACCCTCGACTCGTCCAGCCCGAAGGTCCGGCACCCGTCGCTCTCGGGGCATCAGGGTCGCTTCGAGCTGCGGGAGATCGTGAACGCGATCTTCTACCAGAACCGGACCGACGGGTTTACCTCCCTCGCCGTGCTCCTCGGCGCCGGCGGTGTGGCGATCGGCTGGCGGTGGGCGGACCCGGTCGTGGGGCTGGTCATCACGGCCGCGATCGCGTTCGTGCTCAAGGACGCGGCGCGGGAGGTGTACCGCCGGTTGATGGACGCCGTCGACCCAGCCCTCGTCGACACGGCGGAGCAGAGCCTCGCCGATATCCGGTCGCCGCCAGGTATGCCGGGTGAGCAGGACCGTGCTGATGCCGCAGAGCACGAATGCCTGCAGGTAGGCCGCGGCGCTGCGAACCTCGGCGCCTGCACCATCGCCGCACGGATGTCCTCAAGGTACACCGCGGGGTTCCGCGGCGCTGGGACGTCACCGCAGGGGATCGCTGCTCGGCACCTGCCGCTTGCCGACTCCGCGCCGGTCAGGACAGCACCGCGACCTCGGTCGCGCCCGACCATCCACTGTGGTGGCGCCGACCGCCACGAAGTCGGGAAGTTGTGCCGCGGGGCCACGGGTCAGACACGGGTGAACTCCATGACCCAGTTGGATTCCCACGTGTGCCCGCCGTCGGCGGAGAACTCCTGCTCCCAGCGCGCCGAGGTGGGGGTGATGTCCGACCAGATGAAGTGCGCCTTGATCGGCCTTCCTTCATGGGTGTCGTCGCCGTAGAAGTCGCCGCGGCCATCGGTGAAGGTGCCGACCACCGGCGGGTAGAGCAGGCCGGTGGTGCTGCTCGCCCAGTAGATCGACCACCCCTTGCGTTCGACGTCGAACAGGCGTAGCGAGAAGCCGCGGCTGCCCAGTGTCGGGAAGACGATCTCCTCGGTGTTGCCGGCACCGTTGAAGATGCTCTGGCTGGTCACGGTGCTCGGGAAGTGGTCCCATTCGTCGCTGCCGGCGAAGAGCGTCCTGAGGCGCCGGTTGGTCACGTTCCACGAGCCGATGATGAAGTCGAAGTCGTTCATGCGGCGATCATGGGACGCTACCCCTGACATCTTCTGTCAGTGGTCTGGAAGACTGTCCCGGTGCGTGCGAGCCGGTTGCTGTCCCTGCTGCTGTTGCTGCAGAACCGCGGGCGGATGAGCGCCGCACAGCTTGCCGCGGAGCTCGGCGTCACCGCCCGGACCGTCTACCGCGACGTCGAGGCGCTGGCCGCGGCGGGCGTGCCGATCTACGCCGAGCAGGGACCCACCGGTGGGTACCAGCTGATGGACGGCTACCGCACCCGGTTGACCGGGCTGACCGCGGACGAGGCCGAGTCGCTGTTCCTGACCGGCATGCCGCAGCCGGCCGCCGAGCTTGGGCTCGGTGCCCAAGTGGCCGCCGCGGAACTCAAGT
This sequence comes from Dactylosporangium sp. NPDC050688, assembly GCF_040654515.1. Classification (NCBI taxonomy): domain Bacteria; kingdom Bacillati; phylum Actinomycetota; class Actinomycetes; order Micromonosporales; family Micromonosporaceae; genus Dactylosporangium; species Dactylosporangium sp. NPDC050688. The sequence continues at coordinate 107,696 of NZ_JBFAIC010000035.1, forward strand.
TGATGGCGGCGCTGCCCACCCCGTACCGGGAGGCGTCGAATCGGATCCGGCAGCGCTTCCACCTCGACGCGCCGGGCTGGTTCCGGGAGCCGGACGCGGTGCCGCACCTGCTCGCCGTCGCGGAGGCGCTCTGGCAGGACCAGGTCATCGAGGTCCGGTACCGCCGCTGGGCGCCCAGGCCCGGTGTGGTCGGCCGGCGGCTGCAGCCGCTGGGGCTCGTCCTCAAGGCGGGAGTCTGGTACCTGATCGCCGCCGGGCACGGTGAGCCGCGCACCTACCGGGTCTCCGCCATCGTCGAGCTGCGGCGGCTGCCGGAGCGGTTCGTCCGCCCGGACGGCTTCGACCTGACCAGATTCTGGCAGGCACATGTCGAACGGTACGAGCGGGCCGAAACGGCCGAGGTCGCCGTGGTGCGTCTGTCGCCCGCCGGGATCGCCGCCCTGCCCGACGTCCTCGGCCCGCGGGCCGGCCGGCTGGCGGCGCGCACCCTCACACCCGCCGACCCGGACGGCTGGCGACGCGTCACCATCCCGCTGGAAAGCGTGGACCACGCCGCAGCCGGCTTGCTCCGGCTCGGCGCGGACGCGCAGGCACTCGCCCCTCCCGAACTGGTCGCGCGCATCACCGCAACGCTCCGGGCGATGACCCGGCTGTACCCGACGACGTCAGGGGATTGACATACCCAGTCCGCTCACAGGCGCGTAAGCCAATCTCGCCGAGATCACCTCACTGAGCCATTCTGCGCACCCCCGCAGTCGGGCCGCTGCCTGGACGACCCTTCCAGCAGCACGACCAACGGCACCCAGCTGCAACTGTGGGACCGCAACGTGACGAACGCGCAGCGGATACCTACCCGTCGCGACCGTCACAGCCCTTTTGTGAACGTCACAGCCCGGCGGCGGGCAGTCCCGCCAGGGTGAAGCGTTCCTGGAGCCAGGGCAGCAGGTACTGGTAGGCGGTGATGGTGTTCGGCTGGCCGTTGTCGTGCGACAGCACAATCGAGCCTGGGCGCGTGTGGCCTTTCACGTGGCTCACCACGCGGGAGATGTGCGCCGACGCACCGCTGTCGTGGATGTGCTCCCAGTCGCGCGGGTCCACGTCCCAGGAGATCGAGTCCATGCCCAGCGAGCGCGCCTTCGCCACGAGGGCGGGCGTGAAGTTGCCGCCGGGCGCGCGGAAGTACCGGACCGGCACGTCCGTGCCGACCGCCGCGCGGATCATGTCGTTGGTGTGCCTGAGATCCCAGTCGATGTAAGCGTCGTCGCGCTGGGCGAGGTTCAGCAGGTGCTGCCACGAGTGGTTGCACAGGGTGTGCCCGTCGGCGTGGATGGCCCGGACGAGGTCGGGCCGGTCGCGGACCCGGAATCCGACCATGCAGAACGTGGCGTGGATGTGCCGCTCCCGCAGCATGGCCAGCAGCTTGGGGGTGTTGATCGGGTCCGGCCCGTCGTCGAAGGTCAGGGCGACCGCCTGGCTCCCCGTCGTAATGAAGGCGCCGAAGCGCCCGTCGCCGTCATGGAAGGTCGGGCTGGGTGACGGGGACGCCGACGTGGTGGGGCTGGGCAGGGGCGCGGCGGCGACCGGGACGGCGGACACGGCCGGCGCCGGCTGCGCGGGCCGTGTCACGGTGATGCTGTCGCCGGTCACCGTGACCAGCAGCACCACCACGGCGGCCGGCAGGCCGAAGATCGCAAAACGCATACCTTCCAGACGGGCGGACACCGTGACAGGGTTGCACGCCGCACCGGCCGGCGGGCCGGCGACCCGGTCAGTAGCTGAAGGCCACGGCGGGGGTCGTCACTGATCCACTGCTACATAAGCATGGCGCCGTCGGATTCCGCGTTGTCCCGGAAGCCGGCGGGGTCGACCTTGCGGGCGTTCACGCAGATCGGGCCGCCGAAGCCAGTCGATGGGCGGCGCTCGGGGCGATGCGCAAGATCGGCTCGTAGGGCCGGGTGCGGTTGGTTCCGGGCAGCGGAGGGTATCCGTCCGGTGAACGTTTGACGACGTGTACGGGAGGACGACCATGCTGCCGAAGATGATCGCCCGGTGGGCGGTGGCCGCGATCGCGGTGCCGCTCGCCATCGCCGCGGCCAAGAAGGTCAGCGACCGGATGGAGGCGCGCCGCGGGTCGACGCGCGCCACGCGGCTGCTGCGCCGGGGCGTCTCCGCAGCGGAGCGGATGACCGGCCGCAAGCGCCGCCGCTTCGCGTGGTGACGGCGGAAGCGCGGCGGGTCAGGGAGACAAGAGCGCGGTGACCAGGAGCCGGTTGGCGGCTGGGAGCGCCACCGGGCTGGACGGGTAGCGCGGGGCGTAGGAGGACGCGGACGCGCCGCCGGCCCACTCGGTGTGTCCCCAAGCCGTACGAGGAGGTGACCGCCGTCTACACCGGCCCCGCCGTGCGGGCCGTCGTCATCCCGTACGCGCTGACCTTCCCGACCGCCGGCAAACGAGCGCGAAGGGCACCTGGCGACCGGCAAGGCCGCACCGGGCACGACCTGGGCCAGCAGTCCCACCCGCAGCGCCGTCTTCGCGTCGAGCTTCTCCACAACAGCAGCAGCTCACTTGCCCGGACCTTACCGAGCAGGGCCGGCAGCAGCCACGTGATGCCGTAGTCGCCGCTGACGCCCGCGCCGAGGTGGCGGTCCGCACATCCCGGCGGGCCCCCACCTCAGCGGCGACCTCGTGCAGCCGGGCGGCGAGAGCGTCCGTGACGCCGTTGCCGCGATCAGGCCGGTTCAGGGTGACCCGGGCGACCGGCCCGTCGATGTCGAGCAGGACCCCGTTCACGCGGTGACCCGTTCGAAGACGGCGACCGGGGCTTGGCCGCCGCCGATGCACATTGTCCGCAAGCCGTAGCGGGCCTTGGGGACCGATGGAAAGAGCCTTGGTTACTGTACTTAAGTAAGCTAGCCTTCTACTATACCGTAGCGTACGGGGGTCGTCGCCACGACGATGCCGGCCTGCGGCAAGCCGGACAGCTTAAGGAAATGATGTGCCGCCATGCGCCAGGGTTCGCGTCGATCCGCCCGATTCTCGGCGTGAACCCGCTCGGCATGGGCCTGCGGGCCTGTGCCGAGCACCGCCGGCGCGCCACCGGCGCGGCTACCAAGCCCTCCAACCAGTCAAACCCACGCACAGGAGACGACGCGCATGCCTCTCACCGCCCCGCTCACCGCCAACGGGAGCGCCCGATGACCCGTAGCGGCGACCAGTACCTCGAGGGGCTGCG
>NZ_JBFAIC010000036.1:0-108669 GCF_040654515.1 Dactylosporangium sp. NPDC050688
CTCGGGCTGCCCTCAGCTTCACCACCCTGCTACGACAGGACAGCGGTGCAGGTCTCTCACCTCCACACGATCAACAAGCGCCTCACGGCGCACGAAGAACAGCACGTAGATGCGTTTGAGGAGCACGGTGTCGACGGTGAAGAAGTCGCAGGCCAGGATCGTGTGGGCCTGTGCGGTGAGGAACTGCGGCCAGGTGGGTCCGGTCCGGCGGGGTGCCGGGTCGACGCCGGCCCGGTGCAGGATCTTCCAGACCGTGCTGGCCGCGATCCGGTAGCCAAGGCGAGCCAGCTCTCCCCTGTATTCGGCGGTGGCCCCATGTCGGGTTCTCCGCGGCCAGACGCAGGACCAGGTCGCGGTGTTCCCGGTCGATGGGTGGCCGGCCGGGTCGTGCGTGCGGATAGGTCCAGTGCCGTGCGATCAGCTCCCGGTGCCAGCGCAACAACGTGGCCGGGGTGACGAAGAACGCCGACCATTGCGGTCGGGGCAGTAGTCGCGACAGCGCGGCCAGCACCGCCCGGTCCTCGGGCTGCAGGTCGGGGCGGTGGACCTGTCGGCGCAGGACCGCCACCTGATGGCGCAACACGAGCAGTTCGACGCCTTTCGCGCCGCCGTCGCGGGCGAGCTGGGTGAGCATCTGCAGAATCTGGCGTAGGAGCAGGTACACCAGCGAAGCGGTCATGACCTCGATTGTCGCCGCTAGTACCGCCGGGCAGACTCCACACAAAATCGCACGTCACAGCCCCAACCGGATTTACGAGCCCGACAGGCGCGATCGACGACGTCCACCTGTACCAAGGCATCCTCAACGACCGCGAGATCGCCAACATCTCCAGCGGTAGCTGACGCTCCACCCGTCCACCTAGGATCTCCTGCTGTGCACGTTCGGAGGAACATGCGAACTCTTGCGTCGGTCGCGTTTGTCTCGCTCGTCGCGCTGACGGCGTGCGGCAAGCCCGTGCAGCCGCCGCCCGTGCCGGTGCCGGTGCCGACAACGGATCAGACACCCGCGTCGTACGAGAAACTGGTCGGCGAGTGGCACTCGACGATGACCGACTCCCTGCACCTGGAGGGCATCATGCTGGAGCAGCCGATGCCCTCCGGTGAATGGGACTTCCGCTTCCGGGCGCGGTGCTCCGGCACCGGCACGCTGTCGTTCAGCGTGCGCGGGAAGGCCTTCAACCAGTGGGGCAAAGTGCCGCAATGCACCGGCAAGTGGCTGCTCGACAGCAACTTCTTCCCGCCCTTCCGCCACGACGACAACCCCCACGAAGGCGGCCCCTACACCGTGATCTTCGACGCGGAGGCCACCGTCACCTCCTGGGACGTGGAGGCCTACGCGACACAGCTCGGCAACCGCCCATCGCGGACGCCATCACCGTCGCCGTCGTCGACGTGACCCGCGGCCGGGTTCGGCACCGGCGCCGGATCGTCGCCGTCGCCGCGGTGGCGCTGCTCGGTGCAGTCGTGGCCGTGCTGTCCCGGTCCCGGTGCCGAACCCGGCGGCGCTGCCGTCCCGCGCAGCGTCGAGCTGCCATACTTCTGGCAGGCGACGGTCGAGATGGCGCCGCCGGGCGCGGCCTCGGTCCTGTTCGGCGGCGACGGCCTGGGACTGGACGAGGACGTCTTCGAGGGTGAGAGCAGCAGGCTCGCCGTGCTCGGCCGCAACGGCGACTACCGCGCGCTGCGCTTCCCCGACCACGGCGGGCGCGCCGGGCAGGACGTGCAGCTGTCGCCGGACGGCAACCTGCTCGCGGAGACCGTCGAGGCCGGCGACCCGCCCGGGTGGCGGCTGCTGGTCACCGACCTGCGCACCGGCCGCAGCCGCGACTACGTCGGCAGCGCGACGAGCTGCTGCGCGCAGGTGGTGGCCTGGCGGCCGGACAACGGCGCCGTCTTGGTGCTGCAGGCCGGCGACGGCTACCTGACCGCCGGCCCGCCGGCGCAGTACGTCCTGGTCGACCTGGCCGGCGGCGCTGTGACGCCCATCGACGACAGGCTTCGGCGGGACTGGTCCACCACGGCGTGGGCGGCCGCGTTCGCCCCCGACGGGCACTGCGGGTGCCGATTAATCATTCGGCCTGGTCAGGCGGCACGTTGGTACTCGTGAAGGGCGCCGCCGAGTCGGTCTCGCCGGCGGACTTCCAGGTGCCTGATTTGCGTTGGCAGGCTGATCGGTTCGGGTAATGGGCGTAGCGGCGCGGCTTGGCCCAGGGTTCGGTGCGGGCGATGGCAGTTGTAGAAGGTCTCGAACTCGCGGAGCGCGTGCAGGAGGTGGCGCTGGTTCCAGATCAAGGTGCGGTCCAGGAGCTCCTTGCGGCAGCTCAGTATCCAGCGTTCCATGATGGAGTTCATTCGGGGTATCCGTATGCCGGTAGTGATGACCGTCAGTCCGGTGTCGGTCAGCAGGGCGTCGAAGGCGGCCGTGAACTTTGAGTCTCGGTCACGGATCAAGAACCTGGCCCTGCTTCCCACCTCTTCCAGGTCCATCACGACGTTGCGTCCGAGCTGAACGATCCAGTCCGCGGTGGGGTGTGCGGTGGCGCCCAGGATCCGGATGCGCCTCGTTGAGTGCTCGATGACGGCGAAGACGTACAGGCGCGCTCCGGTCAGGGTGCGGGTCTCGAAGAGATCGCAGGCGAGCAGCGCTTCTGCTTGGCTGCGCAGGAAGGCGGCCCAGGTGGTGCTCTGTCGTTCGGGAGCGGGTGGGATGCCGTGTTCTTTGAGGATCTCCCAGACGGTGGAGGCGGCGACCTTGATGCCCAGGGCGGCGAGTTCGCCGTGGATGCGGCGGTAACCCCACGAGGCATTCTCACTGGCCAGGCGCAGGACCAGGGTGCGGATCGAGCGGACGGTGGGTGGGCGCCCGCGTCGCTTCGGCACACAGGTCGCAGCGTGGCGCCGCTTGAGCAGGTCGCGGTGCCAGCGCAGGATCGTGTCCGGGCGGACCAGCAGCAGGAGCTGCTGCAGCTTCTTCACCGGGAGGTGGTGGAGCAGGCCGGCGAGGACAGCGCGGTCGGCGTTCGTGAACGTGGGCTTGCCGACCTGGCGCTGCAGGACGAGCAGTTGATGCCGCAGGGCAAGGATCTCGATGTCTTTGTCCCGGTCACTCATCGGCAGCAAGCGCAGCAGGGCGAAGGCGTTGGTCGCGGCGAGGTAGGCCAGGCGCAGCAGCACGACAGATCCTATGCCGTCCACCCCTGTCCACATGAAGCCAGCGGGGGCGGTCGGCGGTCGTGCCAGAGATTGCCGATCAAGGCCGTGACCTGGCCGGATGATTAGTCGGCACCCGCAGAGCCAGCCCAGCGCGCGGAACAGGGCACCATCGGCGATCCTGCCCCGGTTGTCGACGGCGGCGAACCCGTACACCGTTGAGCGGGTGCGTCGGGCCTGGAGTTGAGCCATGGGCAGCACGCGTCGCTGTCCCGGACGATGTTGATCGCTGGGCCTGCGGTGCCGTCGAGGACGGAATCACCGCCGGGATCGTGGAGCCCGTCATGAGGTCCACCCGCCTTCGCGGGGACCCGACGGACGTCGCGTGAACGCTACAGGCGAATGTCGGAAGGCACCCGAACACTCGCCCGTCAGATGTGGCATGTGTGCAACGAATGTGTGTCGAAGGGGGGATCTTGACACAAAAAGCCAGCACACACGCCGGAAGCGTGTGCACATGCCGGTAGCGTAGCCAGCTCAGCGTACGACCTCAACCGCATAGACGGCAGTCCCCGGAAGAGTGAATCGGCAGGGTGGCTTCATCGGTAAGAGAGTCGATGCAGCCGCAGCACGTTCCCGGGTCTCTCGGCCAGCTTCCGCGGCGATAGCGGTCCAGGGCGCGGCTGCTGCTCGTCCCGGCGCAACACATGCTGTGTCGCGAGTCCGCGCCCGTGGAAGGACGTGCACCATCGGGTCCGGGCTGAACGGGCCCGGGATGCCGGGATGTGGCTGGTGTCAGCGGACGCCACTGGCGAATGTCGGAAGTTGGTGACTTTCCCGGCTACTGCTCGTCGATGGTCGTGGTCAGGGGAATGTCGGCGTCTGTCGGGATCAATGCGAGGAGTTCGTCGACGGTGGCGGGTCTGTCCTTGATGTTCCAGCGCGTTGCCGCTTCGGCGGGAGCTAGCCACGGCCCGCTCGGCGGCAGGAGCGGAACGTTCGCGAGCGGCCAGCGGCCGGTCAGGGCCCAGCCGATGATCTGTCCGATGGCATAAATGTCGGTCTGTGCGGGGACGGTGTGGGCGTTGACAGACAGTTCTGGCGCGGCGAAGCCTTCGGTGCCGAACATGCCTCCGATCTGGGTTCGTTGCGGGTCGGTGGTCTGGCCTCTGGGGCGTCGTCCGAGGCCCCAGTCGGCGACCAGCCATCGGCCGCTGATGCGGAGGATGTTGTCTGGTTTGAGGTCGCGGTGGATCCAGCCGAGAGCGTGCGGTTCGCGGAGTGCTTCGCAGATGGCGGTGACGAGGTCACGGAGCGTTGCCTCGTTGGCGAGTTCAGGGGCGACGGTCTGGGCGGAGTCGTCGGCGAGCGGCATGACGAACCAGTCGTGGCCGGGGCCGTAGTCCAGGATCGGCATGACGTGGGGGTGGCTGCCGAAGCGTTGGGCGGCGTCGACCTCGCGGCGCATCCGTGCGGTGGCGTCACGGTTCGTGAACTGCAGGCGTTTGAGCGCGACGCGGATCCCGGTGGGTTTGTGGGTGGCGCCGAAAACGATTGCCTGACCGCCTCGGTTGATGGGTCGATGGTCGAGGGCGTAGTCGCCGCGGTTGCCGCGGGCGGCGAGTCGGACCGGGGCGTAGGGATCGGGCGCTTCGGTTGGCACCGTCACGGGGTCCGGGGCTGACATGACGGTGGCGCTGGTCGAGCTCGGTCGTCGCGGGGTTGGCGTCGTGCTGCCGTGTGGTGTCGGTGCCGCCGCCGGGCCTACGGGTCGCGGGCTCAGCTGCGGCGGGTGTACCGCGATGAGGACAGGGTGTGGCGTCAGCAAGTCGTTGCCGCGGACGTCGCCGAGGAGGACGAGCCGTCCATCGGTGTCGGTGGTCAGCCCGTTGACGCGGTTGGTGGGGATGTCAGCGACGAGTTCGCTGGCTCGGGTGGTGGTGTCGGTGCGGTACAGCGTCGCGCCAAGCCCGCGGCCTGACGGCGAGGCGGTGATCACGGTATGCGGGTTCGTGACGACGATATGCCCTGGATGATGGTGCGGTGTCTCGATCCAGTCCTCGCGCCGCACGAGGGTGCTGCGGGCGAGGTCGACGACTGCGGAGTGTCCGCTGGCGGCGAGGAAGAAGCGGAGCCCGTCGAGCCATCCTGCGGTGTGGACGACGGCCCCGAACTCGACGCGGTGCGGGTGCTGTGCACCGAGCGTGTCGCCGAGCCGGGTCAGCGTCAGAGTGCCCGCGGCGCCGGACCCTGACAGCATCCACGGCTCGCCACCGGGCCCGGGCAGCAACGCCAGCGCGTCAGCGAATCCGCCTCCGACCAGGGTCAACATCTCGTCTTTCCAGCGGATCACGGCGCCGCCGCACACCGTAAGGATTGCGCCGTCCGCGGCGAGGAGCGGGTTGCCGCGGCATCCGCGCACCGGGACAAGCCAGTTGGTGGAGCCCCGTTTGAGGTCCAGGTCGAGGATGCCGTCTGGGACGGTGATCAGACCGCGGTCGCGGTCCGCGGCGGTATATCCCCATGCGTCTGGCCACGGGGCAACGCCGCTGAGGAGATGCTGGACCAGGGCTCCCGGCGCTGCATCGTCCAGCAGTGGCCAGGGTGGCGGCAGCCGATCCGGTGTCACGAACACCGGCGGTTCTGGAAGCGTGCCGGACGTCAGCAGCTCCGTCACGCCGGTGTGTGGCTGGTTGTGGAACTGCGCCCGTTCGGCAACCTCGGCCAGGAGTTCGATCGGGCCGATGAGCTCACCCAGCATCGCCTCGACATGCTGCCCGTCGAGCAGCACGACGCCGGTATGGCCGGCGGCCTGCAGCTTCTCCACGACGCCGGGCGCGTAGCCGGCCATCGACAGCAGGACCGGCACGACGGTTGGCCGCGTCGCTGCGGCCCGGGTCAGCTCGTCGACTTGGCCAGCCTCTACCGGGTCTCGGCCCCAGGTCTCGAGCAGGTACTGGACACCATCGATCCGCATCAAGCAGGCGGCGGCAAGGCCGAGGATCGACGGCACTCGGCGACCGGCAGCGCCGGCGTTCGCGAACACCTCGGCCACCAGGGTGGCCAGGCGATCGCCGCAGTCGTCGTCGGCAAGGTCGTGTTGCTCATCCAGGAACTGGGCGTACCGCGCGACGGGCAACAGCCCACTAGCGTCCGGCTCGGTCGGGTCGGTCACTTTGTACTATTACCTCCGCTCCGCAGGGCGGAGAGTGCGCGGATCTCGTGCGGTGACTGTGGCTGCACTCAGGCTAGCGTGCCGCGGCAGTCGTCGTGTGGCCTCCTGTCCGAGGGATGGGGACACTGAGGTCCGGCTTCAGCTGGCAACCGGCCTGAGAGGGCTCGGTGGTGATGCGGACGCGATTCGGATGCAGCTCGAAGCATTGCTGGCGAGCGACTCCAGCGCCCACGTACGTCAGGCCGTCAAGGATGCTGTGTTCGCTCACGAGCCGCCGCTTGGGTGAAGGTGACCAGCGGCGCCCGGTCGTCGTCGTGGTCCAAAACACTTGGACGGCCGGGGAAATACAGCGGGCGGTCCCCAGCAGCTTCAGCATCGATGGCAGCGAGTGTCGAACGCCAGTGTTCCCGCCACGCCGTCCGGAGGGTGTCGTCGACCATGACGGTGTCAACGCCGGCGTCGTTGTCCAGCGTCCACAGCGGGGCACTGCCGGCAGCGAGGCAGATCCTGGCGAGCAGACTGCGTCGAACGAGATCTCGCAGCCGCTCTACAAGGTAGGCGGTTGCTTCGCCGTCGCGCGCATCGCCGGGGACGGTTGAGACCTTCCGGACAATCTTGAGGAGATCCTTTGTCTTGATTGCACCTCCGTGTACGAGCATTGAGCGGATTCCGTAGATCAGCCCAACGTCAGCGAAGATCTTTCCGGTTGGGTCGCGCTCCGTCGCGAGGAGCGTGGCGGCGCGCATCCTCAGGCGCAGCGTGACGTCGTCCTTCGCGGTGCCCGACATAGTGGCCTCGAACGCGGTGGCGAGGTCGACGATCTGCTCGTGCCACGCATGTGCGTGGAACGAGAGGAGGAATTTGTGCATGGCCATGCCGAACGAAGTGAAGAGCATTCCAGGCTGTTCCCGCTGCGCACTGGCGAGAAGCCGTTCGAGGCCGTCGACGCGGGGCGAATCCTTCTGGTCGAGCGTGATGACCCGGGTCGCGAGCTGGGTGGGCGACATGAGTGAGGGGCCCGCGCCGCGGAATTGGACCAATGTCGGGCTGAATTCGCGCACTGAGTGGGTTCCGCCCTGTACCTCGAACATCGACTCGCTGGTGCCGGGCTTGAGTAGCCGTACGAGTAGGAGAAAGCGTTCGATGCGGTTCGACAGCGGCTCATGTAGGTCGAACGGTCGTGGTCCGGCGTCGCGGGCGACGATGACGCATTGCGGGGATCCGAAGCCGCCCGGGGTGACTCGGCTGTACGCACTGGACGCATACGGGATGACGTCCGAGATAATCGTGTAGAGGCCTCGCTGGACGCGGTTGGGCCCGGACGCAGTCGGTTCAACACGCACGCCGGCAAAATCGACAGGCTGACGGTCGACGGTCGTCATGTAGGAGACGGCGCGGCAACATGCAATCTCGAACGATTCAGCTCGAACGGCCGACACCATGTCGTCGATGGACTGTGTTGCGGATCCGCCATCGACGGTGAACGCCTCACCGGCCTGTGAGAGGCGAGCAACGAACGTCTCGAGGAAGCTGAAGATGTAGCCGCCTGGAAAATGCCGCTGACCGGCCGGAGCAGCTGGCGCGAATCTCTCGTGTGCTGCAGCAACTGCTGCTTCCAGCACAGCGTGTTCCCGCAGACCCATGATGATGTCACCGGTGTAGTCTCGACCAACTCTGATGTATGGATGATGCAGCGGCGGCGGGACTACATGGTGCTCCCGGAGCCGGGGCCAAGCTGCGGCGAGGAACGCCCGCGCGGCCACTCGCAGCCCGCTTTCGATCTCATCCATCGGCTAAGAATGGCGCACCGGCGTCAGGTTGTGCGCACCAATTTCGTGCGCGGGACGCTGCCGGCCCTGCGGCCGGTGGGAGGAGGAGCAGTTGACGGCCGTGCGGCACCCGGAACCCCTCGGCAGGCCCGGCGAAGTCGGCCACCGTCCTGGGCTGACGATTTGCCCTACCAGCAGTGCCGCGAGGTGCTCGACAGCCTCGGCCTCCCGTCCTGGGGCCGGCCCGGCGGGGACGGCTCCGGACGACGGATTTCGCCCAAGTAGGACCTGCCAGTCCGATAACGTTCGCCGATTGGGCGATCGATGCTGCACGCACGTCTGCGGCCACGCAATGGCGCACGATCGGCCGCCGTCGACACGATCCGGCCTCCGTGCCGGAGGTCCGCCCGCACGGCGTTGGCGGGACCGGACGTTGACATGCGGCTCGCCAGTCGTCTGGTGTCGTGCGAGCTACAGCGCGACCTCGTCCTGATCCATTGTGTTGCTTTCAAGCGTCTCAGCCGTTCGTGCAGAGCCAGCTTCTGCGTGTTCGGGCAATTCCGGGTCGAGGGGCCTTGCGTACGGCTTGGGGCGGGTGGCGTCGACCGCCCGCACCTTGGCGGTTGCGGCCTTCAGCGCATCGCGGAGGTCCTTGGCCTTAACCTCGATCCGTGGATCGGTGCTGACATTGGTCGTTGGGTTGGGTCGAATTGATCTTGTTGGGTTGAGGGCGTGGTTGTGTTGCTGGCCTCGATCCAGCGTGCTCGGTTCCTGGTGTGGTTGGTTGCGGGGTGGGGTGTTGCGTGGTGGTGCGCGCGGCGGGGTGGTCTGTCTCAGGTGGCGAAGACGGCGTTCCAGAGGTTGCGCCAGGCTCGGGTGCGGGGCCAGTGCGCGGGCAGGTGCAGGATCGGGCGGCGTTGGGGACGGGCCAGCCGGGCCGGGATGTTGATCAGGTGGGTGCGCAGGGTGGCGCCGCGGGCTGTGGCGTAGCGGGTGGTGCCGGTGAGCGTGCCGGCGGCGCGGAGCAGGTTGTGGCAGATCGCGGCGAGGATGGTCCAGGCGGCGTTGGCGCCGAACACCCCGGAGGGTTGGTGGGCCCAGGGGCCGTCGATGAGGTCGGACCAGACGGTTTCGCAGAGGGCGTGCTGGCGGTGGGTGAGGTCGGCGTCGGTGACCGGCTCTGTGGTGTTGGTGAAGAACGGGTGGTAGCGCCAGACCGGGAACAGCGGGTCCTGGGGGTTGGCGTCCAGCACGCGGCGCACGACGAGCCAGCCGGTGGTCTCGTGGCGGGTGCCGGCGAACGCGGTGTAGGGCACCTCGGCGACGTGGGCGTCGGAGATCAGCGCGCCGGTGTCGGGGTCGATGATGGCGCCGGGGTAGCGCACCGGTGTGTACTGCTCGTCGCTGATGGCGGCGATCGCGGCGTCGACGGCCCGGTTGCGGGCGATCGTGAACGAGAACTGCGCTCCTGCTTTGGCGACCGCGGTGACGACCTTGCCGGAGCAGTAGGCGGAGTCGCCGCGGACCAGGATGTTCGCCGGGTCCGCGCCGGCCGCCACCGCGGTGTTGAGGGCTTCGGTGGCCATGCTCGCCGCGCCCTTGCCGGAGCCGGCGCGTCCGGCCCGTAACCGGACCCCGGCCAGCACCGGCGCCGCTTTGCGGGTGCTGATGGTGACGGCGAGCGGGGACAGGCCCCGCCGTAGCACGGTCTTACCCGCGATCTTCGTATGGCCGAACGACGCACCGTGCTTGGCGCGGCCGTATACCGGACGCAGTAACGAGTCGATGTCGATGAACACGCGCTCGTCGATCCCGGCCAGCACCGGGGTGCGTGCGGCGAGGGCGAGGAGGTGCCGGTGCAGTACCGCTGACAGTTGCCGGGTGTGGCCGTGGGTGAACTCCCGCAGCAGGATCCCCAACGTGGAGGCGGCGTAGACGCCGCTGAACAGTTTGCTCGTCCCACCGGCGCGGATGACGTCGAGGTCGTCGATGCTGTCCGCGCCGGCAGCCATCCCGGCGATGATCGACGTGAGTTTCGGTGTTGCGTTGGCCGCCCCGGACGTGACCCGCTCGCAGGCGAACCGCACGTGCTCGTCCAGCAGTTGCGGTAACCCCGTCTGCTCGGCCAGTTCCAGCAGCGGGACGAGGCCCGCGTGCGACACGAGATTGCCCTCGTCGAACACCTCGCTGTCTGCGCGCCAGGCATGAGAAGCTTGCACCGAGAGTGTCCTTCCAAGCTGGTCTGGTCAGGGTCCTAGACAAACCCGATCCTCCCAGCCGACAGGGCACTCTCGTCACATCTCCACACCGGTTCTGGTCACGGCAGAGCAATCCGATCCACGGATCGAGGCTTAGCCTCGATCCACCGATGGGCATCGAGATGTGATGGTGTGGCGGGTATGGGAAATGCCCTCTGAGCTGGGATGATGGGAGTTCTCTAGGCTTCCGTCATCCTGCTCGAGAGGGCATCTCGTAGGTGCGATTGTTGCATGTTGGCCGTGCGGTGGGCGCGGTGTTCGATGAGGCGAATCTGGTGTCGTGTGCCGGGCTGGTCCCGGTGATGGGGTTGGCCGAGCGGGTCGATCTGGCCGGGCTGGTCGGGGGTCGGGTCAGCCCGGACATGTCGACCGGGTCGAACCCGGGCGGGAAGGCCGCTGCGGTCGTGGCTGGGATGTGCGCCGGCGCGGACAGCATCGATGACCTGGACGTGTTGCGGCACGGTGGGATGGGCAGGCTGTTCGCCGGGGTGTACGCGCCGTCGACGTTGGGGTCGTTCCTGCGGTTCTTCACCTGGGGTCATGCCCTGCAGTTGGAGGCCGCCGGCCGGGATCTGCTGACCGCGCTCGCGGCGGCGACGCCGTTGCTGCCGGGCGCGGCGACGCAGACGTACGTGGACGTGGATTCGTTGCTGCGCAGGGTTTACGGCCACGGCAAGCAGGGCGCGTCGTTCGGGCACGCGAAAGTCGGCGGGTACAACGTCAGGCTGCGTGGCCTGTCACCGCTGGTCGCCACGATCAGCACCCCGCGGTCGGCGCCGGTGATCGCCGCGACCCGGCTGCGCGGCGGCAGCGCAGGCTCCAGCCGTGGCGCGGCGTCGCTCATCACGCAGGCGATCCGCACCGCCAGGGCGTGCGGCGCGACCGGCCCGGTCCTGGTCCGCGCCGACTCCGCGTTCGGTTCCGGCGCCGTGGTGTCGGCCTGCCGCAAGGCCGGCGTGAACTACTCGGTGACCCTGCAAACCAACCCGAAGATCCGCGCGGCGATCGCCGGCATCGACGAGACCGCCTGGACCCCGGTCCGCTACCCCGGCGCTGTCCAGGACCCGGACACCGGCGACTGGATCTCCGACGCGCAGGTCGCCGAAACCGGATACACCGCGTTCGAGACCAGCAGCCACAAGGTCACCGCCCGGCTCGTCGTACGCCGCGTCAAGGAACGCAACCCCGCGCCACCCGGCCAGGAGGAACTGTTCCCGCTCTGGCGGCATCACGCGTTCCTCACCGACACCGACGAGTCCACCGTGGACGCCGACCTCACCCACCGCGGGCACGCCGTCGTCGAACAGGTCTTCGCCGACCTCATCGACGGACCACTCGCCCACCTACCGTCCGGCCGGTTCGCCGCCAACGCCGCCTGGCTCACCCTCACCGCGATGACCCACAACCTCCTGCGCGCCGCCGGTAGTCTCACCGGCCCCCGCTACAGCACCGCCCGGACCGCCACCATCCGCCGGCACCTGATCACCATCCCCGCCCGCCTCGCCCGCCGAGCCCGACGCCTCACACTGCACCTGCCCAGCCGATGGCCCTGGCAACAGGCGTGGCAAACCCTCTTCCACCACATCCACCCACCACCCGCCACACCTGAACCCTGACCACCCGCCCACCCGGGCCCAACCGCCACCACGGAGCACGCCGGAGCGCCCGGCGGCACAGCCACACCCACCGAACAACACATCCGCAGACTTCAATGCACAGCAACCGCAATCCACCGACATCAAGATCGTCGGTGGATCGAGGCTAAGGGAGTGTCTCAGTTGGTGAGGCCGCCGCCTGGGGCATGATCTCCTATTCGTGGCCGATGTGGTGGATGACATGATCCGGACCTGGGCGCCGGACGAGTTGTGGAGTGTGGCGCAGCCGCTGATCCCGGTGCCGCCGCCGCGGCCGCAGGGTGGCGGGAAACGGCGGGCTGATGACCGGGCGGTGCTGGCCGCGCTGCTGTACATGGTCCAGGCGGGCTGTTCGTGGCCGAAGCTGCCGGCGGCGTTCTTCGGCGTCTCCCGGGCCACGGTGCACCGCAGGTTCACCGAGTGGACCCGCTTCGGGCTGTGGGAACTGCTGCACCAGCGGCTGCTGGACCGGCTGAACGTCGCCGGTGAGATCGACTGGTCGAGGGCAGTCGCGGACTCGATCAGCGTCCGGGCGCTGAAAAGGGGGATCTGACCGGGCCAAACCCGGTCGATCGCGGCAAACCAGGCTCGAAGATCCACGTGCTGTGCGACCGGCGCGGGATCCCGCTCAGCGTCCTCATCTCCGCCGCGAACACTCCCGACGCGCAGTTGCTGTTCCCGCTGCTGGACTCCGTCGCCCCGACCAGATCCCGCCGCGGCCGGCCCCGCCGCAGGCCGGGCAAGCTGCACGCCGACAAGGCCTACGACCACAAAGCCATCCGTGCCGAGGTCCGCCGCCGCGGCATCGCCGTGCGGATCGCCCGCAAGGGCATCGAGTCCTCGCAACGCCTCGGACGGCATCGCTGGATCGTCGAGGCGTGCCTGTCCTGGCTGATGAACAACCGCAGACTCGTCCGCCGCTACGACCGCAAAGCCGAGCATTTCCAGGCCTTCGCCGACCTCGGCGCCATCCTCATCTGCTACCGCCGACTGACCAAGGCCACCATCTGAGACACCGCCTAAGGCGTGCCTATGTGGTGTGCGCGTATACCGCCACATGATGTTAGTGATGCGACACCACCAACAGTGGTGTCGAAGGGGATGAGCCCATACTCATGGAATAGTTGCGCAGATTTCATGTCCATGCGCAGGTCGAATTCGTGCTGACTGTCCCACACGCCTGCACCGCCACTCGTCGCCCGGCTCTGTCCTGCCGGGTACGACCGGCTGCCAGAACGGAGGGTCGTTCGGACCGAGGCGGTCGGGCAGACTGTCGCGAAGCGCAATCCAGGAATGACCGAGCGGAAGGCACGGATGCTGATCGCCGGACCGGCCTGGACAGCAAAGGCGGACAGCCCTCAGGACACCGGCCGGCAGCCGCTCGCGGTCGAAGCTGTGACCGCCGCGCACGCCGGTGAGCTGATTCCCGGAGTCATCACTACCACCCCGCACGCGCGGTACCTCTCCCTGCACGCGGCGGTGGCCGCGGAAGCCCGTCGGCTGGGCTGGGGCGCAGCGGATCAGCCGGCGTTCCGTCAGCTGCTCCGACGAGCCGAAGTGGTGCTTGCGGCGGTTTCAGCCCAGCATGACGGGGCTAAACCCGCTCTCCATCGACGGCTCGGCGGTGCACAAGCACCGCACGGCATCAACGCGGTCAAGCGCTGGAAGCTGCACAACCACGACTTCATCGACATCGCCGCTGTCGCGGACGAATACAGCAACAGCGAGGACGGGTTCTACGGCACCTACAGTGGCGTCGAAAGCGTGCTCGGTCTCGTCGAACGCGACACGGTCCCAGCACCCGGACCGGCGTCGGCGGCCGGCGAGCTCGCAGCCCTCAACGAGATCATCAAGCTCGCCGGTATGAGGGCGAAGTTGTCGACGAAGGACCTGAACAGACTCTCCCACCTTTGCCTGTGCCAGGTCGGATCCGCGCCGGACGGACGAAATCTTCGCCGGGCGTTCTTCGGCTCGCCGGGGCAGCCCGACGAGGTCGCTACCGTGCACCGGCTCAGCGCTCGCGTTGTGGTCGCGGCATTGGCCGGACAGCCTACGGACGATGGCATCAATCTCCTGATGGACCGGCTGTGCTGCTTCACTCCGGATCTCTCCGACGTGCTGCCCGACGCGGACCTGCGACTGCACGCGTTGCGATGGAGAGGCGCTCTGCTGCGGAACTGGTCAGTGTGGGCATGGCGGATGCTGTGGGCGGCGCTGGTCGACCCGCTGCAGAAGCCAGGCACCCGCGCCACCGCGACCGCGTCGTTCGTCTCAGGTCTGCCGGAAGCCACCGTCCAGTCCGTGCTGGTCGATGGGCTGCCGCCGCTGACAGACAGCGTCGGCAACCTCGAGCCGGCAGAGCACATGGTCTCCGCAGCGGTTCGCGGTCGATGGTCGGTGCTGCACATGCTGCAACTGCTCGCGATCGGGGCGCAGCGGGCGGACAGCCTTGACGGTGTCAGCCGTGACGCGTTCCTGCGGTTCGATCAAACGGGCCTCGGCCCGTCATGGGTTCGCAAGTGGCTGGAGCAGGACGCCGACCGGCCCCTGCCGGACGCTGCGGCATCACTCGCCGGCGAGATGTTCACCAGGGCCGAGAAGGTCAGCCGTCAGAAGATGCAGTGGACACGGCGAGGACTTCGCATGCCCACGAGGCTGCGCACCATCGGCGATCAGCTCCGCCTCGAAGGCGAGGAAGGTGACGGCCGGGCGTCACTGCGGCTCGAAACGTTCACGAGCGTGCTCCACCAACTCGGCATCCTCGGGATCACCGAAGACGGCAGGAAATGGATGTACGGACCTCACGAACCGCAGGCGCACGCATGACATCCCCGTTCGCAGAGACCACCGACTGGCAGGAGCTGGCCGGCGGCGCGCCCCCGCCCAAACTGCTCCACGCCAAACCGGTCCCGGACGCCGAAGAAGTCCTGGTCCTCACGTATACGTGCGATCTGTCGTTCGTCGAGGACGTCTGCGTCCCGCAGGCCAGAGCCACCGGCGCGCGGGTCACCGTCGTCTACGACGCCGATAAGGTCACCGGCGAGGCCGCACTGGCCGGTTTACCGGCCAGGGACTACATACCGGTGCCGGTGGTGTGCCGGGCAAACGGCGCATTCCATCCGAAGCTCGTCGTGATCGCATCGGGCACCGATGCGGTGATATCGATCGGTTCCGGCAACGCCACCACCTCCGGTTGGCACCACAACGCCGAGGTCTGGACCCATCTGCGGGCCGATGGCCCCACCGTGCCGGCTGTCGTCGGTGATCTCGCGGCGTGGCTGCGCCGGCTCCCCGACATCCTGTGGATCGACCGGCTCGGCGTCGAGCGGCTCAACGCGGTCGCCGACCTGCTCACAGCCCGCCCTGTGCAGCCGCAGGCCGGCGAACCTCTGCTGCTGGCCAATGACCAGATCTCGATTATCGATCAGCTCCCGTTTCCCGACCATCCAACTGACCTCCTCGTCGTTGCCGCACCGTTCTTCGACCCGGGGGCTGTCGCACTGACCGAGCTGATCCGGCGCACCCAGCCCGCCGAGGTCGACCTGCTGCTCACCCGCGACGTCCAATGCGACCCCGAAACCCTTGCACAGGCGGTGTCCTGGGTCGGCACCAGTTCGGTCTCGACTCCCGGCGGCACCAAGCGATACCACCACGGAAAGGTCTTCGAATGGTGGACCGGCGACAACGGCGTGATCGTCACCGGCAGCGCCAACTGCACCCGTGCGGCGCTGCTGGAGGCCACCGCTGCCGGCGGCAACTGCGAACTCGCTCTCCTGCAGGAAAGTGACATGTCGACGCTCGACGCGATGGAGTTCGAGCCCGTCGTCCTGGGCGATTCCTCGCTGCCAATCCGGAACCCCGGCGACGAGCACCGGCCGCCGAGGGTGCCGATGCGGGTGCTCGCCGTCCGATGGTTCCGGACCCGCGTCGAAGTCGTCCTCTTCGTCCAGGACGAACCACCGGCCCACGTCGTCGTCGACTTCGCCGAACAATCACACACGGTGCCACTCGTCAGCAGCGACGAACGTGTGCACACCTACGTCCTGAGCGCTGACCTGGGCCAGCCGGGACGCACCACGACCGTGCAGACCGTCGACGGCACCGTCGTCGCTGCCGCGCTCGTGACCGACGTCGATCACGCACTCACCAGGATCACCCGTCCGTCACCGCTGGAACAGACGACGCTGGCAGCGTTGCTCGGCGACGAGCATCAGGTGCGGGCCCTCTTCGAAGCCCTCGACGAGCTCGCCGCTGTGCGCCCGGTCGCGGCCGGTGCCGGCGGGACGGTGCCGGCGCGCCGTACCCGTCAGGAGGCGCAGCTGCGCAGCGCCGTGGGACCCGCGCTCGTGCATCTCGCACTGGGTCGTGACACCGGCCTAGCGCCGCAGCCGGCTGACGACGACGCCGTTGCTCCGGACGACCGGCGGCACGACGACGCGGACGAGCGCAGCGGTGAGTCGGCGGCCGGCGCTGAGGCCGCCACGGCCGCGCACACGGTCGACAACCTGGACCGGCGTCAGCG
Organism: Dactylosporangium sp. NPDC050688; assembly: GCF_040654515.1. Taxonomy (NCBI): domain Bacteria; kingdom Bacillati; phylum Actinomycetota; class Actinomycetes; order Micromonosporales; family Micromonosporaceae; genus Dactylosporangium; species Dactylosporangium sp. NPDC050688. Next base: position 16,509 of record NZ_JBFAIC010000036.1, read on the forward strand.
GGAACAGCTGCAACGTCGGTTTACCAGGCTGGTCGCCCGCAGTGCCGATTGGCCGTTGCCGGCGCAGCTCGCCGCGTTCCGAATCGTGCTCATCGTCTCCTCGGCGGGTCTGTGGCCGCACCCGGAACGCTGGACGCCGCTCGTCGGTGAAAGCCTGTGGAACCTGTGGTCCGCACCTGAAGACGACGCCTTCACCGGCGAGCATGCCGCGCTCGTGACGGTCGGACTCGCAGCCTTCCGCCACGGTCAGCTCTCGTGCCCGGCGACGCCCGAACTCGCCGGTTGGTTCGAGGAGTTCCGCACAGCGTTCCGGGAGTATGAGTCGTGGCTGAAGGCGGCTTCGGATGAGCTGCTCGACCGGTACACCGCCAACCTCAGCGGTGCCACGTTCGGGCTTCGCTTCACGGGGCGCAACGTGCGGGAGGATTTCGACTGGCTCCTCGGCAGAGATCCGATTGACGAGGCGATCGCAGGGCTGGCGCTCGGCGACGATGCGATCGAACGTTCGCCGGACGGCATCGTAAGGGTCCGCTCGGCGAAGGATTCGCGCCGAGTAGCGGTGCTTGTCCTCGATGCACTTCGCGACCATCCGGGCACCCACGTCGTAGTCGTCGGCCCGACCGGCGCGGAAACGCACGGTTGGTGGAATCCGCCGTGCCTGCGGCTGGTCATCCCGGCTGCCGGCGGCGCCTGGCAGTTGCTGACCTGGGCAAACCTGAAGACTGGCATTGCGAGCTACGCGCGAGTCCCGCTGCCACCCCCGACCACCCGCGAGCGCGTTGCCCAGCTCCCCGATTGACATCGCAGACACTGATCTCCCGGTCTGCGAAGGGCCAATGTGCCAGCAGGGGGTCTCAGCTAGCTTCAGCGGCAACCGGGTGGATGACCACTTTGAGCGTGTCGTTGCCAGCTGCCACAGCGCCGGGGACAACACCACGGCTGAACCGTCGAGCGTGCCGCTGACCATCAGTAGCGGCAGCCGCGGCTGTTGCGGCGGGTGCGGGCGGTGGCGACGATCATGAGCCGCAGCGCCTGGATCTCGCTGGCGGCGATGTCGTCGATCGGTCGGCCGGCCCAAGTCTTGGCCATCCGGTTCCAGTAGGTGCTGTAGACGCGTTTGGCGCTGGGTCCTGCGGCTCCGACGACGTGTGGCAGGTACTTGCCGGGTTCGATCGGCAGGCGTATGACGACGCGGTGATGCATCGATCAAACCGGCATCGTCTGCAGGCCACGTCGAAGCGGTGGCGGCTGCGCGGGCACGCGGACGTAAGGCGGCGACGAACCATCAGCAGGCGACCTTGCGCGAACTTGCCGCGCACGTCGGGTGCGCACTCGCGGACGAGCTCGTCGCCCAACAGGCCGTTTACCGGGAGGAGTCCCCACGTGGCCGTGACCTTTCGCCGGGTCACGGCCGCGTGGGGACGGTTCACCAGGAGACGTGGTTGGACTCGACGCCGTTTGCCCGGAACCAGTGGTTAGGGTGATCGCCCGAGTAGCAGTACGCCTGGGTGAAGGCGTGTCCGCTGCCGTCGGTGGTCAGCGTGAACGTGTAGAAGCCGTTCGGGTCGACCGAGTCGTGACACGTGATCGTCACGCCGGTGTTGGGCGCAAAGTGGTCGAGCGTGATGGCGTACCGGAACCCGGACGGGGCGGCTGGCCCCTTGGCGAGGCTCGCGGTCGGCGCCGCGGGCGGGGGCTCCGGCTGGCCGGGGACGTCCCGGGCGACGGTCGGTGACGGGTCGCTGAAGACGCCGAACCGGTCGCTGACCGTGGCGGAGAAGGTGTGCCGGCCGGGGGAGAGGCCGGTGAACTGCTTCGACGAGGAGGTGCCGCACTGTGCGGTGAACGCCTCCCGGCCGTCGACGAAGAAGTGGCAGGTCACCGGGTCGCGGCCGGCCGCCCATGCGACGTTGTACGACACGCCGACGTGACCGGGGTCGCCGTACACCACGACGGTGAAGTTCGAGATTACCGGCTTCGGCGGCGGCGGTGGCGCCTGCGTCCCCGGCGGCGCTGGGTTCGAGTGGTTGTGCCCGGTCGTCGGTGTGGGAGCGCCGGTAACCGGCTTGGTCACCGCCGTGCCCGGCGCGCTCCATTGCGCTGCCGCCGAGTAGAGCCACTCGCCGGACGCGTCGGTGGCGATGTACGGCCTGGTCATCTGGAGCAGGTATGTGCCGGAGCCGTCCCGGCAGGCGCTGGTATTGCGAGCGTTGCCTTTGGCGTCGGCCACGAGCCGGACGGAGCCGATGTTTACCCATGGGGTCGTCTCGGCCCGCAGGCAGGTCAGGTCTGCGCGCCAGCCGGCCGGGAAGCCTTCGATGCGGATGTCGAAGTAACGGAAGCCGTCGGGCGTCAGGTCGCCGCCGGACAGCAGGAGCCGGGCGTGCTTGAGGAAGTCGGGATTGACCGACGTTGGCGACGTGCACGGCACGCCGTCAACGTGGCCTTCGCAGTACAGTGCCGGGTCAACGCCGGATGCGCACTGGGGCACGCGGATCTGCTCCCAGACGTAGTCGGCGAGCACGAAGCCCGAGACACCGTGATGCGGCGCTCCCGGGGCCTGGGTGACGAGGAACCACCGGTCGGTGGCGCCCTCGAACGGCGGATCCCAGTTGATCCAGCATTTCATGATGACGGGTGTCCCGTCGTCGAGGGTGTCCAGGGCTGTCGACCTCGCCTTCGGGTCGCTGCGCAGGGTCACTGGCACGGACGGCGTGTCGGACTTCACTCGGCTGGTGCCCGAGGTGGCCTGGGCGCCGCCCCGGCTGGTCTGGATCCGGTTCCAGTTGCCGACCGGCACCGGTTCACCGGGGGAGTCGGCCGGTCGGCGGTCGGCCTGATCGCGTTGCGTGGCGTAGGCGGTCGCGGTCGTGGCGACGGCGGCGGCGACCACGAGGGTCAGGGCCGTCCCGAGGCGCCGACTGCGGGACGCGGTACGCGGCTTGACCTGGTTGATGGCGGTCACCTTTCTGCTGTCGGGTGGGTGAGGGGGCCGGCCGGCGTCACCAGGTGACCTTGTTCGAGGTCTGGCCGTCGGCGGTGATCCAGTGCTGCGGCCCGTCGCCGGAGTAGCACGCCTGGGCGATGCGGGCCGCGCCCGTGTCGTCGGTGCGCACGGTGAAGGTCTTGAAGCCGTCCGGGTCGGCGCTGTCGCGGCAGACGAGCTCGACTGCGGTGCTGGCGGGGAAGCCGTTCAGGTGGACGTCGTACCAGTAGCCGAAGGTGGCCGGGGCGCCTTGGGCGAGCTGGACGCTGCGGTTCTCGGTCCGCCGGGGGGTCGGGCTGGGGCTCGGTGAGCGGGGTGTGAGCGTCGGACGGGGCGCCGGCGTGGTGGTGGCGGCCGTCGTCGTGGTGGCGGGGTCGGTGGGCTGGACGTCCCACGTGATCTTGTTCGATGCCAGTCCGGCGGCCGTGACCCAGTGCAGCGGGCCGTCGCCCGAGTAGCACTGCCGGTCGGTGGCCGCCGTGCCGTCGCTGGCGATGGGCAGGGTGAAGGTCTTGAAGCCGTCTGGGGTGACCGTGTCGCGGCAGACCACGGGCACCGTCGCGCCCGGTGTGAAGCCGGTGAGCCGGACGGCGTAGTAGTAGCCGGCCGTGGCGGGATCGCCCTGGATGAGCTCGACGGCGGCGGTGGCAGGTGCGGACGGTTCGGCCGAGGGCACGGGCTGCGGCTCGGCGGGGTGCGAGCATCCCCAGAGCAGCAGCCCGGCTGGGACGAGCGCGACGGCGGTCGCGGTGGCCCACGGCTGGCGCGTGACCGCCGTTGACGGCGTCGGCATGCGCTTCACGCCCCCTGGCCGTTCGCGCAGTCGGGGACGGCGGGGTCGACCGCCGTGGAGCCGCCGCCGGGCGGGTCGCCGTTCATGAACGTGTCGGACGGCGAGAAGAGGTTCTTGTATGGCGTGCTCGCGAGGTGGTACCAGAAGCTGACGCTCTGCATGCCGGTCCGGTCGGGCACCTTGCAGCGCACCTGGACGCTGGTGAGGTAGGGGATTCGGCGCCCGTCCGGCACCGGGGTGCGGCCGGCGTCGGTGTAGAGCGGCGAGCCGTTGCGGTTGCCCGCGATCTCCTTGTAGGTCACCGACGGCCAGAGGTCGACGGCGGTCGCTCCACCGAGCCCCAGCACGGCCACGGCGGATAGGCCGGCGGCCCACGTCCGCCGCCGGGTGGTGCCGGTCGCCGGCACGGGTGTCGGGGTGCTCGGTGCGGCCGTTGGCGCCGGCCGCACCGCGGCGCCGGGGATCCTGCCCAGCACGACCTCGGCGGCCATGCGCCAGGTCTGCTGCTGCGCCAGAGTCTGCCGGAGGCGGCCAGCGTTGCCGAATGCCGCCTCCGGGTCGCGCAGCACGGATCGGATCGCGTCGCCCCATGCGTCAGTGTCCTTTTCCTCGTTGCCGGTCACCGGGACGACGAGCCGCCGGTACTCGTCGGACGGCAGCCGCCATTCCAGGAACTGGGCGAGGCCGCTGCGCTCGCTGATCACCACGGGGGTGCCGAGCGCGATCGCCTCGGCGGCGACCAGGCCGAACGCCTCGGCCCGCGACGGCATCAGCAGCAGCGTGGCCCGGCGCAGGTCGGCGCGCAGATCCTCGGGGTCCACGGAGAAACTGCGGGTGATCGACCGGAACCGGTCCTGGGACCACTCGCCGACCCGTTCGTAGAGGGTCTGGTGCTGATCCTCCGGGACTCCGCGCAGTACCAGCGCGGCCTCGTTCTCCTTGGCGTTGAGCCGCTCCAGGGCGCGGGCGAGGCCGCGGGTGCCGATGTCGAGGCCCTTGATCTTGGCGTCCTCGAGGCGGCCGGTGAGCAGTGCGCGGCGCGGGCGGCCCGGCGGTGGTGGGCGGTCGCTCCACTCCGGGTCGTCGAACCCGGGATTGATCTCGACCGGCACGGGCGCGTCCCGGATCGCGGAGAGTTCGCCGATGTAGAGGTCGTGCAGGCGCGGGCCGACGGTGAACACCTCGGTGGCGTCGGCGGCGAGCCTGAGCTCGTGCTGCATGCGTTCCTCGGCCCGCATGCCGGGGTCGCCGGTGCGGCCGGTCTTGTGCCATTCGATCTCATCGGGCGCGGTGTGCAGGAACTGGAAGCGCATGGCGGCCGGGAAATGGAGCCGCTGGAGCCGGCGGGCTGCGGCGCCGGTCACCCGGCCGTGACCGATGATCAGGTCCGGTGTGGCGCCGTCGGGCAGCTTCGGGAGCGTTTCCTCGTCGTCGTCCCACGGCACGATCGTGACGCCGGCGGCGCGTGCGTCGTCCTGTTCGCGAACGGTCGGCCCTGGGACGAGGAAATAGACGCGCGCCCCCGCGGCCGCGAGCTGCATGGCGAGGTTGCGGTTGAAGGTCGTGATGCCGCCGTGTCGTGATTCCCAGGACGTGTCCAGGGTGAACACCACGGGCGGTCTGGTCGGAGCACTGCTGGCCATGCCCGCGATGGTGACAGGGGCCCGGTCGGTGCCCGTGCCGCGACCGGAGCCCCGAATGGCGTGAGTTTATGCATTCGTTATCTTGCTGTATGCGTGCGGCGACATTTGTTCCGCTTCGGTTCGCCGATGTCTTGCGTTCGGTGCGGAAAGGTCCGGTTGGTGCGGGCCCGGTCGCCCGGGCTGGCAGAAGATTCCAGACTTCGTGATGTACGCCGGACGAGTGAAGATCCACGGCCGGCGTTGCCGGGAAATGCCGGGCATTTGGGCTCTGCTTGCGTGGCGATCCACCCTGGGCAATGGTGATGGGCGAATGCGCCGAATCGCGGAGGGGTCGAGTGCGGGACTGGCCGGGCCCCGAGCACCGGGCACTGCTCGACGAGCTGGCATTGGCGATGATCGCGGCCGAGCGTCGTGCCGGCCGGGCCGTCGACCGGACCCGGCTGGCCCGTTCGATCTTCGTCTCGCGCGCGAGCCTCTACGCCTATCTGCAGGGCGTTACGCTGCCGTCGGCGGTGGTCTTCGACCGGCTGCTCGCGGAGCTCGGCGTCGAAGGCGACGAGGCCCGGCGGCTGCACGGGCTTCGCGACCGTGTCGAGGTCAAGCGCCGCGCCGGGCGCCGCCGCGGCGCGCCGCCGGTACCGGTGCCGCGGCAGCTGCCGCCGGTCGCCGCACCGTTCGTCGGCCGGGTGGCCGACCTGGCCCTGGTGCGTGACCTGCTCGGCCCCGTGCCCCGGATCGTCGTCGTCGACGGCATGGCCGGCGCGGGCAAGACGACGCTGGCGGTGCAGGCCGCGGGCGGCGTCGCCGCGCAGTTCCCCGACGGTCAGCTCTTCGCCGACCTCGGCGGGTTCGGGGCGGGGGAGCCCGTCGACCCGGAGGAGGCGCTGCTCGGCTTCATCATCGCGCTGGGCGTGCCCGGGCGGGCGGCGCCGTCGGAGATCGGCGCCCGGTCGGCGTTCTACCGCAGTCTGCTGGCCGGTCGGCGGATGCTGGTCGTGCTGGACAACGCGCGCTCTGCCGAGCAGGTCCGGCCGCTGCTGCCGAACGAGCCGGGGTGCGCGACCCTCGTCACCAGCCGGAACCGGCTGGACGGCCTGACGGTGCGCGAGGGTGCCCGGCGCGTCGAGCTGCTCCTGCCGAGCGCCGAGGAGGCCCGTCTGCTGCTGGCCTCCCGCCTGCCGGCCGACCGGATCGCCGCCGAGCCGGACGCCGCGGACGATCTCGTCGCGCTGTGTGCCCGGTTGCCGCTCGCGATCAGCGTCGCCACCGCCTACGTGGCCGGCCGGCCCGGCTCGGCGTCGCTGCGGCAGATCGTGCAGGACCTGCGTACGGCCCGGGGTGCGCTCGGCCTACGCGGACACGCCGGCGGTGCCGGCGTGGCCGAGGTGTTCGGGTGGTCCCATGACGTCCTGCCCGAACCGGCGCGGCGGCTGTTGCGGCGGCTCGGCCTGCATCCTGGGCCATCGATTGACCGGCACGGCTGCGCGGCGCTCGCCGGCGCCGAGGCGACGGAGGCGACGGAGGCGCTGTTGGCGGCGAGTCTGCTGCGCGAAGGGCCGCTGGGACGGTTCCACCTGCATGACCTGTTGCGTGCCTACGCCGCCGAGCGCCTCGCCGACGATCAGCCCGCCGAGCGGCTGGCGGCCGTGGACCGGATGCTCGACCTGTACGCCGCCACCGCCGCCCGGGCGGGGGCGCTGATCCAGCCGCCGGCCGGCGACGGTGCAGCCCCGGAGCACGGGCCGGTGCTCGCCGGCTACAACGGCGCGATGGCGTGGTTCGCCGCCGAAATCCGCACGCTGCGCGCGCTGGTGCCGCTCGCGGTCCGGTACGGCCGCGACGAACGGGCCTGGGAGCTGGCCTGGACCTGCACGGTGTTCCTACGCCGCACGGGCCGGCACCGGGAACGCGTGGAGATGCACCAGACCGCGCTGCTCGCCGCCGAGCGCTCCGGTGATCTGCGGGTCCGGGCCACCGCGCTGCGGCTGCTGGCGGACGCGCTGAAGGGCATCGGCAGCCACGGCGAGGCGGTCGAGCTGCTGGAGCGGTCGATCCGGATGGCGGGTGAGGCGGGCTTCGCCGACGGGATCCGCCAGGCTCACCTGTCGCTGGTGCGGGCCTTCGACCGGATGGGCCACTACCCGGAGGCGTTCGACCACGCGGTCATGGCCCGGCGCCTCGCCGAGGCCGGCGACACGGCCGCGGTGGCGGACGGGTGCACGGCGCTGGCGAAGCAGCACGGCCGGCTGGAACAGTTCGGCGAAGCGCTCGTCAGCGGGGCGGAGGCGGCCGCGCGGTACCGGGAGCTGGGCAATCGCGAAGGGCTGGCCAACGTGCTCAGCGCGATGGGCCGGGCCGAGTGCGGGCTGGGGCGCCACCGCGCCGCGATCGGGCACTTCGCGGTGGCGCTGGAGCTGGATCTGGCGCTGGGCGACCGGTACTGGGCCGCGCGGACGCTGGTGGGCATGGCCGAGGCGCACGAGCTCGGCGGTGCGCCCGCGCTCGCGGCCGCCTGCCGGAAACGGGCGGAGCGGCTCCTCGACGACCGTCCGCAGCCGGTCCCGTGACGGCGGGTCAGCTCAAGGTGGTGAGGCGGTCGCCGAGGTCGGTACGGCGGTAGTGCACGCGGCGGCCCGCGCGGGTGCCGAAGGTCAGGCCTGCGTTGCGCAGGGCGGTCAGGTGGCGGAGCGTCGGGCGGTGCCGGCGGCGTGCGCGGCATTCTGGCCCGAGCTCGGCGCGGCGCCGTCCGCGGTCTGTGTCGAAGGTCCGAGCGCGACCTGTTGGCGGCTGCGGTGAAGGCTCCGCATCGAGTCGTCGTTGCTGGCTTGCGGTGCTTATCCTCGGAGCGGGTTGGCCTTTGAGACCGAAAACTGCGCAGCGCGGCGTCGCAGGCCCTGACCACGATGCACTGGGTGGAGCGAGTGAACGATCCCAATCCGAATCACATGGTCAAGTATTGCCGTGAGGTGCTTCCGGGCATGCTGACCAAGGCGTGCGGCGTGGACGCGGACCTTGCCGGTCGGATCGGCGCGGACGTTATTCAGCGGGCTGAGGCGTTCGCCGCGCTCTCTCCGGGAGAGCAGGATGGGCTCATTGCACCGTTCGTGGAGGAAGTGTTCGATCATGAGCCGCTCGACGCGTCGCTGGAGATCAAAGCGAAGGTAACGGTGGTCGTCCGCAACAGCCTGCTGGAACAGGCGCACCACGACGGCCCGTTGACCTCAGGGATCATCGCCGTCACCAAGCAGGCCGCTGGCCCGCTGTCACACTTCCTCGCCGCGCGACGGCGCGAACCCGTCGACTACCGCGGACCGAACCCCTTCATCGGGTTGGCCACCCGCTACCCACGCGCGTGGGCATGCCTGGACGCGTTGACAGAAGTCTTCAGCGACGGCGGGCGGCACCCGGTGCGGCTACCCGCAGCACCGATCCCCGAACTCCCCACCGATGGCGAACTGGTCGTCACATCACCGACCGAAGCCGACAGCACCATGACGTTCAGCGCGATCGACCCACGGTTCGACCAGCACCTCCTCGATCTGCTCCAGCAGGCAGCTCACGGAAACCTGGTCCTGTGCACCTCGGCGCTGAGCCGGTACTCACGCAACAGCGAGAAACTGCACCGCGTTCTGGAGTATCTGCTCGCCCGCAACTCCACGATCCTGACCACCAACTACCTGATCAGACCCACCGACGTCTGGGTACGCCGAGGCGACCTGGTCAAGCCCAACAGCAGGGACCCGTTCGCCGGGATCGGTCAGACCCAAGGCCTTGTCGGTGCACACCGCAAAACTGCCGAAACGATCGTCATGCAACACAGCGGCTCGTGACCTTCGAGTTGCCGTCCGCTGCCGCAGATCCCAGATGAAGCACTCCGACCAGCGGACACCTTCCCATGGCCGCAATGATGTGGTCGCCGACCGGAACCCGGACGCGGCGGCTGGCGTGCTCGATGACGGCGAGGATGTGCATCCTGGTGCCGGTCAGCGTGATTCGATCAAGCCTCGAACTGCGGAACTCGGGTCACTGGCCGACGTGCTGGATCGGCAAGGCCGGCGCGACCAGAGCCGGCGACTCACGCGGTACGGCCTTAACGCCGACGGGACCTATGCGAGATGAGTTCGCCGGCTACAGCCGAGCGATCCGCCTGCCGTACCGAAACAGGGCGAGTTCCACCGCATCTGGTCGGATCTCCCGTCCCTCGATGCGGCTGGACGTCTCCGCCTGCGCCGTGGCATAGCGCAGCCACCGTTCGTACTCGGCTGCACTCCTCCACGGACCTGTCGTCGACAGGCCCCACCCCTCAATGTGGTTGAGGGCGATCGCGACGAACCTGTCCAGGATGAGGGCGCCAGCGCCGCCAAAGTACAGCGCCTTGGTAAAGAACGACGGGCCGAGATGTTGTAGCCAGTTCTCGTTTCGTCGCAGCAACGAGCGGTATGCCGCTTCGGGACCGCTCGCGGCCTGCCGATCCAATGCATCGGTCAGACGGGCCAGAATGTCGAGGGGCTCGTTGTCGCGGAAGACTCGGGACCGGCGCGCGACAAGGAACCCCCACGGGCCAGTGCCCCACGCGTAGGCTGCTACGAGCACCTTTGCCGGTGTGTCCTGTCCGTCCTGCTCACCGAGGGCGAGCACGTCGCCCCGGGTGATGCGCCGGTAGCCCCGGCCTTGTTCCGCTTCGGGTAGGGCGACGAGGAAGTCCGTCCAGACGCTCACCTTGATCCGCCGCTGCCACCACGTCGGCCGGAAGTGAGAGCCGTGTCCAGCTACCTGCTCGGGGGCTGGAAGGGATCCCACCAGGTCCCGCAGGTCACTTGTCACGCCGACAAGGATGACACGAGTCGCTGCTACGGCGGTGACGAATGGTTGTCGGCGTCATCAACCAGTAAGTGAGCCCTTTGCTTGCGCTAGCCGTGCTTTCCCGAGTGAACACGTTCGTAGAGCAGCTCTTCGGCTTACAGCATCTCGCGCTCAATCGCCTTGGCGAGATTCCGGTCATCGATGAATACGCCGAACTCGACGTTGCCACGTTCCGCGCTCCAGGAGAAGTTCGCGCTGGTCACCATTAGGAATCGGTGGTCGATGGCGAGGAACTTCGCACGGTTGCGGACCTGGGCGCCGTCGAACTCCTTCGTACGCAGGACGGCTCCCGGTCGTAGGTGTACGGCGACCTCGGATGTGGCCGACGTCAAGTTGCTGGGATGCCAGTCGGCCGCAGCGGTGTCGAGGTAGACGCGCAAGGCCAGGTCGGGGCGCAGCGCCGCTTTCGAAGCGCGGCCCATAATCCTGAGGAGCGTCGAAAAGTCGTAGGCCGCAGAAGAACCGGCGCACCCACAACACGATCCGGGTTGGTCGGCCGGCGACCGGAGCATCCGGCAACGTCCGGCGATAGCGCGAGTGCACCCGGGACGATGGCACCGCACACGCCTGACAACCGGCCTGTCGGCTGCGGACCCGGGCCATGATGACCAGCTCGGAGTCGGCGTCCACGACCTCGTCGATCTCGATGCCGTTCAGATGAGGAAGTAGCTGTCCGACGACATCACACACCCGGACAACGAATCATCGTCCAACATCCATCACACAGTTCGCGCCAGAGCCCCGTTCTCACGGACGGAGCCAGCAGAGTTGGTGCATGCGCAGCACGGCATCGCGTCAGCCTTCGGAAGACATTGCGAAGACCACATGATCGCCCAGCACCTCTGCGGCAGCCGGTAGGTCGGCGAGACGTGCTGACAGCGTGGCGGTGGCCAGTCGTTCCGGCAGGGCCGAGCTGAATTTGAGTCCCGTGAGTGCCTTCGGGTCGACGTCCGGTAGACAGAGTCGTTGCGCGGCATCCGAGACGGCCGAGCGCCAGTCATCCGGGGTGAGGTCTGTACGTAGTCGGATGTGCTGGTCGTCGAAGTATCCGGCGGGGTCGACCAGCTCGCTGAGGGTGGTGGCGAGTGTGGCGTTCGCGCGGTAGCCGGCCCAGGTCCACCAGCGCAGCTGTCCACGGCTGCGGTGCACGACCGTGCCGCCTGGATGCGCGAGCGAAGACATGCGCAGTCGTGTCTCTTCGAGGCGACCTTGGGCCCGGCGGGTCAACTGTATCGGCGGGTCGGCGCCGAGTAGCACGCCGCGCATAGCTCGGGCCAGTTCGAAGCTGAGCCCGGCGACGCCGCCACTGGTGTTCCAGCGTGCCTTTCCGCCGCTGTCGGCGGGTTCGACGAAGCAGCGTCGCCGGACCCAGTCGACGTAGGTGACCCGCCAGCTGCGTCCGGCGAGCAGGAGGAGTCGTGGCCCGCGGACCTCTTCGGTGAGCAGCGCGGGGTCAGTCCGGCCGATCTCGGTGCGTCCGCTCAGGACGGTGAATTGTGGCGGTGCGGTGAAGACGGCGGTCATGTCCATGAAGTGGCGCCGGCCGAAGCGCAGCTCCGCGGCTGGGCCGATGTGGAGCATGCCGCCGTCCTGGTCAAGGTAGCCCTGCTCGAGCAGGTACCGCTGGATGACCTCGGAGGTCTTGTCGAACGGTGGTAGCCCGTTCCAGGCGGCTGGCCAAAGGTTCTCGCCGACCTGTTGTTCCTGCAGGCACAGCGCGAGGAGTTGTTGCGCGACGATGTGTCTCGGTTCGGGCGGTGGCGTGACGGGTTCGACCCATCCGCTGCCCCAGAGGTTCAACAGTCCTGCGGCCTGCAGCAGGCTCGGTTCGTCGAGGGCGAGGAAGAGGCAGTTCCGTGCGCTGCCGGGCCGTCGTCCGCTGCGTCCGAGGCGTTGCAGGAAGGACGCGACGGTGCGCGGCGCGTTGATCTGCAGCACGCGGTCGAGGTCGCCGACGTCGATGCCGAGTTCCAGTGTGCTGGTGGAGACGATGACGCAGTCACGCGCCTCAGCGAACGCCACCTCGGCACGGCGGCGTTCGTCGATGGAGAGCGAGGCGTGTGACACGAACGTGGTGACGCCCCGGTCGCGGAGCGCCGCGCCGAGCTCTTCGACGAGCTGGCGGGAATCGCAGAAGACGAGCCGCTTTTCCCCGGCGTGGAGGGCGGCGATGACGGTGGCGGCGTTCGGTACGGAGCCGACGTAGTCGAGTTCGATGTCGCCGGGAGGAACGCTGCCGCCGAGGACGACGGGTGTGGGGAGGTCGGGCGCGATGACCGACCCGGGTCGTTGCCCCCGCTGGGCGCCTTGCAGCCAGTGCAGCAGCTCGTCGGGATTGCCGACGGTGGCGGAGAGCCCGACCCGTTGGATCGGACGCCCGGCGACCCGGCTCAACCGCTCCAGGACGGCGAGAAGGTGCCAGCCGCGGTCGTCGCCGGCGAACGCGTGCACCTCGTCGACGACGACCGCTTGTACGCCGCCGAGGAACGATGCATGGTCGACGTTGACGCTGACCAGCATCGCTTCCAGGGATTCCGGTGTGGTGAGCAGGACGTCGGGGCGGTTGCGCAGGATCTGTCGGCGCTGTGGCGTGTTGACGTCGCCGTGCCAGAGGGCGACGGTGTGTCCGATCCAGCCGGCGTACTGTTCCAGGCGCGGGAGGAGGTTGTTCAGCAGCGCTTTCAGCGGGCACAGGTAGATCAGCGACGGTCCGCGCCACTGCTCGGCGGCCATCCGCGACAGCAGCGGCAGGGCGGCGGCCTCGGTCTTCCCGCCGGCCGTCGGGGCCAGGAGCAAGGCGTCGTCGCCGGCCATCAGCGGGGCGACCGCGGCCTCCTGCAACGGTCGCAGCGCCGACCAGCCCAGCGTGTTGGCGACGTGATGCTGGATGGACGGGTGCAGCGCCTCCAGGCTCACGGTACCTCGAGGTCGATGTCGTCGGCGTTGGCCGCGTTGCGTTCCACGTCGGACATTTCGGTGTCGGTCACGGTCAGGGCGTAGTGCCGGCGGGGGTCGAAGTCCGGGTGGAGGTCGACGGGGTCGAGGACGCCGGCGACGAGTTTCTTCAGGAACAGCCGGGGTGCGATGCCGACTTTTCCGCCGAGCTTTCCGGCGACGGCGTTGGCGAGGTCGTGAAGGTAGCGGTCGTCGACGGTGGTGGCGATCCGGGCCGGGTCGGTGGTGCCGGCGGCGAAGAGGTCGCGGACCTTGGTACCGAGGTCGGCCAGGGCGTCGATGGTGAAGCCGGGCAGCCTGATCTGGACTGCTCGCGGGTTGTCCCAGCGGGGATCGGCGGGGAAGTCGGTGGCGAGCCGTTGGGCGAGCGGGGCGAGTCGTTGGGCGCCCTGCTGGCCGTCGAAGAACGGTGGTGTGCCGGTGATGACCAGGTACAGGCCGGGGAAGCGGCCCGAGTAGACCTCGTCGATGAGTTGCCGCAGGGCGTTGAGGGCTTTGTCGCGGGCGTCGGACCGGACGCGTTGCAGGGTTTCGACCTCGTCGAGGACGAGGAGGAGGCCGGGGTGACCGGAGTCTCGCAGTACGGTCAGGAGCCCTTGGAGGAAGCCGAGCGCGCCGAAGTGGTCGAGGTCGCCGCGGACGCCGGCGATGCGGCGGGCCGCGGCGGCGACGTGCGGTTGCCCGCCGAGCCAGGCGAGGATCGCGGCTGCTGTGGTCGGGTCGCCGCCGATCGTGGCGGCCCGGTAGGCGGCGAGGGCGGCCGCGAAGGTCGGCGCGGTCCGGCCTACTTCGGCGAGGCGTTGCTGCAGCAGGTCAGCGACGGCGTGTTCCAGTGCTGCGGCGTCGTCGGTGGGTGTACCGGCGGCGAGGGCGTCCTCTTCGAGGGCGTAGAACCACGAGTCGACCACGGGCCGCAGCGCGCTCGGCGGGAACGCTGATGTGGTCAGGCGTTCCGTGAGCCGCCGGTACACGGTTTCCAGCTTGTGTAGCGGGGTTTCCGTCTCGGAGATCTGGACCTCGGCGGTGGCGAAGTTCGCTCTTCGTGCCCGGTCGGCGAGCCAGCGGGCGAAGAAGGTCTTGCCGGCGCCGTACTCGCCGCGTACGGCCTTGAAGACGGCACCACCACCGGCGGCCACGTTGAGGTCTTCCTCGACGCTGCCGGAGAAGCGGTCCAGGCCGACGGCGAGCAGGTCGAGTCCGGTTTCGGGGACGGCGCCGCGCCGCAGCGCGTCGATGACCTGCCGGCGCCGCGCGGCGCTCACCGCGGCGGTCATCGCACGTCGTCCGGGAGGCCGAACTGGGCGCGCAGCAGCGCGACGTTGAGCCGGACGGTCTGCCCGCCGTCGATCAGTTGCAGCACCTCGAAGTTGTCGACGTTGAGGATGCGGGCCAGGGTGGTGGCGAACCCGTTGGCCCGTGCCGGCACTTCACCGGCGCGTTGCGCGAAGACCGGCAACGGCAGTGTGTTGTTGGCCGCGAGGAGCGCGTCGAGGGCGGCTCTGATCTTCGGTTTCGGCATCCGTCGCGGGGTGGACGTCTGCTGCGCCTCGAACATCTCGCTGGCGAACAACGCGTCGAGCAGTCCGGGCGCGGGCGCTGGCACGGCTGGCGCGTCGAGCACGATGTCGAGTGCTTCCTGCCCTTGCGGTACCGGACGACGTGTACCTTTCCGCGGGGGAGCGGCCGGCGGGATCGTCGCGACAGGCGCTGCCGGTGTGATCGGCGTGACTGGTTCCCACCAGGCCGGGCGTTGGTCGGACAACGCCCCCCAGCCCGCCGGTACCTCGGCACCGCGGGACAGGAACGCCAGCAGTGGAATGGTGACCTCCGCGAGTGCCGCACCACCGTGGTAGCCGGCGTTCTTCGGCCCGTACCGCAGATCCGGGTCCCAGAGCGCGACGATGCGGTGCTCATCGGCGACGACCCGGGGGCCGGACAGCAGCACCTCACCGGCGCCGACCGGTGTCGAGCCGGGACGTCGATGGCGCCCGGATTCCGCCGCGTCGACGGAGCGGTGTGTGCCGTCGCGGTGCAGCACGTGACCGTGGTCGCTGGTCAGGATCACCGCACGGCCCGCGCTTCGGGCATGGTCGAGCAGCACCCGCAGCGGGCCGAGGTTGTTGAGCCGCCATGAAGCGTCGGCGGACTCGCGGCCCCGGTCGAGCGCGTCGTCGACGGTGTTGATGACGACGGCGACGACCGTCTGAGCATCGCCGAGCGCCTGCACCAATTCCGAACCCAGAACTTCACCGGCCCCGCCGTGCAGCGAGCCTTTGTGGAAGAGCCGTGCCGGTCGGCCGGCCCACAGCGGATGTGACTCGAAGGCGGTGCGCTCGTCGTCCTGGCCGCCGTTACGTAATTTGCCGCTGAGCAGCGACGCCCGGGAGACGGTGGTGAGCGTGGGCAACGCGGCCACGACGCCGCGACGCCGGGGCTGAGCGGCCTTGTCGGCGCCGGACAGCGGGTCGAACTCGACGAGGCCGTGGTCGGTGAGGTCCTGGGCCAGTTCGGCGGCGACGGCGGTGCTCATGCCGTCGAGAATGACGAGCAGCACCGGCGGTCCGGCATCGCGGATCAGCGGCGCGACCACCCGTTCGAGGACCTTCTCCACGACGAGGGTCGGCCCGGACAGCGGTCCGCCCGCGGCGGTCCACGTCGCCAGCCGGCCGGCGAATGCCTCATCGAGCGCGCGTCTGCGGGCCGCCACCGACGCATAGAGGTCCCGGTACGCCGCCTGTAGCACCGGGTGCGCCTCCTCGCCCGCCCAGACGTGGGTGAGCGCCCAGTCCACCCAGCCCCATTGGGCGACCTGCTGGTCGATCGCCTCCCCGACGCCCTGCGGCGGCGTCGGATCTCCCAGGACCAGCCAGCGGGTCAGGCGCAGCGCCATCCGGGCCCGTTCGACCCGCTGCCGCTGCACGGATGCGAGATGGTGTCTGCCGAGCGCGTCGACCGCGGCTTCGAGCGCCGGCGCCGACAGCTGTCCGGGCTTGGCGAGCGTGCCGTGCAGGGCGTCGGCGACGGTCCCGACCAGGTGATCGAAGCCGGACCGCAGGATCGGGCTGGATGCGGCGGCGGTCTGGGCGCCGAGCTGGATCACGAGCTCCTCTGCCCGGTCGAGCACCTGCCGCAGGTGCAGCCCGACGGCAGCACCGTGCACACCGTCGCGTCCGGACTCCACCAGCATTTCGGCGACGACCTGTTCGGCCACCCGGCCGAGCGCGACCAGTTCCTGGTCACCGATGGCGGCGTCGTTGAGGTACTGGTCGACCCGGCCCTTGGCGCGGGCAGCGTCAGCGCTGTCGTCGGACCAGAGCACCGCGCACACCAGCCCGAGCGGGAGGCTGTCCCCGACCCGTCCGGCCTTGATCAGGGCAAATACGGGACGCGCCGATGTGCCGGTGCGTTCCACCAGCCAGTGCTGCAGGCCGGCGCGTTCGTCGGCCGGCAGGTCGGTCAGCGCGGCGGTGGCTTCAGGCCGCAGGGTCCACCGCAGCAGCGCGGCACCGTCGAGGTTCTCGGCGTCACCGTCGGTGGCGTTGAGGCCGAGCCGTGCCGCGGCGAGGCAGCTGAGCGCCACGTCGCGGGTGAGCACGGTGCCGGACAGCTTCGGCCATCCGGTGCTCGGCATCGCGTCGATCAGCGCCGTGCCGGCCCACCGCTGCTGCGCCAGCCGTGGATCGACCCGTTGGGCGCCGAAGCAGTCCGCGATCAATGACCAGGGTTCGATGGTGATGACCTTGTTCCGGAACACGTCGCTGAGCACGCCGGGGCCGAGTTCGGTGTCGGTCAGGTCGGTCAGGACCACCAGCGGCTCGGGTGCGTCGCCGGTGCGATGTCCGACGAGGTGGTCCCACACCGCGAGCGCGGAGACCGCCGTGGTAACCCGGATCGGGGTTCCGTCCGTGAGCGTCAAGGTCTGCTCGGTGGCCCACTGCGGTTCCGCGCGCAGCAGGATCACCGGGGCGGGCCCGTCCGCAGCCCGCCGGTGGCGGGCGAGTTGTTGCTCTATCTTGCGGGTCAGTGCCGCCGGCGTGATGCGTATGACGCGGGACCGCGTGGCGTCGGCAGCGGTCATCCGACTTCCCGCCAGGACACTGTGAATCGCTTGCTCGGCTTCGCGGTGACCGCCGCACGCAGTGCTTCGACGACCTCCGCCAGGTTGGCTGCCGTGACATCCGGATGGGTGGTGACGTCCGGCAGATCGACCACGACCGGCAGATCGACGACAACGACCCGATCACCCTTCGGTGGCGGCTTGATGATGGCCCGCTTCAGCAATGCCGACGCCTTTGACTTGGCGGACGTGAGTGCCGGTGCCAGCTTCACCTTCGCGGTCAGCTCGTCTGTGCGCGCGACCGTTCGCAGTTCTTCCAGAATGTCGGCACCGTCGCGGTCGAACGGCGCCGAGAGCTGCACGATGAGGTCCAGTGAGCTCCAGTCCATCTGGTCGAGGGCCTGGGCGTTCGTGGCGGCGGACTTGATGCTCGTACCGCACCGGTCCGCCGGTCCGCCGAGATCCGCTGTCGCCAGGTGCTGGATGACGTCGACGGTGCTTGCCCGGGAGTGCAGCCCGTCGAGCAGATCGGCGGCGGCCTGAGCGGTGTGCAGCCGTCCGGTGTCGGGGGAGAGGTCGAGCTGCTCGGCATGGTTCTGCAGCTGGCGCAGCAGCCGATGGGCGCTGTCGCGGTGCCGGGCAGCCTCAGTCGAGACGCCACGAACGAGCAGCGCCACCAGCCGGCCGCGTCGCGGCCCGGGCGTCGTCACCCCGAACAGTTCCATCGACCGGCGGACCGCCGTCTGCCAGTGCTCCTCGGACGGCAGCGCCTGTTCCCGCAGCGTGTAGTGCTCGCGGATGGTCGTCAGGTCCGGCGGCGGGTTGAGCACACCGCCCTGCTGCAGCCACGCCCGGTCGGTCTGCTCCGCGAAACACATCAGGACCAGTCCGGCGACGTGACGGTCCAGGCCGTAGGGCTGCGGCTCGTCCAGCCAGCGCAGAAGGTCCTTCACCTTCAGGTCGTCGCTGATGCCTTCCTGCGCGGCCTTCTGGTGGAAATGCTGCACCCAGTGCCGTCCCAGCACGAACGCCGACTCGTGCATCTCGCCCAGCCGCAGCGGGTTGGCGATCCGCCGAACGGTGAGGCGATCCTTGCGCTCCACCTCGACCCGACCGTCGGGAGTGTCGATCGCCTGACGCACGACCTCGAGCACCAGCTTCAGGTCGGCCGGCTTGACGATGGTGCCGTTGCGGTCCGGGTCGAAGTCCGGATGCGCCGGGAACTGGTTGGCCAGCATCTGGTCGGCCAGCGCATGCAGCGCCTGCTTGAACGCCGCACCGACCGGCAACGTCGGCGTCAGCCCGGCGGCCAACGCCAGGACATGATCCTGGTACGAGGTGACGACGTCACCCGACTGCTTCGCCGCCAACCCGTACGCCTGCCGCAGCAGCGTCCGCATCCGGCTCATCAGCGCGTCCCGCTGGCTGCGCAGGGTGTCGAACGCCCGCCGCCGGTCGTCCTTACTCAGATGCTGGGCGTGGCTGTCGAACCGCTGGCCGCTGAGCACCGCGTCGATGATGACCAGCCGGCCCAGGTCGTTGAGACGGTCGGTGGTGAACGCGGCCGGGATCCAGCACACGGTGCGCGGTGCGATGCGTTCACCGAGGCGGTGCACGCGGTCGCGGTCGTCGGCCGGGCTGTGGTTGCCCTCATCGAACGGGTAGTCCACGACCAGCCGCCACGCGTTGGGGTCCAGCGGATGGAAGGCATCGTCGCGGATGTTGTTCTCGTCGCGCACGTTACCGAAGATCACTTCAAGCTGGCGGCGGCTGCCGCGCCACGTCAGATCCGCCGTGTCGACGTACTGACCGGACTCGGTGATGCCGAACTCGTCCCAGAGCAGCCGCTTCACCATCGAACGCCGGTTGCCCAGGTTGTCGAAGTGGTGCGCGGACTGCAGCACGCTGTCCACGTCGACGCCGACGAGTTCCAGCGACACGACCGGGTCTTCGATGCCCAGTTTCTTGATCTCACCGAACTGGCCCGCCCAGTCGTCGATCTTGCGCATGACCTGGCCGACCTCACCACCCGGAATCCGGTTGGTGATACTGCCGTGGTTCAGCGCCGATAGCCGCCGCGCGGTCAGGTTCCGCAGGGCCGGTACGGTCGGCGCCAGTGCCGACAGCAGCAGCGTCTTGATAATCCGGTCGTCGCCGGTGAAGACCCGGACCCGGCCAGCGAGGTCTGCCGGCACGTCCGCGCCGCGGCGGACCCGCTCCACATCGTCCTCACCGATGCTGTAAACGCTCAGCAGGTATGGGCGGAGCCGCCCCTGGTACAGCCGCTGCGCCGTCTCGAACTCGATCTTCAGCTTCTCCGTGAACGGCTGGTCCCCGCCCCGGCTGATCACCTCGTACAGGTCACCGAGCGGCACCAACTGCCCCAGCCGCAGGTCGTCACGACGCTCGACAAGGAGGTCCCGCATGAGCTTCAACGCCGTCCGGGACCGCTGCAGCGCGCTGGACACGTGCACCAGGGTGCTGATGAACGCCGGGCTGAACGGATACGTGGCGCGGAACGAGGCGATGTCCGCGCCGTCGGCGCCCATGAGCGTGTCGAAGACGTCGCGGCGCACCTCTTTCGTGGTGCGCTCGAACGCGTCGGCGATCTGCTGACCGGCCTCGACCGACACCGGCTTGAGCAGGCGCTGCCGGGCGATGTCGGGCAGGTTGCGGTCCTCGAGCGTGATCACCTCGAACCGGCCGCTGGCCAGGTTCAGCGTGTCCATGAACCCGAGCTCGGTCGCGCCGGTCACGTCGGTGCCGACCAGCTCCCGCAGGTCACGCTGCCGGGCGATGAAGCTGACGATCGGGATCGGCCGCCGGGTGTCGCCGCCCTCGACGAAGTTCGTGATCTTCTGGATCTCCCGCGCGACGAACTTCTCGTCCGCGATCGAGTTGGCCAGCCACAGGATCAGCTCGTCCAGGAACAGCACGAGACCGTCGTACTTCAGGCTCTTGGCATGCCGGCTGATCTCAGTGAGGCCGCGGTCCAGGGAGACGAACCCCTCCGCGTCCTCCTGAGCGTTGGTGAAGAACCCCTGGTTCCAGGTCAGCAGCAGGTCGTTGACCAGCTTCCGGCGGTCTTCGTCGTCGGCCGGTGCGGCGAACGCCGCGTCGAGCCGCTGCGGCGTCCAGGCCTCCTCGTCGCCCCACTCGTCGTCGCTGCCGGGCAGCCCGTCGATGAACGCCTCATCACGCATCTTCTTGCGCTGGTACCGGGCGTTGTCCAGCAGCGCGTCGGTCCGATGCACCGCCGGAATCGGCGCGTCGGGATGCAGCCGCCGGATGTGCTCGACATAGCCGCCCAGCACCTTCTGCTCCAGCGACTTGGCGCCGATCAAATGGAACGGCACGAGCAGGAAGTTCTTCCCCGACAGCCACTCGTCGTGCTTGCCGAGCAACCGGGCGAACTCGTCCCGCTCCCGCGCGACCTGCTCACCCCGCAGCAACGCGTGCAGCACCGCCATGAAATGCGACTTACCGGCACCGAACGAGCCGTGCAGGTACGCCGCCTTCGACCCACCGCTGAGCGCACCGGCGATCAGGTTGAGCGCCTGGTCGAAGTTATCGACCAGACGATCCGTGATCACATACTCCCGCAGCGTCTCCCGCGGATCGGTCACACCCTCCACGAGCTTGAGCACGAAGTCGCTCTGGCTGGACCGCTCCGGAATACTGATCAGCTCACGGAGCAGCGGCGGGGTCGTCTGTGCCATGGTCGTCACCGTAGCGTGCCGGTCACCGTCGATACACGACCCGCCCGCCGCGCCATCGTATCGAGAAGATCACAACAGGTCAGGGACTGCCGTCAACAGCCAGGAGAGCGGCTGATCGCCACCCGGGCCGGGCTCGTACTCGCCGGTTTCCGGGTGGAGCGCGCGCCGGTGCGCGGTGCCGCCGTCACACTTGACGAACCAGTAGCGCGAGATACCGGCCTCGGCGTACCCCGCCTTCTTGATGATCCGGTCGACCACCTCGGAATCTGTGGACACGACCTCGACGACAAGGAGCAACCGGCCATGGCTGCATAGCTCGACCGCACCGAACGCGGCGGCCAACCCTTCGCCCAAACGATGAGATCCGGCACGCGGCCGCCGCCGACGTCGATACCGCAATCCGTGAACACCTGCTCCGGGGCCGTAACCGATGGCGAGGAACCAGGAGAACGTCCGCGACACGAGCAGCGCTGTCAGGATCCGCGGGCGGAATGACAGACAGCACTCCCTCACGGCTGAGCTCATAGCGGTGGTTCTCGTCAGCCGCAGCCATCGCGACAAGGTCGTCCAACGTCACCTGCGCTGGCATGCCCGCACCAGCGGGCCTCCGCATTCATCCTGCCTCCCTCCGCGGTACGCGATTCGAGGCCACGACGGCAACAGCCTGCCCGAGGGCGATCACGTGGCACTCGCCGGCCGGCCACGGGCGGCCTTCGGCGGACGCCAGCCGGTCATTGCCTGGTCGGTGACGTGCAGCCGGCCCGTGACCTCGGACAGGAACCCTTCGTAGAGCTCAGCGGGGGACCCGCCATAGAGCGGGTCGAAGTCGCCGTGCCACTGCCGCACCCACGGGAGCACCTCACGCAGACCGGCCAACAACGGCGTCAACCGATCCGCGGACCACCCCTCGGCCTGCTCCCGCTCCACGATCAGGGTCGCGAGGGCCTGGGCCTGCTCACAGTGATCCCAGCCCGCCCAGCCGAGCAGCAGCGAAGGATCACCATCCGGACTGGCCAACGGATAGGAGACGAACCGCTCCTTCGGTACGTCCAGCTTGCCCCGATTGCGCCAATAACTGTTTTTCAGGAAGTCACCCGAGCCGTACTTCGGCGGCACC
Source organism: Dactylosporangium sp. NPDC050688 (assembly GCF_040654515.1). NCBI lineage: Bacteria > Bacillati > Actinomycetota > Actinomycetes > Micromonosporales > Micromonosporaceae > Dactylosporangium > Dactylosporangium sp. NPDC050688. The sequence goes on from NZ_JBFAIC010000036.1 coordinate 38,642, forward strand.
GGGATCGTGTCCCGGATCTTCTTCTTCGCAGGCTCGTCCGAGGCGGCGTCCTCGGCGCGCTGCAGCTCCCAGACCGCCTCCCACTCGGCGCGATTGTCCAGACCGCTGTCCTTGTAACGCAACGTGGCCAGGTAGGGCACATGCTCGTCGGCAACTAGCTCGGCGATTACCTTCGTGAAATCCTTGCCCGGCGCGTACAACTCGGCGACAGCGAGCACGTCTGCGTCACGACGCAGTTCGTCGGCTAGCTGGCTCGCAGTCAATGGACGCGGCTGCTCGATCCCATCGACCGAGTGGAACCACAGCTCACGGGCCTCGCACCGGTCGAGAAGCCAGCTCCGCAGGGCCTTGCACTGCATGGCGTCCCAGCCGTCAGTCGACCACCGGCGCTTACACTCGGGCCGTTCGATTAATCCGATACTCCTATTCGACTCGATCACGGCGATGCGGCGCTCTACGATCGTGCGGTAGTCGGCGGGCCAGTGAGACGGGATTTTGGTATTCATTGCGAAGCGGTGGTTGTGATGTTCGAACCAAGTGGTCTCGATCTCCCCGCGCTCAATCCGTCGAGCGAGGACTATTTCGAACGCTCGCTCTCCCGCGTGTAGCTCCGGTATCGAATCGGCCGGCGCGGTCAGGTCATCGAGCAGGTTGTAAAGTGCATAAACCTGCCAGTCTAACTCCTCCTGGAGTGCGATCATCCGCGACCGGGTTGAATGCCATTCGGCCGCCGCCTCCGCGAGCCGGCTGTGGGTTGGAACGGCGGCTGACGCCACCACCGAGGGGTTCACGGCCGCCAGGCAATGAGTTAATTCGTCCAGTCGCGTTGCAATTTTGGTCGGGTACGCCGGAGGCAGCGGAAACTCCTGCAGCTTGGTCCCGGAGAACTCGTATCGATGCTCCCAGGGCTCATCGGCGCCTGCCTGCTCGGCGCCAGGGCGCCCTTTGTTGTGGCTCACCTGTTTGAGCCAGAAGCACGCGGTGGAGCTGTTGAGCACCCCAAGTAGCTGCGGATAGTCGATCTCGTTACTTTCAGTCGCTAGGATAGCAACTGGGGCGTGTTGATTAACGACCGCATCTGGGCCAATGGTGGCAAAATGATTATGTGTTGCCACATCAGACATCACGAGGCGAATCGCTACTTGGTATCTTGAGGGGATCCAGCGATACCAGCTCCACCAGGGTTCACCTGATTCAAGTCGGGTTGCTCGATTGAACCCGGTTAGAGATTGAAGGCTACGCCTGAGGCTCCACAAATGTCGACCCCAGCCAGAACTTGTATCCGGTTCGATCAGCTCCTGCGCTGATGAATATGGAGCGAGGCCTACAAGGGTTGAGTTTGCCTGCCAGTCACGAATGTCCTCGCCGGTAACGAATCGGCGCCCAGTTTCGGATGTAGTTCCATTCCTTCTGTGCCAGTGAGGGGGCATTTCGAATGCGTCGTTTAGTCCCGGAAAGCTCGCAGGCCCCACGTTTTCGCGAAGTATTGATCGAAGTATTGATCCTGAGCCGCCAGTCTCGATTGCGCCCTTCGTGTCGACTGACCCGCCGCCACTTAGGCTCCATGGAAACTTGGCAAGCTGGGCGCGTTGGGTATCCGCAACGGAGACCCATGCATCCTCGCGACCAGGATTATTGAATTGCGTAACAATGGAGCGCCATACATGTCCCCTTGCTGCATCATCGGGAGCGCTCGGTTCCCCTTGGATGCCCATGACGGTTCGTACCGTCGGCGCGCGATGCTGTCGACGCTGGCGGCCAATCAAGATGACTGTGGGAGTGCCGTGCCCGGGGATATACGCGCCTGACGTGTCGATGACATGAGTAAGGTCAACTTCGCTGGCGAAATAATTTTCGATCAGTTTTTTGCCGAACTCCCGTTTCATGAAGGAGTTAGCAGTGATCTGGCCGACGTATCCCGCGTTTCTGCCGTCCGACTCGGCGCCGCGCGCTAATTCGAAGAACCGTTGCGCGAATGGCATGGAGAGTGCGTACTTGCCGACGCAGACCTTCGAGTAGATATCGCGGTACAGATCGTTAAGGTTCTTGTCCTTGACGGTGATGTAAGGCGGGTTACCGACCACCACGTGATATCGACCTGCGACTAGCACCTCGGGGTGGTCATCGAGGTCTTCGGTGGCGTATTGGAACCCCACCAGTTCGTCGTCTTCACCGTCGAAAAGAGTCCGCTGTCGATGTTTGATGAGCGCATCGCCGATCGCGATATGGATTGGAAAGTCGTACCCCGAGGCGGCTGTGAGCGTGCGGAAGTCGGCGACTTTGAGCGCGGCGATGAGGAGTCGAAACCTAGCTACGGCGACGGCAAACGGGTTGATGTCCACGCCGTGCACTGCATCGAGCGCCAGCTTCGAACGTTCATGCGGATCCTTGCCTGAACGTTCCCATTCCTTCGATAACCGATCGAAGGCCTCCAGCACGAAGTGGCCGGACCCACACGTGGGGTCAATTATCTTGACGACGTCGTAGCCGAAGTCCTCGATCGCTGGCGTGAGTGTCAGGTCGAGGATGAACTCCTCGACGAACTCCGGGGTCTGCAGCAGCGCATACGTCTTCCGGGCGCTCTCCGACAAGTCCTGGTACAGGTCGCCAAGGAACCGAGTGTCCCACTCTGGGTCAATAAAGTCGTGGATCAGCACGCCGTCTTCGCCCCGCCGACGCCAGAAGCCGATCAGAGCCTTCGCTGCGTCCGCCGACACCGGGATCTGGTACGCCGCGTTGTGGCGCTTGTCGAACAGCAGCCGTCCGGCCTGGGTGGAGCCGATTGCGTCGAACGCCTCCTGGATCCAGCCCCGGTCGGTCTCGGCGGGCTTGAGGCGGAAGAAGTCCTCCTGCGCCTCCTCGGCATGGGTCATCCGCTCGACCGTCGGCCCGGCCAGGTATGCCTGCTCCAGCAGACCGTTGTCCTCGCAGAACCGGACGAACACCGTGCCGAGGATCCACGCGGCGGCAGCCTGAGTGACTCGCTCGTCCCGCCACGCCCCCCAAGTCGCCGCGGTCCGGCCTAGCTTGAAAGCCCGCTTGTACTCGGTATCGAGGCGCTCGAAGACTTCAGGCACGGCCGTCACCTGCTCCCGCAGGTCGGTCTCCAGGAGCTTGACCTGCTTCTTGAGGTCGGCGAGCAGCAGTTGACGGTCGATCACGAGGCGCGTGCTCCACTTCGGTGTTCGTTGGCCACCCAGGCGTCGGGCAGGGGGATCCACTGGTTGTCGGCGACCGGGACGACGGTGCCGTCGAGGCGGGGCAGGGCACCCGGGTCTTCGACCGGGCAGAGCAGCCAGACCGCTCCGGCGCCGGCTTCGACCCGCGTGGTCAGCTCGTGCAGGAGGTCCATCGCGCCGTACCGGGCCAGCGGCGCGGCGTCGTGGAGCAGGAGAGGCTGGTCCGGGCTGAGTTGTTCGAAGAGGTGCGGCCGGACGGCGGTCCAGGCGCTTTTCACGTACTCGGAGAGTTTGATGGCGTCGCGTGAACCCGGCGGGGCTGTGTCGGCGCGCAGCACGGTCTCCCAGGTGGGCTTCGGTTTCGCGGTGACGAGTTCCCGCAGCGAGGTGATGAACAGCGCTGCCACGTTGACCGGGCGGGCGCCGAATCGGCCGGTCAGGTCGCGTTGCGCGGCGTCCGCGCGGTCGAACCGGACGGTGAGCGCGCGGAACACGCTGTCGCGGGTGCCGTGGAGCCGTTCCTCGGTGCGCAGGGCCGCGGCGAGTTCGGGGGAGTCCACGACGGTCCAGTGCGCGCCGGTGAGGCGTGTCGAGTGGCGCCGGTTGACCAGGGACGCGGACGAGGAGGCGGCGGAGCGTGGCGGCACGTACTGCCCGTCGCGCCACTGGAGCTGGAAGCCGGCGTCCGCGAGCAGCGTGTCGAGCTTCGGGTGCGGTGGAAGGGGTGGCAGGTCCGGGAACCGGGCCGACACCCGCTGCTGGATCTGCGCCGGTTTCAGCCCGACGGGCAGGTCGTTGAGGGGTGGCGGCACGACACCGGCCTGTGCCAGCCGCAGTGCGCGGACCGGGTCGAGGGTCTTGGAGTAGATCTCCAGGCGTGGGCTCGCCGCGGCGTCCTTGGACGCCACCGCGGCGAGCTGGACGAGGCGCCGCTCGTCCGGCGCGGCGCCGGCCGGTGGTGTGACGGCTGCGAGTTCTCGCAGCACGGTGGCGGGGCTGGGCAGCACCTCGAGGCCGGCCAGCCGGTCGGCGACGGTGCCGAGTGCGTCGGCGTAGTCGAGCAGGGCCGGCGCGGACGGGGTGTCGGGGCTCTCGTCGGCGCCGACCTCCAGCGCGACGAGCAGGGTGTCACCGTGCCGGCGGGTCTTCAGGCGAGGCTCGTCGACGATCGTGTCGATCTCGACAGCACCGCGAACCGCTGCGGCGGCCAGTGCGAGCCGCAGCTCGTCGCCGGTACGGGCCGATCCGCGGCGGCTCAGCAGCACGGCTGTCAGCTCGGTGACGCCCATGACGCGGCCGTTGTCGGTGAGGATGCCGAGCAGTTCGGCACGTACGTCGGTGACCACCGGTTCGGCGAGCCAACGCTTCCGCTGTTTGATCAGGATCTGGGCGATCCGGCCGGGCGTGACCTGCACATGCTTGGCGACCAGCGGTTGTTGCGGCCACGCCGGCAGCGCCGGCAACACTCCCACGGTGTCCGGGAGGCCCAGCAGCAGCCGGATCGCTTCGGCCTCCGTCGTGGGTTTTCCAGTTTTCGGTACCGGCGGAAGCAGCAGCGCGGCGATCGTGTCGAGCCCGACCCGGGCGAGCTGGACCTCGGTCGCACCGCCGGCGGTGACCTCGTGCTTGGCGGCCTTGCGTTCGGTGGAGTCCTGCGGCGTCGGTTCCTGCTCGCCGAGCCGGGTCCGCCATTCCTTGATCCGCCGCTGCAGTTCCTGCCGGGTCTTGGCACCCATGCCGGGAAGGTTGAACAGGACCTTGCCGGCGAGGCCGAGCAGTTGCCCGACCGTCGTGGCGTCGAGCCGGTGCGCGGCCGAGATCGCCCGTGGGCTGAGACCGGCCGCTTCCAGCGACGTCGCCCGGGTGGCGGCGGCCGCAGCCGCGTCCCGGGTGCTGGCCAGGATCTCGAGGTCCGCGGTGTCGTCGGTCTCCGGGTGGGCTGAGCCGACCGGGACGGCAGCGTCGGCTTTGCGGAACACCTGCAGCCAGGCGTCGCGCATCTCCTTCAGCGTCTCGAACCGTCGCTTGGCGTCTCGGTCCAGCGCGCGGTTGAAGAACTCGACCAATCCGTCCCGGATCGCCGGGTCGAACGCCTCGCTGGCCAGGGTGACCGGGCCTTCGGTGAACTGCGGCTCGGTGACGCCGTCGCCCCACACCGGTAGTTCGCCCGAGGCCATCTCGTGGAGGGTGACCGCGACCGCGTAGCGTTCCGCGTGCGCGTCGTACACCGGGCGGTGCACCGTACCGATGAACGGGTCCAGATAGCGGGGTGTACCCGCAGTGGTCTGCTTGACGTCGGTGGCGGCGAGCGAGAAGTCGAACAGGACGAGCTGGCGGGTGCGGTTGGGCCGGACCCGGATCGCGATGTTGTCCGGCTTGATGTCACGGTGGTAGACACCCTCGCCGTCGAGGAAGTCGACCGCGCCGAACAGGTAGTCGCTGAACGTCTCCAGCTCATCGACGGTGAGCCGGCCGTCCTCGCGGAGTTTGCGGGCGACGGTGAGGTCCCCGGCATGCTCCAGCACGAGCACGGTGCGCCGCCCGAGCGGGACCGGCTCCTGGCGGGCCAGGCGGATGATGCGGGAGTCGACCAGCCCGCGCAGCACCGCCGCCTCGTGGTCCAGCCGGGTGGCCTTCTCGTCGGACAGCGCCACCTTCAAGACCACCAACGTCTCGGCGGTCGAGCCGAGGTTACGGGCCAGGAACGCCCGGCTCGTCGAACCGGTCCCCAGGCGTCGCTCGATCCGCCACTCGCCGAACACGTCGCCGCCGCGCGCTTCGAGCAGGTCGGCCTCGTAGGCCGGCTCGACCGGTGGATGGACCGACACTGAGACGGCCGGTGCCTCGGGTGCGGTCAGCTCGTCCTCGACGAGTTCCAGCATCTCGAGGAACTCCGCGACCGTGGCCAGGCGCTGCGCCGGCTGCGGCGCCGTGGCGGCCTGGACCACCTCGTCCATGAACTCCGAGACCGAGTCGGCGTCCGCCGAAGGGCGCAGGCCGTTGTCGCTGGCGAGCCTGGCCAGCAGCTCCGCTCGGGTGGCCGCAGGTGGCTTCCCCGCCAGCAGCAGGTACGCCACCGTGCCGAGCCCGAAGACGTCCAGCGCCACCGGATCAGCCTCCGGCGCCGCGAGCTCCGGCGCGAGGTACCCCTGCGCGGACTGCTCGATGTGAGCGTTGACGTGCGCGGTGGGGGAGACCAGCAGCGGGTTGGGCGCGGACGAGCCGGCGTTGGAGTCGGTGCTGCGGCTCGCGGTCTGCCAGTCGCTGATCTGCAACTGCGGGCGCAGCCACGCCTCTTCCTCTGTGCCGCGCCGCCGTGGCCCAGGCGTGACCAGCACGCTACGCGCAGACAGGGCACGGTGATGCAGGTGACGGCCGTGAGCGTAGGCCAGTGCCTCGCTGAGCTGGCGCACCATGCCGACCCGGGCCGCGACGTCGAGCTTGGCGCCGTACTGCGCCATGTAGTGGTCCAGCCGCAGGGACCGCGGGTCGTAGCGGAACACCAGCGCCGGGCCCGCCTCGTGCTGTTCGAGTGCGTCGACCTGCACGATGCCGGGATGGTTGATGCCGTGCAGCGCGAGCATCTCCCGTTTCGCGGCCCGGTCGATGCTGGCCCGTTCCGACTGCACGGCGTTGCGCTCGACCAGGTAGATCCGGATCCGCCGGTGTTCCTTGTCGAGCTGGTTGTGCCGGGCGAGGTGGTCCTGCCAGGTCGGGCCCTGGTCGATCGGCTTCGCGGCGAGCTGCCACGCGCCGATCTGGTAGTGCTTGCGGCTGCGGGCGATACCGACCTTCTTGAGCAGCTCAGGCAGTGCCTTGGACATGGTCGGCGTGACCCGCCGGTACTCGTCCATCGGCGGACGCAGCAACAGGCCAGAGCCGATGTCCGGCAGTTGGTGCTGGGTCGGACCCGCCGGCCCGTACACCCAATGCAGCTGGTTGTCGGAGAGGGCGATCTGCAGGCTCGGCACGGACAGGAACACCGCGGCCTGGATGAACGGCACCTTGACGTTGTTGCCGGCGGCCTTGTCCAGGAGCGAACGCAGGCGCTTGGCCTTGGCGTCGGCGAGGTGCAGCGGGTTGTCGAAGGTGCGGGTGCCCTCACCACCGCCGAGCAGCCAGTTGGAGCCGCTGTTGGTCAACCGGCCACGGAGACTCTTGATCTCGATCAGGTAGAGCCCGCTCGGCGCGGCGACGAGAAGATCAACCTCGTATACGTGTCCGGTGTCGGCCGTGAACGTGAAGTTCGACCAGGCCCGGTAGGGCTCCGCGTCCGGCAGGAGCTGCTGGACGTGGGCCAGAGCCTCCCGTTCATGGGTGAACTGCGAGGGGGTGACCGTCGTCCAACGACCCTCCTGCATCAGCAGAGCACCCTTCTCGGCGGAGACACACTGTAAGTGACCAGGTCCGTGAGTGTAGTAGGTGCGGTGCTACTCCCCGATCAACCCACTGGACGAGATCGGAGTAATGCCGTGCCGTCTCCACAGGCCCAGGCGAGCATCGGCGCCAGGACGCCGGTCGGCTGACTCGGCCTTCGGGACGAATCATGGCGTTTCACTGCGGCGCAGGTCGAGCATGGGCTGGGGCGGCGAGATCCCAATGATGCCCGGCCCACCGACATCTTGCGGTGTGAGTCTCTCGGCGTCATCGTCCGACTACCAATCCTCGACCGGCCGGTCTGCCTGCCCGTCGCCGCCACCCTCTGCGCCAGCAACCGCGAGCACCGCGATCACTGTGGCTCGCCGCCGAACGGGCGGCGTCGCTGACGCTGCTCACCGGGGCATCCGGCGTGTGGATGGTGCTGACATCGGCGGCGCGCGGGGTTGTCCACTACCAGGCGGTCACGGGTGGCGAACCCGATGAGGCCGGATCTGTAGTCGAGCTTGTCACCGCGGACGCTCAGGCGGCATAGCGATCGAAGCCGTGCGGCACCGTCGCAGGCGTGTCGACCCCCTCCTGCGCGGCAACGATCGGGGAGATCTCTGCGTCGGCGTCAGTCGCGGAGAACAGCACAACGTACAGTGGGCTTCTGTCGATCACCGCGCCGACGCCGCTCATCGACGGGTCCTGAAGGCCAGCGCTCCGGTCAGTCCAGCGATCACCACACGCTCGAGGCTGCGCTTGGCGGAGTAATGCAGTTGGCGGAGTACCTCCCACGCCATCAGGCACCGCGAACATCTGCTCTCAGGAGCGCCGTGATGCCTCCATAACGCTTTTTATGGAGGCATGCATGACCGAGTGCCGCTGGTGGACAGTCACATGCCCCTGTCCAGTCGCGATTGCCCTTGCGGCCACGCCGAGCCACGGACCTGGATGGTGACCCGGCGGGCCGTGTTATCCAACACCGTGGCCAAGGTGCAGCGGCGTCTCACTGCCGTCTTAGCTACACTCCGCCTCCATGACGACGATCTACACAACCCAGGAGTGGAACGGCCACGGGAAGCAGAACTACTACTGGAACGAGTACCGGCTCGAAGGTGACACCGTCGTCAAGTACAAGTGTCACAGGCAGAAGTTCTTCGATGGCAACGAAAACACCTGGCAGGAGGACGAGACGGTCGTGGAGTCGTGGGGGGTTGACGATCCGAGCATTCCCGACTGGCTCAAGCAGTATCTCTGATCGCGCACCCTCATTCCATGACGTCACTCAGACGTTGAAGCAGAACTCCGCTACATCGCCGTCAGCCATGGTGTACTCCCTGCCCTCGATCCGCCCCTTGCCGGCAACACGACGGTGACCGAGGTCCGCCGCCGGGTCACCATGCAGGTCTGCGGTCGTCGCGGGCCACAAAGGCAACCGCGAGTGGGAACTGCGAACAGGCTGACCCGCCGCGCCGACGCCTTTTCCGACCAGCACCTCGCCGAGCTTCAGCTACTCCCCAAGCTTGAACGGTGTGCGTACCGTGCCCCCGGCGCCCTGGTAGCCCTTATCGGCCAGCACCATCACGCCGTGGGCGGCGAGCGCGTCGACCAGGCCATGCATGCGGGCCGCGGTCAGGTCGTGGACCGCGCCGGGCAGTGCTGGTGAGGCCCACACGAGCCGGCCGGCGGGGTCGGCAAGCAGTTGCACGTTGACGCCGTGGCACTTGTGTTTTCCCGAGTAGTACGGGCGCTGGTTCGCGACACGGTCGATCGGGATCAGCGTGCCGTCAAGGATGGCGTAGGCCAGCCGGGCCGCGCGGCGAGCGGCCGCGAGGACGTCGTCTGCCTGGGCGGTAAGCAGGCTGATGCCCTCTCGGACGTAGCGCCACGCGGTACTGGTGCCGATCGCGAACCCGTCGGCAAGTCGGGCATAGGTGTCACCGTTGCGCAGGTGGGCCAGAACCAGCAGCGCCTGGTCGCCCGGCTGCAGCCGCCGCCATCGGCTGCGGGGGGCCTGGCCTTGCAGGTCGCATGGACCGGACTTGGGACTGGCTGGCTTCTGTGCGTGCAGCGTGCTCTTGGGCTAGGTCGGCGGTTCGTTCGGCTCGGCAGAATGTGCGATGTGTTCCCTGCGGTGTGCGGTCAGCACTCGCTGTACGTCGTCGGGGTGGCAGGTGCGCCATCCGCCCGGGGACTCGCGGAAGCGGATGTAGAACCGGTCGCCGTCGAGCGGTACACCGTTTTTGAGCCAGTACAGGATGGTCCACCGGGACATGCCGAAGAGCTTGGCAACCTGGCCGCTGCGGAGCCATTCGCCCGCCTGTAATCGCTGCTCGAGCTGGGCTGGGGTGGCAGTCTCCCGCGGCATCGAACTCGCTTCCGTTTCGGTACGCGCATCGTAGCCGGAACGAGGTTGCTGCTGGTCAGCCGGTCACCGCGGCAAAGTATTTGTGGAAAAAGTAGAAAACGTGGAACACTCGCGTTCGTGACCACGGTGGATGGAGCGCCACGCATCAACGGCAACCGACTGAGTTCCACCCCCATGCCGATTGGCTGGGAGAACGCCGGTCCTTCTGGTGCGCTGCGGGCGGGTGGCGCTGCAACCGGGCAGCTGGTGGCCGATCAGCTGTTCACTGTTGGCGATCTTGACGCTGCCGTCCGCCGCGCGGTGCAGGCGACCTCGGTAATGCGCCAGCTCTTCTATGTCGTGGTGCTACTAGTCGCCCTCGCCGGGCAGGTGTCCGGCGCGGTCGAGGCGCTCGGTATCCCGCTGCTCTGGGCGGTGCCGGCGGTCGGCGCGCTGGAGCTCGGCGGCATCGTCGTGCTCGCCAATGCCGACGTGCGGCGCCGGCTCGGCGAGCGGGCGACCGCGTCGCGGGTGCTCTCGGCGGCCATCGCCGGCTTCGCCGTCGCGTTCAACTGGCTGGCGCACGACAACAAGCTCCTCGCCGGGTTCTTCGCCGGCATGTCCGCGCTGGGCTACCTGGTGTGGCTGATGCACACCGAGAACCAGCGCCGCGACCGGCTGCGGGCCACCGGTGACCTGCCGCCGACCACCCCGGCGTACGAGGTCGTCGGGCATTGGATCCGGCACCCGTGGCTGACGCTGCGGGCCAAGAACCTGGCGAAGGCCGACGAGCGGCTCGGGCTCTACACCTCGCTCGCCGCCGCCCGCGCGGAGAAGCGCCGGGAGGCGCGGACGCAGGCGATCGCTAAGGTCCTGCACCGCAAGATCCGGTCCGCGGTCGACCCGACGACCGCAGACATCGCGGTCGCGGTGTATGACCTGGACGAGATCGCCGAGCGGCTCGCCGACGGCGCTGACTACGTCGGGCTCACCGCGCTCATCGCCGCGGATCTCGTCCCGTCACGTCTGGGAGCCGTGGCTCCTGCGGGCGATGCCAGCTCGGCCGGCCAGGACGTGAGAGATTCGGATGACGTGGCAGTGCCGACAAAGCCGCAGACCCAGGCCGCACTCATGTGGGCGACCGTGCAGGATCGGCGGCGTCGAGGTCAGGCGCTGCCATCGGCGGCTGAACTTGACCGGCTCGCGGGGTCCGTCCGGTACGCCGCCAACGTCGCCGCGAGATGGCTGCAGGACGGCGCAATCTCCGAGGCGGAATACCGAACGGTGGTGAAGCCGCGTCGCCGGCGGCCCCGTTCGGTGATGACTCCCGCCGCGAACACTCCCGGCGACTGATGGCAACGGTCCGTGTAGGCGGTGGTTGGGGTACTGACGTCGCCGGTGGACATTGCCAGCTACATGGATCAATATCAGGGGTGGAACGGGGGTCCAGATGGAACGTGTAACAGCACCGCAGGCAGCCGGCCGGATGACGCCGCCCGGGCAGCCGGCCGCTGGACCGGCGCGCCTGGACGTGCGGTGTCCGCAGTGCGGAAGCCTCGACCAGGTCGGGAAGGTCAGCGCTCTGCACGCTGCGAGCACGACGCAGACGACCGTCCGGATGCAGCAGCAGTCGTTGACCGGTGAATGGTTCACCGCGCGCGGCACGGCCACGACCCGGACGCATCTGGCCCGGCGGCTCGCACCGCCCCGCCTGTCCGCCTGGTACATGCTCCCGGCAGCAGCTGCCGCGGTCCTCGCGGTAATGCTGCTCGGCAGCGTCGGACTGATCGTCAACGATCCCAGCGGCCTTACCCCGTCCATGGTGCTCGGCGTGGCCATGGTGCTGCTGATGCTGGCCGGCATGCTTGCCGGCGCCGTCATGCTGACCGTTGTGGGTCGGCGGCAGCACCAGGCGAAATTGCCCCAATTCCACCAGCGGCTCAAGTATTGGCGGAGCCTGTTCTACTGTGCCCGCTGCGACAAGACGTTCGTGCCGTCGACTCGACGGACGCCTGTTACGCGCTGACCCGCTACGGACGCCCTCGCTCCCTGCGCCGGGAGCCGGGGCGTCTCGGCTTTCGACTGACTAACGGTCCGTCGTAGTCCGGTCGGGAACCAGGGCATGTTGATTCCGTTGCGACAAGGCCGTAGGGCAGTTGCCCCGCGCCCCGGTCCGTCGCAGCGGAGTCGCATCGGACCTCGCGTAAGTACGACTCGGCATCCGGTGTCTGCGTCGCAGGGTAGATGCGGCAGCGCCTCGTGGTTGTCACTGACGGACTGGTGAACGTGCAGCGGCAGCGGTCCATCGCGCCGCAGGTCCGCCAGCGTGATCCGCACGGGCGACCCTAAACCGCAGTATGCGATCGCTGACAGCGACTGCGACACCACCGTATCCGCGGTGCGATACGCCGAGGCCGTTGCGAACGGCAACTGCAGTGCGTCGGCGCCGCAGCGAGGCGGGTCGGCGTATCCGGAGCTGGACTGCGTCGGGCCTTGGTACACCGCCAGAGCCGCGACTCGGGCTCGCCGGTTCACATGGCTGGAGATCGGCCACTGCGACACAGTTGCGACGGCGCGATGTCGAGTCGCACTGGCGCTGGCGGCAGTTCACCAACAATCCGGTATGCGAACGGTGGCCTGCGGCCGTGTCGCACGACCGGGCTCGCCGCATTGCGATCGCAGCCCGTCGCGTCGCACCCGGCGCCGACCGCGTCCGCCTGCGACGGTGTCGCAGCGAATCACGAAGCAACCGCAGCAGGTCGCAGCACGGTCGTGCCACCACACGCCTCCACACGTCCAAACACGTTCCGGGCAGGGGCGCCTTCCGGGCAGGGTCAGATTCGTGCTCATCACGGTGATCACTCCGTCGCCGGCGTGCCGGGGCTTGGGTGATGCAGCCGAGACTCGATCAAGCCGGGGGGATCATGGACAGCGCTGACTCCACTGCCGCGACGCCTACGTCGCAACCGTCGCAGTCCAATGCGACAGGCAACGATCAACACCGCAGGGGCCAGCATCGGCAGAGGGTGCGGACCGCCTGGTGGCGCACGTTGATGCGTCGGCTGAACCGGCCGAGCGGCAGGCACCGGCGATGACCGCCACCGCCGAACCAACGAACACGGGCGACGGCGGTGCCGCGGTGCCGTTGGTAGTGGCGGCCTGGCACCTTGCACGGCGGGTCCGGGCCAACGCTGAACGTGGGGTCCTGGCCGGCTCGGGCCTGACGTTGCCGGACTATGCGGTGCTGCAGCTGATCCACTCGCAGCCGCAGGTTCGGGTCCTGGACATGTGTCGGCAGATCGCGGTCGCGAAAGCGACCTTGAGCGACATCCTCGCCAAGCTGGGCCGGCGCGGGTTCATCACCCGCGAGCGGCCGACGGCGGACCGGCGGACCGTTGTACTGTCCTGCACGCCGGCCGGCGCCGACCTGGTCACCGGGATGGCCGCTGCCATGCGCACCGCCGACGCCGCGTATGTGCACGCACACCCCGATCTCGTCATGTTGTGCGCCGCCCTCGGTGTGCGCATCGCCGAGCTGGACACGGCGGCGTGAACGGCCGCCAGCCGCTGCCCGGGCCGGTGGCGTCGCTGCTCGGCGCTCGGGACACCCGCCGAATGACGGCGATCGGTGAGCCGTACGCGACCGACCTGGACCGCCCCAACCTGATCGTGCCGCTGCTGCGTCACGCGCTGCGGGCGGAGCAGGACGCCGACACCGGCCCGACGGTCGGCTGGTTCACCGACCAGGTCGTTCGGCAGATCGCCCAGCTACTGCAGGCGCCGTCACCGGCGTGGCAGGGCGCGTTCTGTGACAGCCTGACCGCCGCGACGATCCGGACGCTGCTGCCGCTACGACAGGCCGAACCGGGGTTGGTGCTGTATCGGTCGACGGCCAGCCACGGCCATGTGGCCGCGGCGGCACACATCCTCGGCCTCGACACCGTCATCGTCCCGACGGACCGACGTGGTGTCCTCAACCCGGCCCAGCTGGCAGCGGAGATCCGGCAGCGGCGCCCATCAGCCGTCGCCGCGGTGGCCACCCTCGGCACCCCCGCGGCCGGCGCACTCGACGACGTCGCCGCGATCCGAGCCGCCGTGGACGGGCTGCCGATCCGGGCGCATCTCCACGTGGACGCACCGCTGGAAGGTCTGGCGCTGGCCGCACGGGCGGCGCCACAAACACCGGTCGGGTTCGCCGCCGGCGCGGACAGCATCGTCGTGGCCGGTGACCAGTTCCTGCCGGTGCCACTGCCGTGCGCCGTGGCCCTGCACCGAACACAGCACCTCGCTGCCGGCCCGGCCCTCACGCCGGTCGCGGCACCAGGCCCCATTCCCGTCACTGCCTGGGCCCCAGCCGTCGACGACATCGAGGCGGCAGGGTGCGGGTCCGGGCACGCCGCGGTGCTGCTGTGGCACGCCCTGCAGGAATGCGGCACCGATGGTCTGGCCCGCCGTGCCCGGCGCAGCGACGCGCTCGCCGGCTACACCCTGCGCCGCCTGCACGAACTGAGCTGGCCGGGCTGGCGCCATCCGGGCTCGATGACCGTCCTGCTGCAGCCACCCTCCGCCCTGCTGCGGCGACGCTGGTCACTGCAGGTCGATGCGGGCTGGGCGCGGATCGTGTGCGTTCCCGGAGTAACCGAAGCCCACATCGACCGGTTTATTGCCGAACTCAGCCACGAACCCCCGCCCGCACCGGCCGCGGCCAGCGTGGCACCCAGCCCCGTTCACAGCCCGAGCCGCAGCCTCGGCTCCGACCCGGATCCCGTCGGACAGTCGGCCCTGGCGACCGATGTTCCCGCGTCCCCGGGTGCCGATCGCGCTCGGACGCGGGCCGCCTGACATCTACCCGCTCGACCAACTCATGGGGGAATGCATGCACCTGTCCAGAAGGACTCTGCTCACGGCCGCCGCAGGGGTGGCCGCGTTGATGCCTGCCCACTCGGCCCTGGCCGTGCCGCCGCCACCTGGACCTCCGCTGCCGTACGCCGGCGCGGTGCCGACGGATGAGGAGCCATGCCTCCTGCCCGCGACGGTGCAGCTGGAGCTATTGCGTCGCCGGAAGATCTCCGTCATCGAGCTGACCCGGGCACACCTTGCCCGGATCCGCCGCGTGAACCCGGCGATCAACGCCTTCGTCTATGTCCTGCCGGACGAACAGGTCTACGCCGCGGCCCGAGAGGCCGACCGCCGCTACCGGGCCGGGACGAACCGGCCCCTGGAGGGGCTGCTGCTGGCGGTGAAGGACCTCTTCGACTACGTCAAGGACGTCCCGAACACCTTCGGGTCGCGGCCGTTCCAGCAGCTCGGGTTCACCGCCCCGTTCACGTCGGTGTACATCCAGCGGCTCATCGACGCCGGTACGATCGTCGTGGGGAAGACGAACACCGCCGAGCTCGGGCACAAGGGCACCACCGACAACCTGGTGTTCGGGCCGACCCGCACCCCGTTCGACCTCGACTACAACGCCGGCGGGTCCAGCGGCGGCGCGGCTGCCGCGGTCGCTGCGTTCCTGGTGCCGCTCGCGCAGGGCTCCGACGCCGGCGGCAGCGTCCGCATTCCGGCCGCGCTGTGCGGCGTCGTCGGGCTCAAACCGACCCAGGGTCGTATCCCGCAGGATGCGCCGCCGCTGCCGCACACCCCGATGTTGACACCGGGCCCGATCACCCGCACGGTCACCGACACCGCGCTGCTCATGAACGTCATGGGCGGCCCGTCCCCGGTCGACATGTTCTCCCTGCTCGACGCGCCGCGCACCTACACCGGCGGGCTGTCCGGCCGGCTGCACGGCGTGAAGGTCGCCTACAGCCCTGACCTTGACCTGTTCCCCGTCGACCCGGCGGTGGCCGCCACGATTCCCGCCGGACTCGCAGCGCTGCGCGCCGCAGGGGCCACGGTCACCACCGTGTCCCTCGGCCTGGACCAGGTGCAGATCCACCCGCTGCGGTCTCCGGCCGGGCGGCCGGTCACCCAGGACGACCTGTCCGCGCTGTGGGTCATGCTGCAGTCGGCGCTGTATGCGCACGGCAGGGACCTGTTCCTCGTCGAAGGCGCCCCCGTCGACCTGCTCGACCCTGCCATCACCGACCAGCTGTCCCCGGACCTCGTCGACATGATCCGCCGCGGCGAGGAGACCAGCGCAGTGCAGTACCAGCACGCCGCGTTCCTACGCGTGGCCGTCAACGCCGCCCTCGAGCGGACCTTCGCCGGCTACGACCTGATCGTCTGTCCGACCCTCGCGGTCCCGGCCGTACCGAACGGTCCCACCGGCTACACCGTCGGACCAGCATCGATCAACGGTGTCGGCGTCAACCCGCTCATCGGCTGGGCCATGACATACCTGACGAACTTCACCGGGCATCCGAGTCTGACCGTTCCGTCCGGGCTCGCCGGTCGGTTCCCGATCGGCATGCAACTCATCGGTCGGCGCGGCGCCGACGTGGCGGTGCTCAATGCCGGCTATGCCATTGAGCGGCATCGTCCCTGGTACACCGACCTTCCCCGTCACTGACGACCGCCTGCTAGCGCCAGCACCCCAGACGGCGGCACCGTGGGCCCGGCGACCTGCGCCCGTCCGATCGGCCGCCCCTACTGCGATACGGCCTTCCAGTCGGAAAACTGTCGTACCCACCGGGCATCCTGTCTGCAGGATGTCCGGAACGGGTTCGACAGGAGGCACTCGTGGCGAAGGTTGCCGTTGCAGCGACTACCGGCACCGTCTACCTGCTGAAAGATCCTCGGACCCGGAAAGGTCGTTACGTCGGAGCGACCACCTCGCCGTTGGCGTCCCGGCTTGCCGGTCATTTCAGCAGCCCGACGTCGGAGTCGATGCGGGTCTGGCTGGCTGAGCTGACTGCCGCGAACCTCCAACCCTTGATCACGCCGCTTCATGAGCATGTACCGGTTGGTGAGCTGGCCGCAGTTGAGACGGCCGAGATCCACGTCCGGGTGCTCCGCGGCGAGCCGTTGCTGAACAGCACCGGTACGTCAGCCGCGACCAAGATCCTCGCCGAACGCGCTGCGGAACGTTCCCGTCGGCAGGCGCTGGCCATGTGGCGCGTCATCGCAGACCACGCTCGCGCCGTCACGGGCGGACCGATGCCTCCAGGGTTCAACGCCGCTGTGCAGCTGTCCGACGACACGTGGGCGGCAGTGCTCCATCACGTCGCGATCGCGCGCGCGATGCAGGAGGCCGACGCCAAGCCGCCGGTCCCGCTGCACGAGATCGAAGACCCGGACAACTACCTCTCCGAGGGTGCTCGGCTGCTGGGCGAGTACGGCACCTCCAGTACGCGGGCGGACCAGCTGCTCCAACGCGACGCGTACGGTCCACTGCGGCTGGGTGAGCTCTGGGGCACGTGGGAGACCCAGGTCGGCGCCTGTATCCGCGCCACGGCGAGCCGGCAAGGGCTCGACGACCGGACGGCAGCGGGCCGGTACCTGGCACTCATCCGGTGGTACCTCACCGTCATCCCACCGTGGCGGCAGCTGGCACAACGTTGCGGCATTCCGGACACCGGCCCAGCGTTCCATGAATGGGTGACGGAGAACTCGACTGTTCGCGACGCCCTCCGAGCCGTCGAACACGGCGAACCGTTCACCGGCCGCGCCGCCGATGAGATCGGCGCCGCTCGTGGAAGTTCGCCGCCCGCCCTGGTGGACGTGCTCGTCGCGCTGCTGACCGCGTACGGACACCGGCGGCGCCGCCAAGGCGACGGCACCGCCATCCGCAGCTCGCTGCTGTATCTCGCCCGCCACGGCGTGCTCGACAAGCGGCTCGCGGGCAAGCTCCTGACGGTCGACCCGGATGCGCTGCACCACGTGTACGGGCCGGACCTCGCCGCGCGCATCGCCGCTGATCTCGAGATGCCAGCCGATGCCGCCGGCGCGGTGATCCGCCGGCTCGCGGCCCTGCTCCCCGAAAACACCGAAGTTCGGAGCGCGGCGGCACGTTCCACGCAGCAGTTGCCGACCGCTGCTCTGCCGGATATCACGGCCGACAGCATCGCGGCACCCGGTTTGCGGGCGATCATCGCCACATTCGTCACCGCCGGCCTGATCAAAGCGCCAGAAGCGGCCGCCACAGCATATGTGGATCGAGTACAGCGGTCGTGGATTCCGCAGCTCGGCCGTTGACACATCGTCGCGAACGCAACGCCCATCGGCATGCACCGAATTGAAACGCGCGGCGAGCCCGCGAACCCTACGGCGCGAGAGATAGAAGGCGCTGGCGTCCCTACTGAGCGAGTTCGCCACGGAACGGAAAGCGCTTTTCGGCACTACCAGTGCCGGTACCGGGCAGTTCTGGTACCGGATGCTTCATGGTGCCTTTGATCGTCGCATTGCATGCTGGCAGGCGAAGTGCTGCCTAGGTGCACGGAGTGTCACGGTGTGCCCCGGGCAGGTCATTGCCGCAGCAGTGCCACGGCGTGCACGCCTGCAGGTCAGCTAGCCAAGCGCTGCCGACCTCGAGGTTGTGCCTACGACGCAGTCAAACGGGGGAATACGAACATGAGCCACGGGAACAGGCCAGCGTTGATGCGGGGTGTGGTATGAGTCGGCGGCGTCTGCCGGACCGGCTGCCGACTGCCGAAGAAATCGAGCAGATGGCGCCGGGAGAACGGATCTTTCATTACCGGCTCATCCGCGGCATGTCCCAGTCGGGGCTTGCAAGCCGCATGAGGCTGATCGCTGAACGGTACAGAGGTTTGGGCACTGATCGATGGCAGGTGTACCGGTGGGAAACCGGCGGACACGAACCGGACGAATACACCCGTCACATTCTGGCCATGGCGTTGGGTGTGCAGGTGCAGGATCTCGGGCTCGCCCCAAACCCCTACTTCGAGCTGGCCGAAGGTGACAGCGGGCCCCCGGAACATCTAACTGATCAGCGTTCGGTCCTCTCGGCTTCGCGGGCTGCATAGGCACGTCGTCGTGCCGGATACATCCGCCGCCGGCGGCAACCCACGCCTGGCGGCCGGCACTAGCGGATGCGCTGCAGGTGTCCGTTGAACAGCTGGAGCACTCGGTCGGCGGCGGCGGCCAGGTGCCCGCTCGGACCGTCAGTAACCAGGACACCAACGCCTCGGGCGGCGTGCAGTCGGAGGAGGCCGCTGAGCTGGCTGACTACGGGGGTGGCCAAACCCTCCGTGACCTCGTCGAGGAGCAGGAGCTTTGGCTGTCGCGCCAATGCGCAGGTCACTGCGAGGATCTGCCGCTCGCCGCCCGACAGGGTGTTGACGGCTTGGCTGAGGCGGCGCGGTAGCCATGGTGCAAGTGCGAGGAGCTCGGAGCTGAGGCCGTTGACTTCTACGTCGGCGATGCGCAGCTGTTCGGCAACGGTCAGCGCCGGTGTCAGCAGCTGACGTTGAGGCACGGTCCCGAGCCCGATGCGTGCACGTCGCGCGGGCAGGAGCCCGGTGACGTCGACGCCAGCGAGAATGATGCGGGATAGTCGCCAGATCGGCAACGTTCCGGCGAGGGCGTCGACGAGCGTTGTGCGGCCGGCACCGTCCAACCCAACGACGGCGACGATCTCGCCCGGGTCGACGGTGAAGTCGAGGTCGTGGAGCACGTGATGATCCCGGTAGCCGCTGTTGAGGTTCGACACTTCGAGGACGGGCCGTGCCCGCGACGGGTTGCGTTCGGTCTGTTTGCCGACCGGCGCCGCGGCCGCCGGCGCTGTTGCCGGTGACGGGTTCGCGTCCCGCAGTACGACAGACGTGGGCCCGGTCCGGAGGTGTTGTCCGCGTTCCAGGACCGTAACGGTGTCGGCGACCGCGGCGACGAGGGCACGGCTGTGGTCGGTCAGCAGGATGGTGGTGTCGTCGGAGACGCCGATCAGCCGCTGCAGCAGGTCCGCGGCTTCGAGGTCGTCCAGGCCGGCGCTGGGCTCGTCCAGGACGAGCAGCCGCGGGCGGGACGCCAGCGCGGTGACGAGTTCCAGCACGCGACGTTGCCCGTACGGGAGACGCCCGGCAAGGATATGGGCGTTCTCGGCCAGCCCGGCCTGCGCCAGCAGCGCTGCTGCGGTTCGCCGAGCGGATGCCAGTCGCAGACCGCGTAGTGCGAGTGCGACGTTGTCGATGGCGGTCAGCGGCTCGATGACGGCAGGCCGCTGCCAGGTGCGACTCATCCGTAGTTGAGCGCGGCGGTGCAGTGGCAGATGGGTGACGTCGCGCCCGCCGAAGTGCACCGAGCCGGTGCTCGGGCGGGAGGTGCCGGCGATGAGCCCGAGCAGCGTGGTTTTGCCGGCGCCGTTGGCGCCGATGACGGCGTGGCGGGCGCCGGCGGGAACGTGCAGATTCAGCTGTTCGAGGACCGTGGTGTCGCCGTATCGGTGGCTCATGTCTTCGATGTCAACAGTGATTCCGATCATGGGGACCTGCGTGCGGGTGCGTGCTCTGACCTGTGGATCAGTGGCCGGATCAGTATTCGAGCGAACGCGGCGGCGAGGAACAGGCCGCCGAGGAGTGCGGATGCGTGGCCGGCCAGGACATTGGGTGCGATCAGGTCGCGGACGGCGACGATGACCGTGGCCCCGAGCAGTGCGCCGACCAGTGTCCGGGTCACCAGGAGGGCAGCGAGCAGAGCGAGTCCGGACACGACGAACCCCCCGTCGACAGGGGCGATGGTGTGGCGGGTGGCGACGAGGATTGCCCCTGCAGCGCCGGCGACTGCACCGGCGACGGTATAGGTGACCCAGAGGTAGGTGTCGGCCGGGTAACCGTCAGCGCGGGCACGCGGTTCGTTGGCGGCGATCCCGCGGACGGCGAGTCCGAACCTTGAGCGCAACATCAAGGTGAGCGCTCCGCCGATGATGACGGTGCACACCAGCGCGTACAAGTACAGATAGCCCTTGACCGTGACCAGCGATGCGCCCGGCAGGACGGTGATCGGGTCGACCGCGAGGCCAGCGTCTCCGCCGGTGAGTGGAACGGCTCGGCTGGCGAGAGTCTGGGTGAGCGCGCCGACGGCCAACGTGATGATCAGGAACGTCGTGCCGCGGGTTCTGGCGGCGAGAACGCCGATGGCGGCGGCCGCTGCCGCTCCTGCGGCCGCTCCGGCGATCAGCTGCGCCGGACCGTTGGTGGTGATGGTGTGGCTGATGGCCGCTGCGGTGTAGCCGCCAATGGCGAGGTACGCGCCCTGGCCGAGCGTTGGTAGGCCGGCGACGTTAGTCAGGACATACGCGGAGCTCGCCAACAGCCCCAGCACGAGGGCATACGTGGCGAGGGAGATCGTGTACGCGTCGAGGACTCCGGGCGCGACGACTGCGGCGAGGAGGGCAGCCGCTACGACCAGTCGGTGGGCCGCACGTGGACGGTGCACGGCACTGGACTGCGCTATCGGGTCCATGCTCACGTGACCCGCACCGTGTTCGCGTGTCGTCGCGTGCGCCACGTCAGTCCTGCGATGAGGACGGCGAACAGCAGGAAAGGGGCGGCGGAAGGCCAGGCGACCGCGGCGGTCGTTTGGATCTGCCCGACGGCCAGGGCCGCGAACAGTGCACCACGGATGGAATCGAGCCCGCCGGCGACCACAACGATGAGGGACAACGTCAGCATGGTGCTGTCCAGCCCTGGCGACGGTCCGAGGATCGGGGCGCCGAGGACTCCTGCGCTGACCGTGAGCGCACCTCCGGCGGCCATGACGACGACTTGCACCCGTCGCGGTTGGACGCCGAGCGCCGCGACGTAGTCAGGATCGGCGGCGACTGCGCGCACCAGAATCCCCGGACGGCTGCGCTCGATCACGAGGTACAGCACTGTGGCCAGGACCGCCGCGACCGCGATGACTATGAGCCGGTACGTCGGGTATGACCGTCCTAGCACGCCGATCGAGCCGCCCAGCCCGGGCGGCGGTTCGACCGCTCTGGGCTGGGCTCCGTAACTTGCGGTGAGGATGTCGACGAGGATCAGGCCGAAGCCGATGGTCGCCAGTGCCTGGTCGAGGTGCTCACGGAGGTGACGCAGGACGTCGCCGAGCCCACCGCCGGCCACTGCGCCGGCGGCGGCGCCGACGACAAGCGCGGCGCTGAAACCGCGCCAGCTGCCCTCCTCGGCAAGCCACCAGGCCAGGCATGTCCCGGCCAGGTAGAACGCGCCGTGGCCGAGCTGGAACACACCGGCGACGCCGAGTGACAGGCTGAGACCCGCGGCCACGCAGTAGAGCAGCAGACCGAACGCCAGCCCATCCAGCGCGATGATCACTTGCCCAGCCACGGGTTCACCCCTTCCGCGGTGTTGTCGGGTCAGCCGCCGACGGTGGCCAGGTTTTGTGTGATGACGGTGTTGGCGACGCCCGCTCCGGCGGCTTGTACCCGGCGGACGCACCAGCGCTGGACCGGTGTGTGCGTCGTCGAGCTGAGCTTCCATGTGCCGCGCGGGCTGGTGACATCACCGACCTTGCCGATCGCCGTATTGATCGTCTCCGACGTCACGCGGGTCCCGGCCGCGGCGACAGCCTTGTCGAGAACGGCTCCGGCGGCGTACATCGTCTCGACGTAAACGGTCGGGGCCGCACCGCCGTGCTTGGCTTTGTACGCCTCGACCCATGCCGCGTTACCCGGGCTGTCGAGCGTCGGGTCGTAGGTGGCGATCGTGGTGATGCCGGTTGCGGCCGCGCCTTGCGCCGTCAGCGCGGAGCCCTCCGTGAGGAAGGCCGGAGCGTAGACCGGAACGCCGACGCCGAACTGGGCGTACTGCTTGACGAAGCTCACGGCCGGAGCTCCGGCGTAGAAGGCGTACACCGCCTTCGCACCCGACTCCTTGATCTTGGCCAGCCACGGACCGAAGTTGCCGTCACCCGGCCATGGCGTGTAGGTCGGCTGCCCGCCCGGGTTGGCGAGCTTCCCGCCGGCGGCCGTGAAGGCGGAGACGAACCCGCCGATCTGGTCTTTGCCACCTTGGTAGTCCGGTCCGATGACGTATACAGGCCCATCCACGGCGGTCCGCACGTAGGGACCTGCCGCCTTGCCGTAGTCGGTCGAGGCGAACGAGGTGTGCCACGTGTACGTCAGGTCCTGCAGGGTGCTCGGCCGGCCGCCGGTGCCGATGAATGGCACGTGGGCGGAGGTGGCGGGGCCTGCGATGTTGGTGACTGCGTCGGCGTTGGCTACGCCGACGATCGCGTCGACGTGCTCGGCCGTGATGAGCTGGTCCGCCGCAGCTCGGGCAGTGGGCCCACCGTCGCCTTCGTCTGCTTCCACGACTCGGACGGGGTGACCGCCGAGCTTCCCGCCGTGCTCGTCGAGGTAGGTGGTCCAGCCCTTGAGCATGTCCTGGCCGATTGGCTGATACGGCCCCGATTTCGGCACGACGACGCCGATGACGAGGCCGTCGTTGGAGGTGCCTGGTTCGTCGCTGTCGAGGCTCGAGCCGGAGCACCCGGCCAGCGGCAGGGCCAGCAGGACGGCGACCGCGGCGGCAGTGCCTAGCTGTGATCTACGCGAGATAATCATCTGTTCCCCCGTTTGCTTATGGTGCACTGTGGCGAAAACTGTTCAATCTCGGACATGCTGGTTGGCTTGGAATGCGCCCCCTGTTCGGTGCACTCCGCTGCCCGCAGCGTTTATTCATTCATCTGATTGGCCGTTGTCTCTGCTCCGTTCCGTTGAGAACATGCCGTATGCCTTTGAGCGGGGGATGCGCGTCGCTGGCGGAGCTTGGGGAAGGCGTGTACGCCTACCTGCACTCCGACAGCGGTTGGGGCCATAGCAATGCCGGGGTCGTTGTATCCGGCGGTGAGACGCTGCTGGTCGACACCCAGTACACGTTGCCGATGACCAGGCAACTCATCGCAGCGCTCGAGATGGCTGGACTCCCGCCGGTCGCGACGCTGGTCACCACCCACGCCAACGGTGATCACTGCTGGGGTAACGGCTTGTTCCCGGCGGCCGACATCGTGGCGTCGGCAGCTACCGCGTCGGCAATGCCGCACGACTTTCCGCCAGCGACGATGCGCCGGTTGCTCAGCGAGGAACTCGCTGCGACCGCGGCGGGCCGCTACACCCGCCAGCACTTCGCTGACTTCGACTTCGACGGCATCGTCGTCGTCCCGCCAACGTCGACGTTCACCGGTGTCCAGGAACGGGCTGTCGGTGGCCGCACCGTCGTGCTCATCGAGGTCGGCCCGGCCCATTCCGACGGTGACGTCATCGTCCACGTCCCAGACGCTGGCCTGGTATTCGCCGGCGACATCCTGTTCTCCGACCACCCTGTGATGTGGGCAGGCCCACTGCAGAACTGGATATCCGCGTGCGATCGCATCCTGCAGACCGGGGCAACGCGGATCGTTCCTGGCCACGGCCCGGTCGTCGGTCCGCAGGGCGTCAGGGACTTCCGTGGATACCTTGAGCTGGTCAGCAGCGAGCTGCGGCAACGATTTGACGCAGGAGTGCCGTACTGGATCGCGGCTACAGAGTTGCCGCTCGGTCCCTACGAGGATCTTGCGCTGCGAGAACGGCTCGTCGCGACCGCAGCCGTCGAATATCACCATCTAGGCGCCGCCAAAATTCCTCCACCGGAAGTCCTCGAGCGAATGGGCCAGGCGTACATCGATGCATCGCGGAACTGATGCTTAAGACGGCACTTTCATCTCGTCCACCGGAATCAGCATCATCAGTCGGAATCCGGCAGCCCTCAACGCCGTGAGCGCGATAATTTCAACCACCCTCGGCTTTTTGAAGTGCGGGACGTGCATCAGCCTGCGGTCACCATCCGGATGCAGATGAACCTCGGCCTTCTCCTCCCAGATCCGGCGAGCGTCCGCACTTCCGGCAAGAACTCGCCGGATGATTTCCTGCAGCCGTACGTTGTCCGGATGGCGCGCATTTGCCGCACGCAGCTGCGCCAGCATCGGTCGCGCCCAGTCGCGTTCCCAGTTGACCAGCTGCAGCTTGGCCTCCGCATACAGGAACGGCCACAGCATGATGTTCGGTTCATGTTGCAAATGCGGGAACCAGCTCTGGTGGAGTTCGTTACTGAACTGACAGTCCCATGCGTCGTCGGACACATACGCCGGCCACGGCTGTGCAGCGACGATCGCCCGCAGCCCGGCAAACTCGTCGCCCACCGGAACCGCTCGCGGGCGGTCAGGCTCGTGACCCGCAGCGAGCATGTACAGCACGGCTCGCTCCTCGCGGGACAAGCGCAGCGCCGCCGCCACCTGGTCCAGAAACTGGATCGAGTACGGCCCTGCCTCGCCGCGTTCGAGATTCGCGTACCAGCGCGTTGAGACGCCGATCAGGTGTGCGACGTCTTCTTGGCTGACATGCTTCTTTGCCGGGCTCTTACGTCCGTAGAGCAGTCCCGGCACGGCTCCCGGATCAAGTCGCCGCCGCCATTTCGGCAGCAGTTCCCGGAGTTGTTCGCCCGGCGCGAATTGCGCAGCAGGCACCACTGTCGTGTCCACATTTTCCCCCCGTCTGTGTACGACACGTGTGAGGGTGGCGGTATGCGGGCTCGCGACGTCGCGACGAATGCGACGAAGGTCCGATCTGGCGCGAGACACCGCAGGCCATCCCCGAATCAGAAGATCGTTCACCTCCAACGGTCGGTTTTAGTCGGCCCATTTTGCGTTGTCAATCAGCATGTGCATCCTGTGTCGGGCAAATACCACATTTTGACGTGTTCGGAAGTGCTAGTTCCGGAACAGCCAGTTCATGAACCGTCACCTCCCTGGCGCCTGAGGCGTGTCGAGAGCACGCTCTGTAAGGCGCGCCCACCGTGCGTGTTGAGGCGATGGAATTGCTGCGAAAACCGACACACCGGGCGCACAAACCACCAAGTTCCGGCCAATTGGTCGACGTATCGAAAGCTGGTCACATGAGCGGGCGTTCCATCTTGATTACCGGCGGCAGCTCTGGTATTGGTCTGGCTACGGCGCAGCGCTTCGCGGCGAGCGGTCACAAAGTTGCTGTGACGTTCCGCACAAGTGAGCCACCGGAAGGCCTGCTGGCGGTCAAGTGCGACGTGCTTGACCCGGATTCGATCGCCGCAGCCTTCAAGGAGGTCGAGGCCGCGCAGGGGCCGGTCGAGGTGCTGGTCTGCAGCGCCGGCGTGACTGCCGATGGACTCCTGATGCGGACCACCCCGGACATGATCGACAGCGTGCTTGACACGAACCTCGTCGGGCCGATCCTCGCCGCGAAGAGCGCGATACGTCGGATGATGGTGAACCGCTGGGGACGGATCATCTTCATCGGCTCGGTCGTCGGGCTTCGCGGTGAGGCGGGACAGGTGACGTACGCCGCGTCCAAAGCCGGTCTCGTCGGCGCGGCTCGCGCGCTGGCCCGCGAGGTTGGCCCACGCGGCATTACAGTCAACGTGGTCAATCCCGGTCTCACGGCAACGAAGATGGTCACCTCGACGATCGGTGACGAGAAGGCCGCAGCGCTCGCCACGGAAATCCCTCTCAAGCGCATCGGTCAACCGGAGGAAGTTGCCGCGCTCGTCCATTTCCTCGCCGGGGATGATGCCGGATACATCACCGGAGCAGTCATTCCCGTCGACGGCGGCATTGGCATGGGTCACTAGCGCCTGGGCAAATGCGACCCCGGTCAAGCATCTGACCGGGGCCGCATTCCGTCCGGGTGGCGGTGTTCGGCTCCCGAGGCGGGATGGTTAGAAGGCCGGGTGTTCCGGGTCGCCGCAGTTGCTGATGGCGCCGTTGCCGACGGGCCAGGTGCTGAGCTCGTCGCGGGTCGTGAAGTCGTAGACGTCGACCTCGATGTTGGCGCGGAACTCTGGGTTGACCCAGCAGTTGAACTCGGTGCCGGTCGGGATGGGCCAGCGGTTGCCGCCCATCACGATCCACGACTCCGGCCCGCCGTCGATCCGCAGTACGGCGAACAG
This sequence comes from Dactylosporangium sp. NPDC050688, assembly GCF_040654515.1. Lineage (NCBI taxonomy): Bacteria > Bacillati > Actinomycetota > Actinomycetes > Micromonosporales > Micromonosporaceae > Dactylosporangium > Dactylosporangium sp. NPDC050688. The sequence continues at coordinate 65,386 of NZ_JBFAIC010000036.1, forward strand.
GTCGGGCGCCGTCTCCTTGGTGATCTTGCGGGTCGGGGCGAGCGCGCCGTCGCAGGATGCGGCGGCACCGTCCGGCCCGGACGCTTGGCGGTAGCCAAGGAAGTCCTGGGCGTCGACGGCCCAGTCGACCGCGTAGTGCTTGGCGAGGCAGATGTAGGTCCCGCCGTCGGCGATCGGGTGCATCTTGTGGTCGTCTGTGGTCACGAGCCACGCGTGGCCGTCGAGATCGCGGATGATCTTGCCGGCCGGGAGGCCGGTGGTGCCACCACCGCCGGTCGGCTGCTGCTGCTGGCGGTACGCGGCGTCCTGGCAGAGCATGTCGATACGCCAGGTGTAGAGGTTCCGGCTCACGCACGCCGGTTGGACGATGCGGTGGAGGTCGTCGCGGGTCGGCTTGGCTGCGTAGTGCTCGATGAGGATCGGCGAGGTCGGCAGCGAGCCCCAGATCAGCGCATCGGACACGTCGACGGCGATCTGGCCGAACTCCAGCCACTTGAACACCTCGCGCAGGCCCTCGAGGGCCTTGTGGATGCGGACCGAGCCGGCCCCGTCGAGGTCGCCGCTGGCGAGGGCGCTGCGCATCCAGTTCTCGATCAGTGCGTAGATGCCTTCGTAGTTGAAGCACCCGTAGGCGGCGACGGCGAAGTCTCGGGCGGTGTTCGCGAACCCGTTGCCGCTGGCGAGGGCGTTGTAGCGGTTGTAGACGCAGCCGGCCATCTGCACGATCCAGTTGCGGATCTTCGGGTCCGAGTACATCTTGTTCGCGCCGAACTTGTCGAAGATCTCGTCGAGAATCTTGGCCGCGCCAACCTTGACCAGCGACCGGACCCGGTCGGGTTGCATCTGGGCGCTGCCCATCGTGCCGGCCGGCACGTCCGCGGTTCCTGTCTTGCCCGGCGCCAGGTACAGGTTGCCACCAGTGTTGACCTGGGTTGCAAGGTATTCGGAGATGTCGATGTCTTCGTCCCACGACCACGTCGGGCCAGCGACACTAACATCCCCGGCGTACCGCTTGAGCACTTGCACTGTGCCGGTGGTGTTGCGCAGCACCGTGCGGGCGTCCTGCCCACCGCGGTAACCGCTTGCGCCGGGGCCGTTCTGGACGCAGTGCTTGATGAGGAACCCGCCGACGGGAGGGGTGTTGCCCGGCAGGTTCAGCAGTGCCCCGGTCAGGTCGACGTGAGCGCCGGCCGGACTGACGTAGGTGGCGGTGCCGGACTGCTGGGTCCACGGACTGGTGCACGTGGGGGCGGGGAAGCGGTTGCCGAACAGGACGCCTTCGGCCGGCTCGACCACGTAGTTGAGGGCACGGCTGGCCCATTCGACGATCGACAGGCTGGTGAGCGAGGCGGTCACCGCGCCGGTGCGGGTGTCGACGGTGACCTTGCCGCCGTCGTACACGTTCTCCCCGCCGCGGGTGGCCCCGTCGCCGCTGACGTGTTTGATGTAGGGGGCGGACTCGGCGGGGTCGAAGTCGGCGGCGAACGTGGCGGCGGGCACGGTGACGAGGACCTCGTCAGCGGCGCCGGCGGGGGTGCGGGGCCCGGTCCAGTTGCCGTGGATGTGGACGTCGGCGCGGGGGTAGGCGGGGCCGGGCAGGTTGTCCGGCGTCGCCAGCGGGGTGATGGACAGCCACGCGCCGCTGGCCGCGTCGATGACCCCGGCGGGGGCGGTCAGGGCGTAGCCGTCACGGGATGCGGTCGTGGCGTAGGCCGGGTATGCCCACCGCCAGCTGGTGGCGGCGTCGCGGATCGGCTGCGGGGTGAGGCAGGCGCGGGCTACGACGGTGTCGAGGTTGCCCTTGCCGACGCCGGGGACGCGTTCGGGTGTCACGTGGCGGAGGCTGGCGAACGGCCGGGCCGCGACGACCCGGTCGGCGGCGTTCTTGTTGATGCCGGCGACTCGGGCGATCTGCTCGGCGGTGGCCGACTGGATGTCGACCTTGTCGACGCCGGCACACGGGCTCGGCGCCGGCGGAGGCGTGCTGGTCGGTGTGGCGCAGCCGCGGCCGGCCGCCTGGATCTGGCGGAGCTTGTCGGCACCGATGCCCTCGACGACGAGCAGGTCACTGACGGCCAGGTACGGCCGGTACCCGATCAGCCGGGCGGCGACCGGGGCGTCGAGGGTGAAGGCTCGCATCAGCTCGTGGGCGGGTGCGGTATTGATGTTGGTCTGACCGGCGCCGCAGACCATGGCCACCTCGGGCAGCATCGCTGCGGAAGGGGTGGCGACCGCGGGCGGCGCCGGCATGCTGGATGGGCCGGCTGCGGCCTGCACCACGGCGCCGTTGGTCAGTCCGGTCAGCAGCGCGCAGGTGACCGCGGCGGCCGTGACGGTCAAGGCCCGTCGTGGCCTCGACCCTGCGGTGCGGCGGTGGGCATGACGTGCACGAACCATGCGTCCCCCAAATCAGTAGGCGACTTCGGCATCAGGAGCCACGCGCGGCAGCGCAGAAGGATCGACTCCCACTGGCAGTCATTGATTGATCACGCCAGGCTATCGCCGGTGGCGGCCTCGCAGCCTTCCACCGAGCAGCCGACCTTTGACCCGGCTCGCCTCGCACGAGGGGCCGATCGACCGACCACGGATGAGGCGCCGCTCAGCGGTCTCGCCGCCGAGGCCGGACCCTGCGGGCACCCCGCGCCACCCTTCGTCCGCAGCGGGTCGGCCACCCGGCGGCGTATTCCGGGTGTTGTGTGCGCGGTTGGCTTACCGCCACGGATATCCAGGTCCGCCCGCGAGATCATCCGCAAGGTAAGTCCGGACTCCGCGAGGTTCAGGCGGACGCGGCAGTGGCGTTCGGATCGGGCCTCAGGGTGACGGGGGTGACAGGTCCTCCGGTTAAGTCCTTCACGCGTTACACAGCGTCCAACGGCAGATCGCTCGACGCGCGTGTACCGACGCGGGCGAGATCCTTCGGCTGGGCGGCCCGTCACCCGTCACCCGACCTGACCGACCTGGTCGGTGCACCGTGAAGGGTTGCGAGCGAGGGGCGGCAGGGTGTCATGAGCTCGTGCCGGACTCGCTCTGACGGACAAGAAGTGGATTGGTCTGGTCTTCCTGGGCGGTTTCCGTCACGTAGGCAGCGTCTTGGGTGGCGTTGTGCCTGCACGGCACACCCCTTGACACGTTCCTTTGCCTGGGCGCGGCGGCCATTGTCGGTGGCGTGACCGGTTCGCTGCTGCGCATCCGCGGTCGATCGCGAGCCGCGTAGGTCCTACGCGATCTGCCGACAGCCTCACGGTCGCAGCACGGCACGCCTCATCCGCTCATCAGCACCGCCCTACCGGGCCGGTGTTGATCGCTGCCGTCTGTCCTTCGACGGTCAGGAAGGAACCCCTCTATGCGCCTTGCACGCGTTGTCATCTCCGCCGCCGCTGGTACGGCTGTCGCGCTCGTCGCGATGGTCGGCCCGGCACACGGTGCACCAGTGCAGCCTGGCGGCGGCGCCGTCCCCGCTGGTCAGCAGGTCACCGTCACCCTCGACCTGACCAGCGCCGACCCCGACGGACTGCAGCGCCTCGCCGCGGAGGTGTCCACACCGGACAGTCCGCAGCACGGCAAGCGGCTGAACCGCACGCAGCTGCGGGACCGCTTCGGTGCACCGCCCGCCCGGGTGGCCCGGGTGACCACCTGGGCGAAACGGGCCGGACTGCAGGTGACCGGCCTCGACGAGACCGGCTCCCAGCTCACCGTGACCGGCACCGCCCGCGCCGTGGGTGCCGCCTTCAGCGTCGGGCTGCGCACCGACACCAACCACGGGGTGCGGGCCCTGACCGCGACCGGCACCCCGCGTGTGCCGGCGAAGGTCCGCAGCGATGTCCAGGCCGTCATGGGCCTTACCCCGCGAGCCGCCAAACCACTGTCGGTGCGGCCGGTCGCCGCGGTGCAGCCCCTCGCTGACGGGCAGTACTGCTCGACCTACTTCGGCGAGTGGAACAAGGGCTCGGTCCCGCAGAAGTATCCCGGCAAGCAGTCGAACATGCTGTGCGGCTACAACGGTCCCCAGCTGCGCAGCATGTACGGCCTCGGCGCGAACGACCGCGGCCAGGGCCAGACGATCGTCATCGTCGGCGCCTACCATCAGGCGACCGCACTGGCCGACGCCAATAAGACCTTCGCCACCAACGGCGTCCCGCAGCTGCCCGCCGACAGGTTCGTGGTCAAGCAGTACGCGCCACAGTCGACCGTGGCCGGCTGCGACGTCGGCGCGTGGAACATGGAACAGGCCCTCGACATCCAGGCTGCGCACACCATCGCACCCGATGCCAAGATCGTCTACGCGGCGGCGCCGGACTGCACCAAGCTGCCCGACACCGTCGCGAAGGTCGTCGCCGACGCCTCCATCGACACCACGATCATCTCCAACTCGTGGGGCATCACCACCGGCGAGCCCAACGACCAGCCGTACCTGACCGCGGTCAACAACATCATGGCCCGGGCGGCGCTGCTGGGCATCGGCACGTACGTCTCCTCCGGCGACGCGGGCGACAACTCCGGCGTGCCCGGCTCGAACGGCGCCAGCGTGCTGTTCCCGGCCAGCTCGCCGTGGGTCACCGCGGTCGGCGGGACCTCCACGGCCGTCGGCGGGCAGAACCAAGTGCTGTTCAACACCGGCTGGTCATCCGCGGCGAACCGGCTCACCGGCGGCACCTGGCAGCGGGTCAACCCGCCGTTCATCGGCGGTGCCGGAGGCGGCACCAGCGCCTACTTCGCCAAGCCCTCCTGGCAGGCGAACACGCCGGGGACTCGCCGGTCGGTGCCGGACATCTCGGCCCTCGCCGACCCGTTCACCGGGTTCTACGTCGGCTGGACCGCCGGTGGGCAGTACCGGGCCGGACCGATCGGCGGCACTTCCCTCGCCGCGCCCATCGTCGCGTCGCTCGCCGCGGTCGCCCAGGGCAAGGCCGGCAACGGCTTCGTCATCGGCCTGGCCGCGCCGGTGCTCTATGGCAAGGCGGCGGCCGGGGTGCCGATCGTCACCGACGTCACCCACGTCGGCGCCGGGGTGTGGACCACCGCGATCAGCGCCGACAGCCCACAGGGCGACTACCTGATCGACCTGGACGCCGGCACCCAGTCGCTGCGGACCGGCCCCGGCTACGACCAGATCACCGGCCTGGGCGTGCCCGGCCCGGCGTTCCTCACGGCGATCACGTCATGAGCGACGGCGACGGCGGCGACGTCCGCACGCATGTCAGGCGCCGGGAGTACGCCGCCGTCGTCGCCAGCCTGCTGTTCCTGGCCGTCATGCTCACTCTCGCCTGGCGCACCATCGACCACGACTCGGACCAGCAGGAACACGCGCCCGGACCCGGCGAGGCGAGCACGTCAAGCAGCCCGTCGGCCAGCGCGTCGACGTGGCGGTACGACCCAGTCGCCGCGCCGCCCGTCACCGCCGGGCAGCTCGCCGCCCTACCAGAGGCCACCACCGACACGTCCATCCCCGCCGCGCCGGTCGACACCGACCGGGCCGCGGGCACCGACGGCGCCGTCGTGCACAACTACACCACCGTGGCTGTGTACGACGCGCCCGGCGGGACCGCGTTCGCCCGGCTGCCGCCGACCCAGGCGGGCAGCGCCACCTGGCTGCCGGTCATCGCCCGGCAGCCGGGCTGGGTCCGGGTGCTGCTGCCGAACCGGCCCAACGGCGCGAGCGGCTGGCTCGATGCCACCCGCCTCGATCTCGCCCGCACTCCGTACGAAATCCGCGCCAGCGTCACCGCCCGGCGGATCACCCTCTGGCACAACGGACAACCGGCCGGGCAGTGGCCGGTCGCGGTCGGCGCGACCTCCACACCCACACCGACCGGGCGCACCTTCGTCCTGGCCTCGATCACCGACCCGACGCAGCCGTACTCGCCGGTGATCCTGCCCCTCGGCACGCACAGCACCACCCTGGCCACCTACCACGGCGGCCCGGCCACCACCGCATTGCACACCTGGCCCGACGACAGCGTCTACGGCCACGCCGTCAGCAACGGCTGCCTACGGATCCCCCCGGACGCGCTCACTGCGCTGCGCCGGGTTCCCCTCGGCACCCTCGTGCGGATCGACCCCTGACCCGCACGCCGCTGCCCGGTCCACGTCGGACCGGCTCAAGCCCGGCGGCAAGACCTGATGTCCATCCATCGTTCAAGGGAGCACTGTGAGCGCAAGCACCGCACGGCGCGTCGTCGCCGTCACCGCAACCCTCGCCGCCGGAACGCTCGGCGTCATGCTGTATGCCACCGCTGCCGGCGCCGCCCCGGCCTACCACGACGCCGCCTACGGCATCTCCGCCAGCGGCGCCGCACCGATCGGCGCGACCCCATCGGTGAGCTCCACCGACGGCACCACCCGCAACGGCAGCGGCGGCGCCCGATCCTCCGACGGCACGATCACCGTCGGCGGTGCCACGGTCAGCGCGGGCGGCGGCAAGGCCAAAGCCACCGTCACCGGTTTCACCGCGTTCGACGGCCTCGTGTCCGCGTCGAGCGCCACGGCCACGTGCACCAACGGCGTCACCTCCAGCAGTGTTTCCGGCACTGCGGCCGGGTCACTCGGCCGGCGCGGCACCGTCGCCTACGGCGTGAAGATCAAGAACGGGAACGGGTCCGTGACCGTAATCGCGATGCAGGTCAAGCTGACCGCGGGTGCCGGCAGCGAGGCCGCGACGATCAACCTCGCCTCCGCGACCTGCGCCGCCCCTGGCGGAGAGGCCAGCCCGACGTCGACAGGCAAGCCGTCCGGCAGCCCTTCGGGCAGTCCCACCGCAAGCCCGACCAAGAGCCCGACCGGCAGTCCCACTATCAGCCCGACGGGGTCAGCCAGCCCGACGAAGAGCCCGACCGGGAATCCGACGAGCAATCCCACCAGTAGCCCGACCGGCGGCCCGACGGGCAACCCGACCGGCGGCCCGACGACGGCGCCGCCGACCGGTAACCCGACCCCGCCGCCCGGCACCGGCGGTCCAGGAACGCCCCCAGCGCCGATCCCCACCCCGGGCCAGACAAAGGCACCGGTCACCGGCTGACCCGGTGCCCTACTGGACGGCCGCGCATCTGCGGCACGGCCGGACGGTCCGCACCACGAGCAGGATCGTCCGGCCCGCTGTCCCGGGCAACACGCCGCGGAGCCGACTGACCATGGGCCGCATCCGGCGGCCACTGCCGTCCGCGCACCGACCTGCTCATCCGCACACGGGGGAACGACACAGATGACGATCACCGCCGCCGACCAGCAGCTGGCCCTGCACAACCTGCAAGCACCGGAGGTCATCGCCGACCCGGTGCCGTACTACACCCGGCTGCGCACCAGCGCGCCGGTGTACTTCGACCCGTTCATCTCCACCTGGCTGCTGTCCCGACACATCGACGTCAAGCACGTCCTGACCAGCCCGGACACCACCGTGCAGATGCGGCACACCGACACTCTCGCCCGGTTCGGCGGAGCCGGCCTCGAGGAGGCGTTCCGGCTGCTCGACCTGCACGTGTCGTTCGTCGACGACCCCGAGCACCGGCGGTTGCGCCGGACCCTGGCCGAACCCGTCCAGGTCCGGAAGGTCCGCACCGACCTCACCGCCCCGATCGACACCGCAATCGACGCTGTGCTCGACGCGATCACCGACAGCGTCCAGCGTTTGGAACCGGTCGACGTGGCGACCGCCGTCGCCGACCAGGTCCCGATCCTCGTTACCCAGCAGCTGCTGGGCATCCACGACGTCGACATCACCACCGTCCAGCGCTGGTCCCACGCGTGGAGCGACATCGTCGCCGCGCCCGGGCACGTGCCCACCGGCAACCGCGCCGAGCTCCTGCACACGGTCGCCGAGCTGATCGCGTACCTGCAGACGCTGATCGACCGGCACACCTCAGCCATCGTGGCGGAGCGGATCTCGGCGAACGATACGACGGACGCCAACGCGGGCAACGCGCGCGAGTCGATGATCACGGCCCTGGTATCGGCGATGCTCGGCGGGTCGATCAGCCGTGACGAACTGCTCGCGAACCTGCTGATGCTGATCACCGCCGGGAATGAGACCACCGCCAACCTGATCGCCAACAGCGTCATGGCCCTCGCCGACGACCCGGCCCTGTGGCGGCTCGTCACGACCGAACCGGACCGGATACCCGACGTCATCGAGGAGGTCGGCCGGCTGTTCCCACCAACGCAGTTCACCGCCCGCCGGGCAACCGCGCCGCTGACCTTGCCGTCCGGCGACGTCATCCCGGTCGGCGCAAGCGTCGTGCTGATACTCGCTGCCGCCAACCGCGACCCGGACGCCTTCAGCGACCCCGACCGGTTCCTGCCCGGCCGCCCGGGCCCGCAACCGGTCACCTACGGCTACGGCCCGCACTTGTGCTTCGGCGCGCCCCTGGCCAGGCAGGAAACCCGCCGCACCCTGGAACGCCTCGCCAGCACGTTCCTGCACCTCACGCCGCTGCCGGGTCGGGCCTGGCGCCGCAACGGCAACCTCCGCGGCCTGCAAACCCTGCCCGTCCGGCTGCACCGCAGCATCCCGGGCACTCCGCACATCACCGCCGGTGCCCGATGACCCCGTCGACCCGGCTCGTCCACGACCTGATCTGGGAGCACGCCCGCCGGACCCCGGACGCTGCTGCCGTCCTCACCGACGACACGGCCCGCACCTACCAGGACCTCACGACCGCCGCCGACGCGGTCGCTCGCCGGCTGCTCGCGCTTGGCGCCAGACCCGACCAGGTGATCGGCCTGTCCTACCCGCGGACCGTCGACGGGCTCGTGCACCTGCTCGGCATCCTGCGCGCCGGAGCAGCCGTCCTCTACCTCGACCCGACCTGGCCGCCACAGCGCATCGAGCACATGACGGACGCGTGCGACGTGGCCCTCCTCGTCGACGCCAACGGCATCCACCCGCGACACGCCCCGCGGCACGTGGACCGGCCCGATGGTGAAGGCCGGCCCGACACCGCGACCCGGAGCTGGGACGCGCCGCGGTTCGGCGCGGACCGGTTGTGCTACGTCGTGTTCACGTCCGGGTCCACCGGCAAACCCAGCGGCGTGCTGGTGGAACACCGCGGCGTCCTCAACACCGTCACCGACCTCGCCGAGGTGTTCGACGTGCGCCCGGCAACGCGGGTGCTGCAGTTCGCCGCGTGGAGCTGGGACGCCGCGATGTGCGAAATCCTCACCACGCTCACCGCCGGCGGCACCCTCGTCCTCGCCCCGGAACCGGCACGGTCCGGGGGCGCTGCGCTCGCTGACGTCCTGCGCCGGCACGCGGTCGAGGTCGTCACCCTCACCCCGTCCGTCCTCGACGCCGTCCCGTCCGCCGACCTGCCCGCGCTGCATACCGTGGTCTCGGTCGGTGAACCCTGCCACCCCGGCCTCGTGCGCCGGTGGACGGCACCGCACCGACAGGTTCTCAACGGCTACGGCCCCACCGAAGCGTCGATCGCGGTCAGCGTCGGCGTCATGACCCCCGGCACCCCGGTCCACATCGGTGTCCCGCTGCGCAACGTCACCGTCCGAGTCGTCGACGACCAAGGCCGCGACGTGCGGCCCGGAGCGGTCGGGGAACTCTGGGTCGGCGGCGCAGGCCTCGCCCGCGGCTACGCCGCCGACCCCGACCGAACCGCCGACCGGTTCACCACCGACGGCGACGGCCAGCGCTGGTACCGCACCGGCGACCTCGTCTCCCGCCGCACCGACGAAGTCCTGGTCTACGCCGGCCGCGCCGACGACCAGGTCAAGATCCGCGGTCATCGGGTCGAGCTCGGCGAGATCGAACAGATGCTGTGCACCCACCCCGCCGTACGGTCCTGCACCGTCGTCGTCGCTGGCGGCCGGCTCGTCGCCTACGTCGTCGGCACGGACCCGCACGCCGAACCCGCCGTGGTCCACGAGGCCGCCGCCAGCCAGGCCATGTTCTGGTTGCCCGACTTCATGACCCCGCACACCATCCACGCCGTCCCGCACCTGCCGCTGACCAGCAACGGCAAGGTCGACCGCGCAGAACTCATCGAACGGGCCACGCGTACCGCCGCATTCACCACCTCGCCGGCCATCGCGTCCGCGCCCCCTGCGTCGGATGTCCAGGGATCTTCCGACGGCGCGCCGCGCGGTGAGCTGCCGGCGAACGGCGTGCTTCATGCAGTGCTGAAGATCGCGTCGCGCGTCCTGAAAGTCCCGGTCCTCGTTGACGACAACGTCTTCGACGTCGGCGGCCACTCCCTCCTCGCGGCGGAACTGTCCGTCGCGCTCAGCGACATGTTCGGCGTCGATCTCGCCTTCGACGACGTTATGCGCCATCCCACCTGCGCAGAACTCGCCGACCGGATCGCTGCCTTGAGTACGGGCCATCTGGGAGGTGTGCCATCCACGCCGCGATAGACACCCGTCCGCCCGCCAGCCGGATGGCGGCCAGCGTCGGCGGGACCGGAGGGCCGGTGCATGATCGGCGCGGTACCGGTTCACCGGTGGTGCTGCTGCACGGGCTGGCCTCCACACACCGGTGGTGGGACCTCGTCACCCGCCATCTGCCCCGCCGCCGCCTCCTGCGCTGGGACCACCGCGGGTTACACGACTGCGTCGTGGCAGGGCACAGCATGGGCGCTGCCGTCGCCCTGCAACTCGCCGCCCGTCGCCCCGACCTCGTCGCCAGCGTCTGCTGCGTCGAAGGTGGCCTACCCGACCCGCGGACACTGTTCGGCGAAGACTGGAACACCGCCCATGCGCTGATGCGCTACGACCGGCGGACCGAACCGACCGCGGCAATCCTGGCTGCCTGGGTACGCGGTGCCGAACTGCCCGACACGGCGCTGCCTGCCGTGCTCGCCAACCACCAGCCTGCGCCCGAGCCCGGCCGGCTGCGGCTGCGACTGGACCAGGGCGCCGAGACCGGCCTCGCATACAGCGTGTGGTGCCAGCGTCCCGCAGGGCTGCTCGCCAGGATCAAGGTTCCGGTGACCGCTGTCCTGGCACGTCCCAAGAGTCCTGCACAGCTGCACCGGCTGGAGGCGGCGCTGCGCAGCACCGTCGACCAATCCGGTCGGCAGGTGCATACCGTCTGGCTCGACGGCGGCCATGACCTGCCGTTACAACACCCGGCCCGGATCGCCAGCCTCATCAAAGACCTCGCCGACCGGACCTGGAGCGGGCCATGACTCTCCGCGTCGACCTGCGCAGCGACACCGTCACCCGCCCGAGTGCCGGCATGCGCCGGGCCATCGCCGAAGCCGACGTCGGCGATGACGGCTACGGTGAGGATCCGACGGTGAACCGGTTGCAGGCCAAGGTTGCCGAGCTGTTCGGCCACGAGGCTGCGCTCCTGCTGCCGACCGGCACGATGAGCAACCAGGTCGCCGTCCAGTCCCTCGTCGCCTCCGGCCACGAACTGCTGACCGATACCGACGCGCATCTCGTCACCTACGAGGCTGGCGCGGCGGCAGCCGTGGGGGGCATCTCCACTCGCACGTTCACCGCCCCAGGCGGCGTCCTGGACCCGGCGGCCGTCGCGGCGCAGATCCGCAGCGGCGTCTACTTCACCGTGCCGACCCGCGCGATCGGTGTCGAGCAGACCGGCAACCGGGCCGGCGGGCGAGTCCACCCAGTCGAGGTGCTCGTCGAGCTGCAGGCTGTCGCAGATGCGGCCGGCGTCGCGGTGCACTGCGACGGGGCGCGGATCTGGAACGCGCACATCGCCGCCAGCGTGGCCCTGCACGAGTACGGTCGGCTGTTCACCACCATGTCCGTCTGCCTGTCCAAGGGCCTCGGCGCACCAGCAGGATCGCTGATGCTCGGCTCCGCAGAGCTCGTCAACCATGCGCGGTGGGTACGCAAACGCCTCGGCGGTGCGATGCGGCAGGCCGGGCTTCTCGCCGCAGCCGGCATTTACGCCATCGACCACCAGCTGGCCCGGCTCGAGGACGACCACCACCGCGCTGCGGCGCTCGCCGAAGCCCTTCAGCCGTACGGCGTCGTCGATCCGGCGGACGTGCACACCAACATCGTCATGCTCGACGTCGACCGGGCCGGTTGGACCGCGGACGCCTACGCTGCTGCTGCCACCGCCCGCGGCGTACTGTGCTTCGCGGTATCCGCGAGACAGGTACGCCTCGTATGCCACATGGACGTCACCGACCAGCACCTGCAGTACGCTGTCGCAACGCTCACCGACCTACTGGCGGCGCAAGCAAGGGCGTCAGACCCGGCGCTACCGTCCAACTGACGAGTTGAAGGCCTTCGGCGTGCGCCACCTGGCTAACCCTGGCCAACTACCGAACGTCGGCTCGCCGCATCAGGATCGAGCGCATGAACCTGTTGCCACGGGAGCTCCCCACCGGACGGTGGGGAGAACAGTTCGACGTCGATGTCGTAGACGGCCTGCTCGAAGCCGCGATGACCGCCAACGACTGCGTCCAGGCGTTCGCGGCGGCGCACCACGCCGAGTTCGCCAGCAACCAGCAGATCCATGACGCGGAACTGGTCGGCGAACGCACCGGCTCAGCGGGCGTGCGAGCGGCCAGTGCCAGCGAACGGTACAGCGCGATCACCGACTACGCCGACGCGCTGCTGCGTCTGTGGGCCCGACAGGCGCTGCACCTGGCGCGGATCGCCGCCGCTGTAGCGCACACCCTGCACACCGGCGACGCCCGCATCGGCGCCGACAATCTTCGGCTGGCCGACGTTGCAGCGGTCTCAACGTTGTACGTCACGCCACACCTTCTGGCCGCTCCACCATTCCCAGCTGACAACCCCAGCCTCGATGCGCCAACTGCGGCCTCTCTTGCCGCGGCACATCAACGGGTGTCCGCCGCGCTTCGCGTCGCCGGCGAGCACAACACCCCACCCCACGTGTTCGACGCCGACCTGCCAGACATCAAGGAGAGCATCACCGCGCTCGGCCTGCTGGACCTGGCGGAGGCGCTGCACGACTACGGCGCTCATGCACTATGGCTGGTGGCGACCCACACCGTCGCCCGCTGACTGCCGAACCTGGGCGCAGCGTGGCCGACCGCTGCCGACGTGATGACTGCCTGGTGGACACGACGGTGGTACGGCGCGTGCAGCCGCACTACCTTCACGCACACCGACAAAGTCGGTGCCGCAGGCCTGGTCGCTGAATTTGGACGAGCTTGCCGATGACCTCGTTGCATCACGGTTACCTCGATGCGCGAAGATCGTAGGATGCAGGACCCAGCCACCGGGCTCGTGCCGCACACAGTTGCACTAGCTTCGCACGTCCGGCATGTGGGCCTATCGATCGACGTTCACCAGCAGAGTGGTTACGGTCACGTGGGCGCCATCCTCGTGGACGCGATTCTGCAGGCTGGTATGCGATACGAGACGGTGAACGCCCGAGCGCGCCAGTTCCGCTCCGACCAGCCAGATGCGGACACAACAAGTGGTCTGTTGGCACTCGGCGGCCCAGATCGTCTACGCGAGATGCTCAAGTGGCCCGGCAAAAAGCCGGACCGCATCCATCGACTTGCGCTCCACCTGGCCGCCCACGGCGTCGATACGGTCGAGCAACTCGCGGCCTTCGTCAGCAACCGCGACAACGTCATTGGACTCCGTGCGATAAATGGTGTGGGTCCGAAGACCGCGGACTACCTGTGCATTTTGGCTGGCACGTCTACTGCAGCAGTCGATGTTCATCTTCGTTCGTTTGCCGCCGACGCCGGCTTGCCGGATCTCTCATACGCCGACTTGCACAGCTGCTACCTGGGTGCCGCTGAGCGCCTTGAGGTGGATCCTCGGGACCTGGATCGTGCGGTCTGGAGGTATGTCTCGGGTCGTTAGAACAACGACCGCAGTGAGGCCCGATCGGGCACCCCAACGGGACGACAGCAGGTGCAGTCGGTGAGTGCCGAAAGGACAGGCAGTGATGCGATGAGCGAGTACGTCTATCCAGTCAATGAGAGCGACCCGGAAGCGTGGGGGTACGACGAGGGTGTACTCGACATGTTTCGAGCCGTCCGACCGGGCGACATTGCAGATTGGCACCTGGGCAGCAGCTTCCGCCTGCTGAAGGCCGGCGACGCGATCTGGGTGTATGCAGGCGTTCCGTACTCTCGGATCGTCGCGCGCGGCGTTGCCGTTGATGATCCTCGCTGGTCGGAAGCCCATACCTGTTGGCGGATCTACATCCAGTGGGATCCGCAGACGACCAGGCAGCTCCTCTCCGCCGCGACGCCGCCCGAGGTCCTGTCCTCCTCGCCGCGGACCGTACGTACGCTCGACTCGGCCGAAACCGGCCGGATTCAGGACTGGCTCGATGCCGTACGTGCACCGCGACCGCAGATACTGCCGAAGTCCCGCATCCGGAGACTCCAGCAGGTACTGGACCGACAAGGCCAACCGGCATTCCGGGCCGAGCTCATGAAGGCCTACCACGGACGGTGCGCGATCAGCGGCTGCGACGTCAGCGACGTGCTCCAGGCCGCCCACATCGACCCAGTCGCCGGCGGCGGACGTGACCACGTCAGCAACGGCCTATTGCTACGTGCGGACCTGCACAACCTCTTCGACAAGACGCTCATCTGGGTCGACGGCCGCAACCGCGTCCGCGTAGATCCAAGACTCAAAAGCTCCGAGTATGCCCAGTTCGATGGAGTATCGCTACGCCAGCCGAGCGGATCCGCGAGCCGACCAGACAAGGAAGCGCTCCGTCGTCACCGAGAGCGGAGCCTCAGCGCCTCGTAGCTGCCGCTAGCCGGCGCTCGCCACAGTGAGTCCTCCCGACTAGCGACGAGTCCCGACGTTGCGTAACTCGCTCACGGCAACCCGGACGAAACTATCCATGCTGCTGTTGGCGCTTCGCGGGCTAGGCTTGCGGATCGTGCCCGTTGACAAGACACTGCGCCAACTTCAGCAGGCGGTCCGCAGTCCGTCCGAGCCCGACCCACATGACCGGATGTACCTCGAGCTTCCCGCGGACCTAGCCGGAGAAGTGCGGCGGGGACTCGTCCTCAACGGTGTGGCAAAGGCGCTGCTGAAGCAGGCCATTGATGAGGTCGGACGCGATCTTCGACTTGAGCACCTTCAAGACGTCAAGAGCCTCCTCCACCGGTTTGTCGCCGAGGCATCGGTCGACCGGAAGACCGATCACGTTGCTGCCTTCATGCGCGAGCACGCTCGGGAGCTTGAGAGCGCCGACTGCGTCCTGACGCTCCTCCATCTGGAGGTACCTGAGCGTCTGGAGATCGCAGGCACGGTGCTTCTACCGCTGGGTCACGAGCTCGTACCAGCCGTCCCGGAGCTCACCACGGAACTGAACTGCACGGCCTATATCTCGGTTCCGTGCAGGGGCACGAACTACCCCAACATGGCCGAGCGGGCCAGGAAGCAAGCCATCCATGCGCTGGGTCTTCTGCGCGCCGGTCTAGAACAGCAGAACGTGTATCACCCATGGCAGCTCCGGTTTCGTCTTGGCGAGCGGTACGCGTTCGCGGATCGCCTCGCGGGTTGGACTCGGCAGACTGACTCGGCGTACTCCGTAGCAGTAGATGGCCAGACTGCTGAGCGTCTGGCGACGTTGCGGTTCATGCGGGTACCCGCGGTGCCGGCGAACGATCTTGATCGACGAGCGCTTCTAGCTCTGACCTGGATTGACCGCAGCCTCGTGATGCCCGACCGGCTCGTCGCCATGCTGTTTCAGTTCTTCGCGCTCGAGGCCATCCTGGGTGATAAGGCCGAGGGCCGGAAGTCATTGGGGCTGGCCTTCCGGCGCACCATGCTCGGTCACGTGGTGAGCGGTGGATGGCCGGCCCCGGAGCACATCTATTACCAGTACGAGGACGTCCGGTCAGCCGCCGTGCACGGCAGTGAGCCCCCCGTCGTCACTGACCAGCAGGCCAGGCGCTTCGGCCACGACGTGATCCGAACCCTCGACGAGTTCCTGGCGTTTGCCGAAACCCACGGATACACCAAGCGTGCACAGGTGCTGAGTGCGTTAGCCTCGCACGAGGACGCGCCGCGGGTGTTGGAACACCTTCGAGCCCGCGACCCGGAATGGAATGACTTCGAGCATCGCGCTGACCGCTAGGGATCGTAAGCACGGGCTGGGAACTGCGCCCGAAGTCCACAGCTGAGCTCGGTTCTCGCGACTATGCCCTGCCGGCGGATTGCGATCGATCGTGCAGTGGTGCCGCTGCCACCGGACCACACGAGCCAGTACCTACTGCGCTGCATCCGGCACGGTCGACCGTCAAGCGCGTGAACACGCACTTGGACACCTGTCTGGCCGGCGTGTGGGGTATCCGCTTCGAGGGCGGCCTCGTCGACCGGCTGCTCGACGCGGCGACCGCGGCATGCGACGCCGCCGACGCGGCCATGGCGGCGCAGCCGGCCGCCGAGCACGCGGCCCGGCAGGTCATCGCCGCCAAGCGGGCGCTGAGTCGCGGTGACCGTACCGCCGTGGCATGGGTCGCCGCCCAGCAACGGCAGATCCTGAGCGGGACCTACCTCACCGAGCTGACCGAGCAGTGGAGTGTGCAAGCGCTGCATCTGGCGCGGGTGGCTGCGACAGCGCTGAACATTGTTGCCGTCGATCCAGGTGCCGCGATCACCGCACGGCAACTCGAGTTCGGCGTCCTGGTCTCCGTCGCCGCGCTCGAACATGACCGCGCCGTGGTCCCTCCACCGCCACCTACACGACGGGACCGCGGTGCGGCTGCTCGTCCGTCGTCGCCGTTGGTGGTGGCGTATCAGCGAGTTGCCGACGCCGCCGATGGGCATGCGGCACACCAGCTCGTGGCATGTGGTGCGACGAGTTCAAGCGGTCTCGTCAGTGGATGTTGGCGGCTGCGCTGCACGGCTACGGGATCGTGGCGTCGGCGCAGGTTGCGCTGGTGACCTCGACATTGGAGAGTCGCAGCGCGACGCCCTGGGCTGAGCGCCAGCACGGGATTGACCTGCGGTGATGCGGGCGAGGTACACCACCACGCACGCGGTCACACATTCCGCAGCGGCGTCCGGCGCGGCAGTGTCGATCACGTGATCGCAGCGGGAGCGTCCGCGTCGCGGTAGCCGATCTGGCTGCTACGGGGGATGGCGGCCGCTCCTCTGGCATGACGACCCGGTCGTGCTGGGCCACCGGGGCCCGGCCGGTCGCCCCAGCCGCCCGTCGCCCTGACGGCAGCGATCCGGCCCGCGCGGGGCCTGCCCTCCCCGGCGTCCCGCGCGGGCAGCCCACACAGTTCCGCACACCAGCGGCCGGCGTCCCGGTCGCGCTGCGAGACGTGCTCGCCGCGGCGATTTCCGCCCGTGCACAGCGGTCCGCGTCACCCACACGCCAATCCGACCAGCGAATGGAGCGAATAGTGGCCCCCAGCGCGCACCACCGAGTCGCACGGCCCGACGCCGCAACCTCGGTGCGCCTGGGCGTAGCTGCGCCGACGGTGGTCGTGCCCCGTGAGTTTGGCGGCGGCAGCACCGCCGAGCGAGTGTGGTTACGTGCGGCGACGATGCCGCTGGGAACCTGCCTCATCGGTGCCACGTCCGCCGATGGCGGTGTCGGCCGGTCGACAGTCGTTGCCGCACTCGGCGGGGTCCTCGCCCTAGCTGCCGCTGGCCCGGTTCTGGCAGTGGACACGACCAGCCGTCCGTGGAGCGGCCTGACGGCACGCACCGGCCGCGGTGAGGGCACCATCTGGGACGCCGTCCAAGCCCAACAGGCCGGTCCTACCTGGCAGGGATTCGCACCAGCGGTGCAGTGGACGCGGCGCGGCCCGACCGGGCTGCACGCGCTCACCGCCGAACCGCAGCGCACCTCCTCGCGCCGCCCGCCGGCGTTCACCGAGACGGTGCGGGTGATCAGCGCGCTCGGCCCGCACACCAGCGCAGTCCTGGCCGAGCTGCCGCCCGCCGACGTACGGCCCGTCTGGGAGTACCTCAGCATCGTGACCTGCCCACTGCTGGTCGCCCGGGCCAGCGTGGACGGCGTCCGTCACGCCCTGCACCTGCTGTCCCAGCTGCGTACCGCCGGACTGGGTGCCGTCGCCGACCGCACGGTCCTGGCCGTCGTGGCCAGCGTGCCGAAACCGTCCCGTGACGTCCGCGCGGCCTGTCATCAGGCCTCCGAGCGTGTCGCCGCGTTGATCCCAGTGCCCTGGGACGAGCACCTCGCCCGGCCTGAACCCGTCGACGTACGCCGTTGCCGCCGCATCACCCGCCGCGCCCTCGTCGAGCTCGCCGCCGCCTGCCTGCCACCGAAGCCGCTCGACGGCGGCGACCAACAGCCCATTTCCGCAACCGCGCCCAGCGGTGCCAGCGGCATGCCCACCCCTTGATGTGAAGGAGTTGATGTCGATGTTGTCCTACGCGGGGGCGTGGATCGCAACGGCCATCACCACTGGCGTTCCACAGTGGACACTGAAGCTCGCCCCGACGCCGACGCCGACTCCCACCACGGGGACGGACACCGGTGGCGGGTTCGACTGGAAGCGGGTCAAGCCCGATCCGGGCGCGGTGCCGAACACCGACATCTTCTACACCCTGACCAACGCCACCCTCTACATCGGCATCGTCGCCGCCGTCTGCGGCCTGATGGCCGGTGTCATCGCCTTCGGCGTCGGCCCGATCTTCGGCGCCCACGTCGTGAGCGACAGGGGCAAGAGCATGATGTGGAAGGCCGGCCTGATCGCCATCATCGTCGGCTGCGGCGCCTCCACGATCGCCTGGCTGATCCAGGCGTCGGCGGTCAAGCAGTGACCGGGTTCAAACCAGCCCGTCCGGCGCGCACCGGTTGGCCGAGGCGGCTGCTCACCGTTGTCGCGGCTCTGGCTGTCGGCGCGGTGCTGCACGCCTGGCTGCGTCCGCCTGCCCCGGCGCCGGCCCCGGATCTCGTCGCCGCTTCCGGCGATGGGATCCGGGTGGTCGACGGGGTCCCGGTCGGGTTCCCGGCGACGCCGCGCGGCGCCGGCGACGCTGCCGCCCGGTTCGAGGTGGTGCTGTCGGCGGCCGGGTCGTTGCCCCGGCAGGACGGGACCGCCCTGATCCGGCGGCTCTACCCGGACGTCACCGACGCCGACGTCGTGCAGCTGCTGCCGACGTTGCCGCGCGAACAGGCTGGCGGTATCTGGCAGAGCACGACGGTTCGGGTCTGGGCCGAACGCGCCGACGACACCGCCGCGACCGTGCCGGTCGGCGGGACAGTGCGGGTGCAGACGCTGATGGTGTCGCTGTTCGGGCCCGGCACCGACGGGATGACCGGCGTCGGTGACGGCGGGCCGGCCGGTATGTGGATGGTCCATGACCTGACCATGCGCTGGACCGATAACGGGTGGCGCCTCGCCGATGTGCAGAGCCCCGTGCCGGTGCCGCCGCCTGACGTCGCCGGGACCGTCCGTGACGGCACACCCCGCGACGGGCAGCTCCTCGCCCGCGTCCTGGGCCCGGACAGCTGGGGGCCGTGACCATGCCGACAACCATGTCCTCCGCCACGCCGATGCCGCGCAACACCGCCGGACCGGCACTGGCGGCCATCCGGGCTGTTCGAGGAGGCCGGCGGCAGCTGCCGTACCGGGTGATCGGCACGCTCCTCGCCGCAGCGGTGTTCGTCCTGATGGCAGGGCAGCCGTTGACTGCGGGCCCGTCCCGGGCTCTCGCTGAGCTGCTCGCCGACCGCACCGCTACCGGTCACAACGGTGTGGGCAGCGACCCGGTGCAACTGCACACCGCCGGACCCATGGCCGCGGGCGCTGCCGGTCTACGGCTGGCCCGGATCCGTCGCGTCGTCACCCCGGCGACACGGTCGCGGATCGGTGGCGTGCCGCCGCGGCGGCGCCGGCGTTGGCTGCCCGGACGTCCGGCCGGCGATGCGACGCGGTCGCCTGCCCCTATGGCGCGGCGTCGGGTGCGGCGATGGCGGCACCGGTTGGTGACTTGCATAGCTGTGGCCACCGGCCTGTTGCTGATCCCGGCGGCGGCGAGCGCCGATCCGACTCCGGCCCCACCGTCACCGACCGCGCCGGCGCAGGCACCGACTTCGGGCGCGTGCGGGGGCGGGGATGTACCAGCCGGCCAGCAGCGATGGTGCTTCGGGTGGGTCGACTACACCGCGAACCCGCCGAAGAACTCGGTGTCGCACTGGACGACTGCATGCAGCCGCACGAAGACTCCGGACGAGCTCGCGGCGTGCCGGACAGTGTCGTTCGAGTTCGCGAGCAAACCGAAGGACGGTTCCCGCGCCACCCTCGCCGACGTCCCGGCCGGGACCGCGCCGGTGAAGGACATGGTCGGCTGCGACAAGTTCAGGCTCGCCGCTGCGGCCGCCGCCGGCAAGGGCGGTCAGATCGGCTTTCAAGAGTCGCAGATCTGGTTGGGCATGGCCGGTCGCTGCGACGCGATCGCCGAGGCGTTGCTGCCTGCCCTGGGGGCCACGGTCGCGCCGCCGCCGCCCAAGGTCGAGAAGCAGTGCGACACCCTCGACCAGCAATGCAAGATCGAAAAGGCGGTCGACGGCGCCGTCCAGAGCGGCATCGATGCCGGCATCCAGGGCGTGATCAGTCTGATCGTGCAGGGTGTCGCGATCCTGCTGTCGAAGCTTGCCTCGCAGGTGTTCACGCAGACGTCGATCGGCGCACCAGACGACGCCTTCTACCTGGTCTACAACTCCACCGCCGGGATCATGTTGATCTTCGTCTTCGTGCTGTTCATCATCTCGGCGATCATCAACACGCTCCGGTTCAGCGGCGGGCCGGGCCCGCTCGCCAGCGTCGGCGGGCTGGTCCGCGCCGTCATCGGCATCGTATTTGCCGGTGGGATCGCCTGGCTGATCGTCACTGCCTGGGACGAGGCGACCAACGCCCTGCTGGAACAGAACAACAGCACCCCATGGGACGCATCCGTGTGGATCACCGCGCTGACGAACGCGTCCGGCGGCGCCGGCACCGGGGCCCTCGCGCTCGTTGCTGGGCTGTTCTCGCTGGTGGGGCTGCTGTTCCTGTTCATCATCATGCTGTTCCGGGGCATGCTCACTACCGCGGCTGCCGTGTTCGGTGCCGTCGCAATGGCCGGCCAGGCGTCGCATGAGACCCGCTCCTGGGGTCGACGCTGGTTCTGGACGATCAATGCCCTGGCCATGTCGAAGTTCGCCATCGCCGCGCTGTGGATCTACGGCACCCGGGCGGCGTACGGGTCCGACGACATCACCACGATCCTGCAAGCGGTACTGATCATCTGGCTGATGGTGCTCGCGCCGGGCATTCTGCTGCGGCTCACCGCGATCTGGGACGGCTACCTCGCCGACGCCAACGGCCGCGGGTTCGCCACCGCCGCCGCTGCAGGAATCGGCAACTTGGCCGGCAGGGCCGCGGACTCGCTGATGGATCGCGGCAGCGGCGGCGGAGGCGGAAACGACGGGGGAGACGCCGCCGCGGTGATGGCCGACAACGTCGCCGACATGGACAACACCGGCAGCAGCACCGACACCGACGACACAGCAGTCGAAGGCGTCACCGAGACCGCCGGTGAACTGACCGAAGACGCAGAGACGAACGAGTCGGGCGAACCGGTCGGTGCCGTCGACGGCAAGGGCGGACCGGCCGCCGGCGACGACGGAGGCGGCTCAGCGAACAGCGACGAAGCCGACGCGATCGGTGACAACGCCGCCGGTGCCCAGACCGATGTCGCCGCAGCCACCCACGACCTTTCCGGCGCCGGGAAGGACGACGACCAGGACAACGACGGCAGCGGTGTGCAGGTGCCGAGCGATCCGACCGGCGAGAGCGGCACCCAGCAGACACTCGGCTCAGACGGCACCGCCACCACCGGCGCTGACGACCTGAACGCGACGAATCCTGCTGACCCATCGGGGCCGGAGGAAACACCGTCGGGGCAGTCGGGTGGCGCAGACGACTCGCCCGGCCTGCCCGGTGCTGGCGATGACTCCGGGTCGGCCGGGTCCGACACCGCCGACCCGAGCGGTGGCTCGCCATCCATGCAGCCCGGCCTGTCCTCGGCCGGCGCGGACGGCGGTGGCGGGTCCGAAGGCGGCGCCGACGCCGGTGACGGGCCCGACGCCTCCGGCGGCGAACCCGCCGTCGGCGAGGGCGCGACCGGAGCCGGGGGCGGTGCGGGCGGGTCCAGTGCCGCAGCTGCGGCAGCGGTCTGACCGCAGCTGAGCAGCCGCAGTCACCGGTCCGTACCGGCCAGGCCGACGCCGGGTCACTGCCAGTTCAACAGGAGCGGCTCACCACATCAGCCACCGGCACACGCCGCACGGCGCGCCCGGACAACGCACGGGGGAAGCACCGATGACGCAGTTCAGTTTCCCGCCCAGATCCAGCCGTGGGGCGGTGCTCGGATTCACGTGGTCTCAGATCGGCACAGTCGTCGCCGGGCTGATCGTGGCGGTGATCGGGATCAACCTGCTCGCCGCCGGACACACATGGTCGGCGACGGTCGCGTTCACGGCGGCCGTGCTGCTGTTCGTGCTGGCCTTGGTGCGGCTCCGCGGGCGTCGGATCACCGAGTGGGTACCGGTCATCGCTGGCGCCCTCGTCCAGCGGGCAACCGGGCAGGACCGCTACCGCGGTGGCGTGTTCGCCGACGGTTCGGTCGAGCGGCACATGGACCTGCCCGGACCGGCCGCTGGGTACGCATGGCTGCCAGCGGTCGCCGCTGACGGGACCACCGAGGTCGGGCTGCTGCTGCACCGGCGGGAGAAGACCGTCACGGCGGCGCTGGTCTGCTCCGGCGCGAACTTCATCCTGGCCGACAGCGACGACCAGAGCCGGCGCCTCGTCGACTGGGCGCGGTTGCTGAACATTCTCGGCACCGAGTACGCCGACGCGGGATTGGTGCGCTGGTCGGTGACCAGCCGCGCGGTCCCGGACGCCGGCAACCGCGCTGCCCGGTTCCTGCAGCAGCGAGCCGTGGAGCGCAGCAGCCTGGCCTACCGGTCCCTGGCGGAAGTGACCGCGGCCGGGTCGATGATGGCGCAGCGGCACGACATCCACCTCGTCTGCGTCTTCGACCTCGGACGCATGTCCGGCCAGATCGCCGAGGCCGGCGGCACCGACGCGGCGATCGCCGCGGTGGTCCTCGACCGGCTGCCCGGCATCGCGGCGTCGGTCGCCGAGGCCGGCGTGAGCACGCACGGCTGGCTCACCCCGCGCCGCTACGCGGCGGTGCTGCGCACCCAGTGGGACCCGGCCGAGCAGGAGACCGCCGACCTGCGCACTGACGGGCCCGCCGAGGTCGAGCCGCGCCTGGCCGGGCCGGTCGCCGCAGAGGTCGTCGGCTGGGACACCTACCGCCACGACGGCGGCTACTCCCGCACCCTGTGGATCGCCCAGATGCCCCGTCAGCCGGTCGGCTCAACCTGGCTGACGCCGCTCTACACCCGCACCACGTGCCGGCGCACCGTCACCCTCACCGCCCAGCCCGTCCCGGCTGAGCTCGCGAACTTGGCGTCGCGCCGAGATCAGGTCGCCCGAGCCGGCGACGCGGCGACGAAGACGAAGCTCCGCCTCGTCAGGACAGCGCGGGAGGACGAGGAGGCCCGCTCGGTCAAGCAGATCGACCGCGAACAAGCCCACGGCCACGTCCGCTACCGCTACGCGCTGCTCGTCACCGTCACCGCCGCCACCATCGACGATCTCAACCGCGACACTCGGGCCGTCAAGCGGATCCTGTCTCGCGCCGGCTGCGACGCAGTCGTCCTCTACGGCGAACAGGACCAAGGCTTCACCGCCGGTGCGCTACCCCTCGCCCGCGGGCTGAAGCCGATCCGCGGGTGGGCCGCATGACCCGCCGCAGCCGCACCCCGGGGCCCACCGTTCGGCGCGAGGGATCGCTGCGGGACCTGATCGACCGCACCGCCGCCGAACGAGACCTGCGCAACGCCACCCGCCGACTCGAGCGAGAACAACGCGAACTGGCCGCCGATGAGGAACGGCTGACCGGGCTGCCCTCGATCGACCGCCGCGGCGGCTTCGGCACGGCGGCGGGGCGGGTCGGCTCGCGGCTCAACCTGCCGCCGCTAACGACGACATCAGCGCAGTTGTGCTCAGTCTTTCCGTTCGTCGTCGGTGAAGAGCTGCCCGTTGACGGGCCGTTCGTCGGCCTCGACGTCTACTCCCGCACCCCGTTCTGCTTCAGCCTGCACGAGCTGTACCGGGCCAAGGCCATCACCGCTCCTAACATGATGGTCAGCGGGAGGATCGGCACGGCCAAGTCAAGCCTCCTCAAGACCCTCGCGTTCAGGGGCGTGCCGTTCGGGGTCAAGTTCTACGCCGTCGACATCCGCTCCGAATACGCCGAACTCGCCCGGCTGTGCGGCATCACACCGGTCCGGATCGGCCCCGGGCTCGGCACCACCATCAACCCCCTCGCGGCGATCCGCCGCGACCCGGGCATGCCGGTCCCGCAGTGGCTGCAACTGCAACGCTCCCGACGCCTGCTGCTCCTCGAAGGGCTCCTCGAGATCCAGGTCGGGGAACGGCTCACCGAGGCCGAACGGTCCATGATCGAGTACGCCGTTGACGCGGTCACCCGCGCCGAGCACGGCACCGACCCCGACCGGCAGGCCACCCCGACCCTGTCGCAGGTGCTGCACGCGATGAGCCAGCCCGAGTGGTGGCAGCACCGCCTCGACGCCGTCAATTACCCCCTGGACGCGTTCACCGCCGACTCCCGCCGGGTCCGCCTCGCCCTGGAACGCCTCATCCGCGGGGCCCTCGGCGGGGTCTTCGACAGCGACGACACCGCCACCCAGGCCCGGATCGACTTCACCCAGGCCGGCGCCGTGCTCGACCTGCAGGCGATCCGCTCCTCCGACCAGCTCACCGCCATGGCGATGACCTGCGCGCAGTCCTGGCTGGAAGCGGAACTGTCCCGTCCCGCCGGCGGCCCCAGGGTTTGCATCTACGACGAGTTCACCCTCATCGCGCGGCATCTCGGCCTCATCCGGCGGATGCGTGAACAGACCAAACTCGCCCGGGCGCTCGGCATCGGCAACATTCTGGCGCTGCATCGTTTCAGTGATCTTGCAGCGGTCGGTGAGGCCGGTTCCGAGCAGGTCCGCATCGCCCGCGGCCTGATCGAGGACTCCGGCGTGCGGGTTTCCTACGGCCAGGAACCCGGCTCCCTGCAACAGGCCGCCGAGTTCCTCGGCACCAACGACACCGAAACCGACCTGTTGCGGCACCTGCGCCAAGGCGTCGGGCTGTGGCGTATCGGCAACCGTTCCATCGTCGTCCGCCACCAGCTGTCCTCTGTGGAACGGCAGATGGTGCATACCGACAGCCAGATGGAGGCCCTGCCGGACACCAGCGACGACTCGGCGCCGGACGACTCCGTCGCAGCCGGTGGCCTGGACCGGGCGGGCGACGCCGGTCCGCCGAACAGCCGGGTCGGCGTCGGTGCCGCGGAACGGCGGGTGCCGTGATGCGCCGCCCGCCGCTGTCCGCCCCCGGGCACCACCTGCCCAAGCAGGGCCTGGCCCGCGGCGACATCATGGTTCGCCTGGCGATGCTCGCCATCCTCGCCGTGGTCCTGCCCACCATGACCTGGACGCTGTGGCTGGCCGGACAGCTCGGCGGTGTCGTCACCCACCTCGCCTGGCCGGACACCGAGCCCGCTGACGCGCCCGGGGTCGCGTTCCGCCTCGCCGGGCACCTCGGCGACCCGGCCCAGGCGTGGCCGGCCGCAGCGCGCGCTGACCTGCCGCCGGGGATCGCGCTCTACCTGCTGTGGCTGGGGATGTTCCTGTGGCACGCGTTTCTGATCGCCGTGCCCACCCTTGCGGTGGGACGGCGGCTGCTGCGTCGGCGTGGGTTCGCCCGCCGCGGCGCGGTCCGGGCGCTGCTCAGCCCGGCCGCGGTGCTCGCCCGCGTCGACGTCGTCCGGCCCGGTCTGACCGTCCGCGAAGCCGACACCCCCCAACAGCAGGCCGAGAAGGAAGCCCGGCGGAAGGACCCGCATGAGGTCGGCCGGTTCCTCGGCACCGACGTGCTCACCGGCGAGAAGCTGTTCCTGGCCAACGAGTACACGCTGGTCGCCGCCGCGGTGGCCCGGTTCGGGGGCAAGACATCCCGGTGCGTGATTCCGCGGGTCCTCGACGCCCGCGGGGCGGTCATCTCCACCTCGACCCGCCTCGACGTCGCCGCGGTCACCCACGCCCGGCGCAGCCGGATCGGCCCGACGCACGTGTTCGAACCGCAGGGCGAGATCCCCATCGCCGGGGTCGAGCGGCTGCGCTGGTCCCCGATCGAAGGCGCCGAAGATCAGATCGTGGCCATGCTCCGCGCGTCGGGGTTCGCGTCTGGGTCCGGCGTCGGCAGCGACAGCGTGGAGAACGGCAAATACTTCCAGGACCAGGCCGCCTCCTTGATCCGCGGGCTGCTACATGCTGCCGCGTTGGACGGCAAGGCCACGATGGTCGACGTCCTGGCCTGGTCACAGAACCCCGCGGACGCCCGTCCGGAGCGGATCCTGCGTCATCACGGGGTTCACTCATGGGCCGACCGGCTCGCCCGGCACCGCGAGACCACCGGCCGCGCCCGCGACACCATCCAATCGGTGATGTCGGGCGCGCTAGACGCATTCAACGACCCCCGCGTCCTCGCCGCGTGCTCGCCGCCGCGGGGGCAACAGTTCAACACCCGCGAGTGGCTCAACGCCTCGGGAACGATCTACCTGGTCGGCACCCGCGATGCCCAGGCCCTCATCGCCCCGCTCCTCGGCGCCGTCACTGAAGACCTGCTCTACCAGGCGAAACGGGTCGCGTTGACTGCGCCCGGCGGTCGGATCGAGCCGACGTTGTACCTGGTCGGCGACGAGATCGCCAATGTCGCGCCGATCCAGTCGCTGCCGTCGCTGATGACCGAAGGTGGGGGCTCGGGTATCGCGATCGACCTGTTCATGCAGAACAAGCAGCAGCCGTTGGAACGGTGGGGCGAGAAGGCCGGCCGGGCGATCAACGCCTCCGCCAACGCCGAACTCGTCATCGGCGGCTCCAACGACGTGCAGGGCCTCAAAGACGCGCAGTCCTTGGCCGGGCAGATCCTCGAGGTGTCCTCCGGGCACTCCTGGGGCGGCGGCCGCGCGTCGGTGTCGGAAAGCGTCCGCCGGGAAAACCTGGTCGACCTCGCCGAGCTGCGCACCCTGCCTGAAGGACGGGCCCTCGCGTTTGTCGGGAACCTGCCCCCGGTCGAGCTGCAACTCACCGCGTGGTGGGAACGCCCTGACGGCGTCGAGCTCACCGCCGACCGCGACGCGTTCCAACGCAGGATCGCAGAGGCAGCCTGAAATGGCACACCCCATGGAACCCGCCCCGGACAGCGGCGGCCCGGCCGGAACCACGTCACCGACGGCCGGAACTGGCGGTGACGTACCGCCGGAGCTGCAAGCAGCGACGATGCTCAGCGAGGGCCTCGCCGAGCTCGTCGAAACCGTCGGTGACCTCGCCGACTCCCACTTTGCTCTCCGCGAGCAGGTCCAGACCCTAGCCGAGCACCTACGGCCCGGCCCGGCGGGACCCGCACCGGCCGACCTGCGCTGGCGCGTGCTGGACCGGCCGACTGCGTCGAAGGTGTGGATCTGGCTCATCGATTGGGTCGGCTGGTGCATCGACCGGTACAGCCTCACCGAAGAGATCCCGGCATGCTGGCCGGTCCACCCGCCGCTGGTCGAAGAACTCACCGCGCTCGCCGCGTCATGGCATCTCGCCTACGACCCACGCGCGGCCTCCGACGCGCCGCTGCGCTGGCTCGAAGCGCTCGCCCGCGCCCGGCCCCGGCTGCGGGAGTGGGACGACCACACCCGATGCCGCAACGGCGAACACCACGAGCGGCGCGTCGACCTGACCTGGCCCCCCGCCTGGCGGGACCAGGCCCTCGACACCGCCGAACACGACCTTTCGCAACGGACCCTGCCGGCGCCGCCGGCACAAGCCGGCGACGGCACGGACGGCGGTGAGCGGCCATGAGTACCCGACCGGCAGAGATCACCACCCCCTACGGCTGGGCCGAACTCTTCGACGCCATCCGGGCCACCCGCGAGGCCATCCAGTGGATCAACGACCGGATCGATCACTACCAGGACCTGCGCGCCGGCCAACAACCCACCGAATCCACCGAGCCGGACGAGGCAGCAGAGGCCAATCGCCGTCAGCCCGACATCAGCGTCGACGACCGCGGCCAGCAGCGCTCAGAGCCTGCCGACAGCCCGGCCGCCGAACCCGGCAGCGACGCGGGCAACGACACCGAACCCGAGAAAGGCAGCGATGCCATGCAACCCGATGAACAGCGCCGCCGCGACGACCTCGTCATGGAAGAGCACGAACGGCAGCAACGCGACCTGCAGTCCGACGGCGTCCTGGACGGCGACTACGACCCCGAACCCGGCGACGGCGGCACCACCGACCCCGACCTCGACCTGGAGAGCTGATGCGAACCATTGCCCCGCCCGCCGCGACCCCAAGCCCGGACGCCGGCTATCAGGCGATGCTCGACCAGGCAGCCGCCGCCGTCGACCGGATCCGCCAGCAGATCATCACAGCCCGGAACGCCGAACCCGCCCGGCGCGCGCACTCACTTACCGACCTCGTGACGCACCTGCGCACGGCCGCCGATCGGCTGCAGGAGCAGCTACGCCAGCACGCCGATGACTGCTGGCCGCCGCTGCCGCCGACGGACGAGGCGCCATGACCGGGACCCCGACGGCCCG
Source organism: Dactylosporangium sp. NPDC050688 (assembly GCF_040654515.1). Classification (NCBI taxonomy): domain Bacteria; kingdom Bacillati; phylum Actinomycetota; class Actinomycetes; order Micromonosporales; family Micromonosporaceae; genus Dactylosporangium; species Dactylosporangium sp. NPDC050688. The sequence goes on from NZ_JBFAIC010000036.1 coordinate 94,024, forward strand.
CAGCCGCCGCAGCCCCGCGCCCGTCAGCGGTCCGGAACCGCAGATCGATACCACACCGACCGGTGTGCGCTTCGTCCTCGCGGTGGCCCTCCTCGCCTTCCTGACCGGCTGCGCACCCGGCCGCCCCGCGCCGCGGCAGCCATCGATGCCGTCGGTCACCACGGCACCGCATCAGAACGGCACCCCAGACCCCGGCAGCGACACCAACGAAGAGGACGCCGGACCCGCCGCGAGCACCACGGTCACGCCACAAGCGGTCCAGGCCGCGGTCGCGTTCGTCGCCGCGTGGGCCCGCCCCGGCCTGGACCAGCCAGCTTGGCTTGCCGGCGTCAGCCAGCACGCGACGCCCGAGTACACCGCAGTTCTGGCCACCGTCGACCCGGCCAACGTCGACGCGCACCGGATCGTCGCCGACGCGGTCCCGCGGACCGCGACGCCGGACGCCGCCGACGTCGACGTCCCGACCGACGCCGGCGCCATCCGCGTGGTGCTCGTTCTGCGGGACGGACGCTGGCTAGTCGCCGACGTACGCCCTGCTCAGGAGTCCTCGTGAGCCGCACCCGCATGGCCGTTGCCGCGGTCGTCGTGGCGGTCGCGGCCGGGTGCATGCTGGTCATGGGCTCGCTCGGCGGTGACGAACCTGCCTACGCCTGTACGCCAGCGGCTGGCAGCGGCGCGCCGGTCTCCGTACGTGCTGACGACTACCAGGCGGTCGGCGTGTGGAAACCCGATCGGGTCGCGAACGCAGCGATCATCGTCAAGGTCGGCGCCGACCGCAGTGTCCCCGCCCGCGGCTGGGTGATCGCGGTCGCGACCGCCATGGTCGAGTCGAGCCTCATCAACACGCCGGTCGTGACCGACCACGACAGCGTCGGGCTGTTCCAGCAACGCCCCAGCCAAGGGTGGGGCACCCCGGAACAGCTCATCGACCCGGTGTACGCGGCGTCCAAGTTTTACGACGCGCTGCTCAAGGTCGACGGCTGGGAGACGATGCCGCTGACGAAGGCGGCGCAGGCTGTGCAGCGTTCGGAATATCCGACCCGATACGCAGCCAAAGAGCACGACGCGGAACAGGTCGTTGCCTACGTCACCCAGCACCAGTCGATCACCGAGCTGCCGGGTGCGTCGCCGGCCGGGTGCGCCGGACCGGTGGCCCTCACCTCGTCCGGATGGACGAAGCCGGTTGAGGCGAAGGTCGGGTCCGGCTATGGCCAGCGCGACGGCCGGCTGCACGCCGGGGTTGACCTGATTGCCCCCCGATACAACGTGATCCGAGCTGCGTCGGCCGGTGAGGTCGTCTGGGTCGCGTGCGACCGAAAGACCGGCAACTGCGACGTGGACGGCAGCAAGAACGCTGAGGGGTGCGGCTGGTATGTCGACATTCGGCACGCCAACGGCATCGCCACCCGCTACTGCCACATGGTCCGCCGGCCTGACGTCACCGACGGGCAGCAGGTGACCGCTGGGCAGCCGATCGGGCTTGTCGGGACGTCCGGGCACTCGTCCGGGACCCATTTGCATTACGAGGTGCACCGCGACGTGCCGTGCAATACCGACCGGTGCACGTTGAACGGCGCGAACTCGACCGACCCGGTGCCCTTCATGGCCGGTGTCGGAGTCAGTCTCGGCGAACCGGTGGACAAATGACGAGCGTCAGGATGCCCAGACGACCCGTGGTACCGCACCACCCGATGCCTGGGCGGAGCATACGACGGCGGCCGATCGAGACGCGAGCTGCGGCGGTCCGGTCGTGAGCGCCGCCGGCGCCCGGATCGGGTTCGTGCACACCACCGCCCTGTACTGCGGGGCGCTGCTCGGCCCGGGCGTCCTCACCCTGCCCGCGCTGGCCGCCGCGATCGCCGGCCCCGGCTCCCTGCTGGCCTGGGCGACGCTGGTCGCGGCGAGCGTCCCGCTGGCTGCGACGTTCACCGCGCTCGCGGTCCGCTATCCGCACAGCGGCGGCGTCTCGGCGGTCGCGGCCCGCGCCTACGGGCCGCGGGCGTTCGCCGTCATCGGGTTCTGGTTCATGGCCGCGACCCCGATCGCCGTCTACGTCGCCGCGCACATCGGCGGTCAGTATGTCGCCGCCGCCCTCGGGGCCGGCCACACGGGCGCAACCGTGGTGACGGCGGCGATCCTCGGCACCATCTTCGCCGCGAACGCGTTCGCGTTGCGCACATCTGGCAGGGTCCAGCTCGTCGTCATCGGCAGCCTCATCGCCGTGCTCGGCACTGCCACCCTCAGCACCGCCCGGCACGTCAACCCGGCCAACCTCTCCCCGCTGCTGCCCAACGGACCGGTCCCGGTCGCGCACGCATGCGTCATCCTGTTCATCGCGTTCGCCGGGTGGGAAGCCGCCGCGCACCTCACCGACGGCGTCAGCAACCCCGCCCGGACGCTGCCGAAAGTCGCTGCCGCCACGGTCGTGGTCGTCGGCGCGATCTACCTCGGCGTCGCCGTGACCACGGTCGGCGTCCTCGGCCCGGACACCGGGGCCGGCGGCGTGCCCCTGATTACCCTGCTGCAGCACGGCGTGGGCCGCGCCGCCGCGCCGGTCGCCGCGCTGGTGGCGCTGATGCTGACCTGCGGCGCCGCGAACACGTTCCTCGCCGGCGCGACCCGCCTCGGTGTCGCCCTCGCCGAACGCGGCGCCCTCCCGGCCCGCATCGCAGCCGGCAACGCGCACCGGCGTAGCCTCGCCCTGCAGGCCGCGCTCACCGGCGTCGTCATCGCCGGATCGGTCGCCGGGCACCTCGAGGTCGCCCCCCTGTTGCGCACCGTGTCGGTGCTGCTCGCCGCGGTCACCCTCGCCGGGACCAGCGCCGGCGTCCTGCTCCTGCCGCGAGGTTGGCGGTGGACAGCGGCGGTCACCGCCACGGTCGTCACCGCGGCAGTGCTCGGTGCCGCCGGGCCGCTCCTCGTCGTTCCTGCGGCACTCGCGGTCGTCGCCGTCACCCGGCTGCGGCTCATCCCCGTCCACGCCGACAGCACTCCAAACCCGGCGCCGGCAGCGGCTGAGCCCGAGTCCCCTGGGCATGCGCGAGCGGAGGAGTGGCGTCGGCGCCCGCCACACCGCAGCCGCCGCCGCAAGCCCCGCGGGCGGCGGCACCACCCGCAGCACGAGCCGCAGCCCATCGACAACGCGGACCGGCAGCGTGATCGGCGGCGCGTCCGGCAACCCGCAGCACACGGTCGGCGATGAGCACCGATCGGTCTTGGCCGGATCCGCCGGAACCCGGTGCCCTCGTCGACCTGCCGATCGCCGCTCCGGAGGTGCTGCTGGACGCGCTCGGCTACCGCGGCGATGACCAGCACGTCGCCATCTTCCGCGGACCCCAAGGGGCAGTGTGGCTCGATGACGGTCTCCTCCGGGACGGCGGTGACCTGCTGGCCTGGCATCGGTTCGCCAGCCACCCGGTCGCCGAGCCACTCGCCCGATATGACCTCGGCGGCGCCGGCCGCGACGCGACCCAGTGGCTCCTCGTGGACCGCGACACGAACCAGCTGCGCGTCGGCCACGCCGGGGACGTCGCTGAGGTCCTGGCCGGGCAACCGCACACCCGTGACCGGTTCACGGGGCTGCGCACAATCGAGCGGACCCTCGGCCGCGCGGTGCACCCCGATGTCCGCGCTGCCCGCGCCCCGACCGGCCCGGGCTGGCAGGCGGAAGCTGCCCGGGCGGGACGGCTCCTCGATGCGCTGACCCGTGCCCTGGACGGCAGCCAGGTCCAGCAGCACGCCGCCGACGTGGTGGCGGGGATCGGCGCCCTCAGCGCCCGCACCAGCACGCAACTGCACCGCACGCCCGGTGCTGGCAGTACGGCGGAAGCGTCGTCCGCCGGCCCGGGAACGTCCGACAGCCCCGATGGCGCCCGCATGCAGCCGGTAGCGGCATGGTCGAGCGCCGAAGCAGACCCGGCTGGCGGCGCCGACCGGCATCACGGTGTCGAGCTGTCATGACGATGGCCGGTGCCGATCCGCACGCGGTGCACGCTGCCGCGGCGACAATAGACCTGCGGGTGCTCGGACGGCGGCGGTGAGCGCACCCGTGTGGCCGGCACAGCCGATGCCTGGACACCCGGTCGAGGTACCGCTGCAGGCGCCGCCGACGCTCATGCGCGCGCTGGACTATCTCGGCGACTCGCAGTACGTCGCGCTCTACCAGGACCGGTCCCTGTGCATGATCGACGACGGCGTCACCACCGACGACGCCGACCCGCACGGCTGGCACCTCTTCCGCAACCACACCCTCGTCCGGCGGCTCCTGAACGGCTACCACCTCGGCAGCGAGCACGAACCGGCCCAGCATCGCCTCGTCGTGGACCGGCTCACCGGCCGGCTCACCATCGCCCTGCCCGAGGACGCCGAGCAGTTGCTGGCCAGTCAGCCACGCACCCGTGACGCCCTCACCGGTGACATGAGCCCCGGCGATGCCGCCCGTTACCTCGACGCCGCCGCCGAGGTGGCCCAAGCCCGCGTCGACGCCGCCCTGGACACCTGGCTGGAGTACGCCCGCGACCTGCGGATGGCCCAGCGCAGCATGGTCGGAGACCTCGACGTCGACTTCGGCGGCCGGCTGGCCGCTCAGATCCGCGGCCTCGCCGCCACCATCCGGGACGCGACCAAGCAACCGAAGCCACCCGGCCCAAGCCTGGAGTCACGGTGGACGGACCTGAACCAGAATCCGCGGCAGACCGGACCCGCCGGCCCGGACCAGGCCGACCCGCCCGGTCCGGAGCCGGATCTCAGCTGACCAACACCCGCTCAGCCCGGTCGAACGCAACGACCGGAGCCCCTCACGGGACGGAAACCGCGCTGGCACCGCCGTGCTGGCACCGCTGTGCTGGCACGGCGCCTACGGCACCTGCCGGTGTGTAGCGAGTTGCCGGGGCGTGGCGGCTGGCCGCCACTTGGACACGAACGCGGCACGGCGGGATGCGAACCGGTCCCGGTCGTCGAAGATGTCTACTGCCATCTCGGCCAGCTCCCGGGCCTCCCAGTACGTCAACGGCGGCCCAGCCAGCGCGGCGGCTTTCCGGGCCCGCACCGACCGTCGCAGATGCCCGCCGACGTAGTCACGCGCCAGATCCAGCAGCCACGCCGCGTACGCCGCCGGATCGCGGGGGCCGACGACGTCGACGAGGCCAAGCCGGGCGGCCTCGGCCACGTCGAGCGGAAGCCGCTGGGAAAGCAACCGCCGTGCCGTGACCGGACCGACCCGCGCCGGCAGGACATGCGAATGCAGCTCCGAGCCGTGCAGGCCGATGTCGTAGAACGGGTTGAGCACGATCCCGTCCCGGGCGGCGACGACCTCGGCACCCAACGGCAGCATGACCCCGCCCGCCCCGGCGTTGCCGGACACGCCCGCGATGATCAGCTGCGGTGACATGGCGGCGATGGCCCGGCACACCGCGTTGATGGCCCGGATCGACGCCCACGCCGCCGCGGCCGGGTCCGTCGCGACCTCCACATGGTTGAGGTCGATGCCGTTGCAGAACGCGTCGGTGCCGCCGCGGACCACGAGCACCTTCGTGTCGACGGCGTAGGCCCTGCGCAGTGCCGCAGCGAGGCGTCGTGACCACTGCGGGGACATCGCGCCGTTGTAGATGTCGAACGACAGCTCCCCAACGTCGCCGTGCCGCCGGTACCGGATCCGCTCGAGACCCCGGCGGTCCGGCACACCGGCGAGGGCGTCGCGCAGGGCATGCGCAGCGGGCTGTTTCACACCCGGCCGTCCTGTCCCGGCCGGCCCGACGCTCTGAACGACCTTGACGTGGCCGACCCACAGGCTGCCGGTGCCGCCGGCGACGAGCACGCTGTCGCGGTCATGACCGATGATGGTGCCTGGACGGCGTTCCGGCAGGTCCGCGTGTCGGCCGGCGGCAACGTGCGCATCGAACAGGTGCACCGTCGTGCCGCCCAGTGATGCTCGGACGCCGGGGCTGCCGTCGGCGGCGCGGATCCGCCGCAGGACCGCCGCTGCGGGCTCGTCCCAGTTGAACGACCGGTCCTGCTGCCGCATCAGCGGCCGGACGCCGGTGCCCGGCACCGGCCTTTCCGCCCGTGCCAGCGGCGTCGGCGTGAATCCAGGATCGGCGGCCTTGAGCAGCACTTCCTCGACGCAGGCGACGGCCGCGTCGGCGACCGGGCCACCGTAGAGGGAGGACTTGCGGGCCGGCTCGGCGGGCATCGGGAACGTACGGTGCGCCCAGATCGGGCCGGCGTCCATCTCCTCGACCGCCTGCAGCGCGGTCACGCCCCACACCGGCACGCTGTCGGTGATCGCCCAGTCCAGGCTGGACGGGCCGCGGTCACCGACCGGGCCCGGATGGATCACGATCGTCGGCCACCGCGACCACACCGCGGCCGGAACCCGATCGCGGAGAAACGGGCACAGGATCAGGTCGGGGCGACTCAGCTGCGCAGCGGCGAGCATGGTGGCGTCGTCGACCGCGAACTCGACGGTGACGTCGTGCCCGGCCGCGCGCAGGACCGTCCACACCCGCTGCGACAGGCCGTTGAAGGCGGAGATCAGCAGCAGTACCCTCATTGGTCATCCCGCGAGCCCTGTTCGACGCCGAACGGCACGTGGCTTGGTAAGCGGTAGTTGTGCGCTGGTCGTGAAGTCGTTCTCGGCCTCGTCATACCCTCGATCTTTTTCGGCCGGACTGCCGTCCACTACGTGTCATGCCGTGTGTGTCCTGTGACAGTTATGTCGGCCCGGTAGGGTGCCCCTGACCTGCGCGGGCCTTCTTGAATGGCAAAGAGTTGGGGCAGCACGCGCCATCGAAGTCGGCCCGCCGCACGGTTCGCCCCATGATCTGCCATCCGTCGCGGCCCGGCGACTTGCCTCGGTGGACCTAGCGATTGTCCTGGTAGACGCCGGTGCTATCCGTCAACACCGGGCCGACTCAACTGGCAAAGCGGCCGAGTGGGCCGAGTTGCTTGGCAAGGGGCCGACTTGCGTGTCACCGGACAGTGTGGCGCCGGGTGCTCCGGCGACTCGGACCGGGGCGCTGTGGGCTCTCAACGAATCTGATCCGGCCGTAAACCGCTGAACTGCCCGGATCAGATTCAGTGAGAAGGGGTTCACTCGTCGGGTCTCATCGAATCTGATCCGGCGGCGGAATCCGGGCTGTTGAGGAGTCGTTGGCGCGGAGCGAGGTATAGATGCTGTGGTCGGGTTCGCCCTGCCACTGACGAGGGCGAAGCCACGTCACGCCACCAGGGCTGCCACTGCTACGGCAAACACCCAGGTCGCACCACAGGCTGACCCTGCAACCAGGATGGCGCGCGGTAGCCGCCGCTCGTCGAGCCACGACAGCCAGCCTGCCGCCGTTCCCACAAGCAGCCCGCATAGACCCACGACCACGATCCACAACGCGGCCAGCGCAATCCTCGACACCGCAGCCTCCATTCCAGGTGGCCCGCCGGCCCGGCAACGTACCGGGCCCAGTCGCGAGCAAGGCAACCGTCGCACCTCCGCCAGTCGCAGGCCAGGACGTCCTGTGACACATCAGCCGCATAACAGCGTGAGCAAAACCGGAGGTCACAGGCACCCGAGCAAGAAGGCACGAGCGCCTCTCCCCTATGGTTTGGTGCGGCAGAAGTGTCACCAGGGAGGTCAACACGGTGAGCCGACGGGACTTGGAGCGTCAGGTGGCGCGGGCGGACGCGCTGCGGCAGCACGCCGCCGCCTACGAGCGGGCCCGTGGCGAACTCGGAGAGATCTATGAGGTGGGGGGTCGTATCCGGTCCCACTACGCGATCCGCTCTGACCTCGTCCACACCCGGCCCCGTAGCGGCGCGGACTCGTCGCCGTCGTCTCCGGCCGGTGCTCTCGCACCGCTCAAGGGGTGGGCGTTGCAGCTGTATCTGATCTCGATCTTCGACGCGCAGTCACGCCGCCCGGCCGGGGCCACCGTAGACCACGCCCGTCCGCTGCACCGAGCTGGCACCGGACCAGCCGGTTGGGCCGACCTGCTGCCCACCATCACCCAGACCGATCCACCACGGGCGGGTATGCGGCGGCAGGCGGTGCATGCCCTGAATCTCCTCGAGCGCCAGCACCTCGCTGTGATCGCGGGTCGAGGCGGCGTCGCCGGCCGCTACGACGGTGTCCAGTTCCTCGACGAGACTGGCGACGGTACGAGGCATACGTGGCTTCGCCGCTACAGCATCCCGCGGGCGGACGCGGCTGGCGAGGTCGTGCAGCTGCCGAAGGCGTTCTTCCTCAATGGGTGGGTGCACGTCCTGACCGCTGCGGAGATCACTACCTACCTGATGATCCTCGATCTGCGCGCTCGCTATCCCGAGAGTGGCCGCGACGGCGTCTTCAAGGTCGCCGCGCAGCGGGTCGACCGGTACGGCGTCCGCCGCGACGTGTATGCCACCCATGGGCAGCTCGCCGGATATGGGCTCATCCACCGCCTCGACGACCCGGCCCGCAGCGCGGACGGCAGGATTATCAGACGCTCCAGCCCGCGCTACACGCGGCAGCCCTACCGGTTCCGTACCATCAGTGGTGGCTTCGATCGGCCCGCCTTGACCACCGTCAGCACTTACCTGCGGTCGCAGCTTCCAGCATGAACGCCCGGCGCGGAGCGCCGGCGAGGCACCGAGCTCTGTAGGCGTGCTTTCTTGGTAATGGCGCGGGCGCGCCGGCGCTGATCACAGCCGTCAGTTGGCCACGGCGTCTGGCCGTCGCAGAAAGGGCCATGGTGACCGTGCGCAGTAGTTGGCGGAGATATTGCACGCTACTTGGCGGAAGTTGCCCGCCGATGGCGACGGCAAGGTAGCACCGCGCCGCCCAGGTTTCGATGTTGTGCACCGTCACGCGGGACTCATTACAGTTCTCAGAACGGAACATGCAGCGGGCCGATCGATCGTTCAATGTCCATCGCTAATGTCGTCGAACTCGTCGCGGCCATCGCCTGTCTCCCATTCTGGGAGCGATGGCTCGGCGAGCCGCGACGACGGCTCCTCGTATTCGCTCTGGGCGCTCTCAATTGCCCGCTCCAAATAGCGCTCCGCGTCATCGAGCGAATCGACGATTTCCTCATCATCCGCAAACGCTCGCTTGTAGGCGGCAATCGTCGATCGGGCCTCCTGGTAGCGGCCTTCAGGGTGGACGTCATCGTCATACCCTTCGGCCGATCGGTCGATCTCATCGATGATGTTAGGAAGGATCTCCTCCCGGATGCGCTCGAGGAGTTCATAGCGCTCCGAGTCGGTAAATAGGCGACATACCGGCTCGTCCAGCCAGCCGCCGTCCATCAGGTCCATCGCCAGTGTATCGAGCTGTTCGACTGCTTTGCATCGGATCTGCTCTGGCAGGGCGCCTGCCTCGTTGAGCTTGCCGAGAACCCTCGGCTGCCAATGAGCGTTGATGTATCCGCCGAACCGTAGTAGGGATTCAAGATCCCCTTCGTGGGCGGCTGCCCACAAGCGGAGAAACGCGGGCGAGCAACGATGGACTAGAAACTCGGCGAGAGGGTTGAGGTATATCGCTCCCGCAGCGGCTTCGAGGGTCACTCGCGGGACTACTCGTGGGTAGAGGCTGCCGGGTATGCGCACCAATGCCCCTCGTGCGGAAGCGCCACCGCAATCGATCTGCAGGAGCAATTCGTGATCATTGAGTCCGTCAAGGAAGACCGAGACCGCGTTGGCGTCCTCGGCGACGACGGTGGCGAATCCTTCGCGGATCGTTGGATGACGGAAGCGCCAGACCGGCTCGCCCTGGGTGTCGGTCGCCTGCTGCAGAAAAGTGTCATTGAGGGTTGAGAAGGCACGCAGGACGTCGCGCTCGGTTGCGCCAAGCCGAGTCACTGCCTCCGTCAGCTGCGGTGTGAAGAGCACCGGCGTCGCGAGTTCGTCACCAGAAATGTAGACGCAGGCCAGGGCCGCGCGGGGGCCCGCCTCCAACTGGCGCAAGACGTCGCCGAGAAAGGTCACCGGACGCTGGAAGTATTGGACGAGTTGGTCGCCGGTGGTCAGCTTGGCGGTGGCGGTAAACGCTTGTCGACCCAGCCGTCGGGCGACCTCGGGTTGGAAGCGGTCGACCGCCGCCGCGCGACGCAGGTGAGGGCGCCACCGCTCGAGCATCTCGCGTGGCTGGTCGCCAGCTTTCAGATGGTTGTACAGAATCTGGCGTTTCTCCGTGTCGCTCAGGTCGGTGACGTCGATCGCGACCTGGCGCTCCCGCAGCCGGGGGTAGGCGTACTCCTTCAGATAGGGGCGCGCATCACGGTAGATGTAGTCGCGGCTGGTGAGGATGACCCGAGCACCCTGATTCACGGCCGCCATCACTTGATCCATCCGACGGGCCCAACCATCAGTGAGTGCGGCATCATGGCGGATACCACCGAACGCGTCATCGACCCAAAACAGCTGGCTGGGTTCGTCGGGATTCCAGGCAGCGACGAGCTCCTCTGCAGAGTCCACGCGGCGCACGCCACATTGCCAGTTGTCCAGGGCCGCCATTGCAAGCGTTGCCGCGATGGTCGACTTCCCGCATGCCGGTTCTCCGAGGAGCAGCACGAACCCGTGGTCGGCAACCGCGTCGGCGGCACGGCGGTATGCGGTGGTCGGCACAAAGGTTGCGAGGTCCGCCTCCAGCCGGCTGAGTAGGACGCGGGCCTGACGAAGGCGCCGATCATCCAAGATTTGGCCGAGGTCACCCAGTCCGTAGACCCTCGGCACATACCGTCGCAACTCTGCCCGCTGGCTGATCTGCTGGCTGATCCACCGACCATCGAGGATCAGGCTGTGCTGCACACCATGGGATCTCAGTTGCTCCCGTAGCCACTCATCGGTACGTCCGGTCACGGCCAGATTCGTCAAGAGCAGGTACGAGTCGCACATACCTCGCGTGTTCAGGCGTTTGACCTTGGAGATCTCGTCGGCCAGCATGGACGGCGTAAGCGTTCCAGTCGCCTGCACGCTGAACTTGCATTGCGCCACAGTTGGCCCACTCACGCCTAGCTCGGCCTGATCCTTCGTGGCGTTGGTGGCCCACCGACCGTGGAACGCGCCGTCTCGGCCAGCATCGTTGCTGTCGGCAAAGGTATGGAATGTCTGTCCTAGGACCTGCTGCAGCACCACGGCACAGAGATCCTGGAAGGCGCGCCAGCCCAGCTTGTGCAGGTCGTACTCGACAGAGGCCACGAGACATTATCGGGTGGACTGAAGGGGCTGCAGTGCCGTCCACCGCCCTCGGCCCGACGTACTGATCAGAGCTCCTAGCTGCACACCCTGTCGAAGGCTCGTGACCTCGCCCGTACCGTCATTCGCACGCGTGAACGGCACGGCTTATCCGATGGCGGTCCGGTCCTGCTGATGCGCACCGTGGCTGGCCGTGACGATCGACGACGTCGAGCAGCAGCGAGCAGTCGTCACTGGTCATCGTCTCTAGCTTGAAGTGGCGGTTTCGGTGAAGCGTGGGCTCGTCGTTGGCCGGGCAGCCGGGAGATGGCTGCCCAGCCAGGTCATTTCCACAACCGGTCGCCCCCGACGTCAGCATCGGTGCCGGTGATGACCACGTTGGTGGCGGGGAGCTCAGTGAGCGCTGCAGTGAGGTCCCAGGACACGGTGAGAAGGAATCGGGTGACCACGTCTGCTTCCACGTCGATGTAGCTGATCTCAAAGTCGGGGCCGGCGTCGTGCACGAGGGCGCTGTAGTGAGCCTCCAGTTGCCCGCTCACCTGGCATGTCATAAGGCTGCCGTCGCGACGGACGTCGGCGATGTCCATAGTGGCCGTCAGACTGTCGGTGCTGCTGGACAAGATGCTGGCGGTCTCGCCGCATTCATCACGGATGGCCGGCTCGAGCGATGCCTGTGCGTGAGTGACGATCTTGCGCATGCCGTCCTCGATGAGCTCGGACCAGGCCCTACTGCAGATCTCCTCCACCCATGCATACCTCGCGCGGCCTCGTGCATTAAGGGTGAAGGACGCCGGTATGGTGCCGTTGCTGAGGTACAGAACGACATCGCGGCGCACGACGAAGTCGGCCCGGTCCTCGTCCAGCAGCGCCAGGGTTTGCACGACTGCTGGCGCGAATTCTAGGAACTCGGCGTGGGCTTTTGGCTGGGTCAGGTCCGCAGTTGCGGCGGCGATGAGCGCACGGCCGGTTGCGACGGCCGTCTTGAGGGCCTCGACCCGCCGGACGACCGCCGGCGCGTGCCGGCGTGCGGTGACCAGCTTCGTGTGCACGGCAGGTGCCTCGAGGTAGTCGCCGTCGCGCTTGTCGTTGTTACAAGCCGCACAGATCGGGGCGAGGTTGGCTGGCGCGTGCAGGTCGAAGTCGGCGGCCAGGTGGTGCCGCACGATGAGCTCGGCGAGCCGGGCGGGGGTCACGGTTTGCGGGATGATGTGGTCGATCTGCGCGATGGAGACACTCAACGGCTCTCCGCGCCAATAACAGCGCCATCCCCATTCCTCTAGCAGCGCCAGCCGCAGCACACGGTCGTCGGCCCCGCCGTAGAGGACCTGGGCCGGAGTACGACGGCGGGCGGTCACCGGGCGAATCCGGCGTCGGTGGCGGTGAAGCCACTGCTGGCCAGGGCGGTGAGCAGCGTTTCGTACCGGCGGTCGACATCGTCGGTACGATGGGCCGGCGCGGCGTGCTGCTGCTCGGCGGCGTTCCGGGCGGCCTCGGCCGGGCGCGAGTCCCAGCACCGCGACCTGCCCCATCGTCGTCCAGGCGTACCAGGAAGGCCGGGGCGTACCGCCGCACCTTGCCCCCGCGCTCGGTTCAGTGCAGCCGGAACGGCTGTGACACCATCGCCACGACCGACGGGTCGAAGTCGAGGGCGATCAGGTGGTCTCGCTCGACCCAGGACTCGAGTTCGATCCGGTGTCCCACCGTCGCTGACCAGTACGAACCCGGTGTTGTTGCGCTGCCCTCGGTAAACCGGGAACGACCGGACCGGCGGCACCGACTCGAAAGTTATCGTGGCCACAGCAGCCAGGCCGTCGCGCTGCTCCCGTCCGTCCGCACCGACGTACCCGACCGCGAGGCCTGACAGCGACGCCGGCGCTGAGCCTCGCAGCGCCGCCAGACCACCCAACCCGCCGCCTCCTCGTCCGCACGACCGGCACAGACTATCGGCAGCCATCGACGAACCCTCGAGTCGGGGCAGATCAGAACCACTGAGACGGATCAGATACAGATCAGATCCAGTGAGAAGAGATCAGTTCCACTGGGAACTCACAGGCGCCGCCGCTGCCCGCCGCCGACGAGATATCCACAAGTACGGCGGCTTGTCCACAAGCTATCCACACCGTTTGTCCACAGCCGGCGATGTCGTGAACGTAGCCAACCGCAGCGGGTGCTCAGTCGAGCTCGGCGACCGGCGGCGCAGTGATGATGTTTGGTGTGTCTATCGCCGCATCCGTCCTGTCTGTGCTGAGCGCGGGTGGCGGACCGGGGACGGGGGACGTCGCGGGAGGTGTCGCTAGCGCCCGGCGGATCTCGGCGATGTCCGCGGCGATCTGCTCGTTCTGCCTGAGCAGGCGGGCCGCGACGTCGGATGGTGCGGCGCCCGCCGGATGCCGTGCCTGCTGCGCTTGGACGTGCACGGACGTCATGAACGTACCCATCCGCGGGTACTGGCCGCCTGCGTCGGCTCCCGGGTATGGTAGAGGGAACATGGGTTGGGCGGCGGTCTCCGGACCGCGCTGGGCCTGCCTGTGGGAGCCGCGATCGCCGTCTGGTGGAGCGGCTCCTTCGCTGTTCAGGACCAACAGCTGTCCAGTGGCAGCCTCGTACACGGTGGTGGCGTCCACGACGCGGTTGAACCACTGCGGTTCGTCGGCGGCGAGTGTTCGCCGTGCAGACCAGGCCACCACGTCGGCCAGCCACAGCCCCGGCTCGAGGCGGTCGTCGCGATGGATTAACCGCATTCGGTGCGAGATCTGCTTGCCGGCCGCCAGGCTCCGGTAGGTGTCCCGGTCCCGATAGTTGATCTCCGGCATCGGCAGCCCTTTCGCCGCTGCGGCGTCCCACTCGACGGGGTTACCGCGGACGTCGAGGATCACGTCGGAGACCCGGCTGCCGTGCAGCTCCCGCAGCAGGCGCTGCATGGCGGTCTGCCGGGCCAGCTCGTTGCCCTGACTGATCGGGGTGTGTGCCACGACGATGCTCCATGACGCGTACTGGCTGACCACGTCGAGCATGTCCTCGATCTGTCGGGCATGTCCGCGGTGGTGCAGCTGCGTGGCGTGGAACGGCTCGCCGCGGGCGGCGACGCGGGCGGCCTCGCCGATCGCGTCGATTTCGTCGGACTCGACCAGCACCGCGGCGAGGAGGTATACGCCGGGGTGGCCGGGCTGCTGGATGTACGCCTCGTCGACGTAGGCGGTGGGACCGATCTGCCGACTCATGGGTGGCCGACCGACGGTGGAGTGCAGGCCGCCCGTGCGGCGCGAGGGTGCGGTCCGGCGAACACGAGCACGGCTCCAGCGTCGCGAACGCGAGGGTACGGCTGAAGGTGTGGTTGGGTGTCACCTCGCGAAAGGAGCAGCTCACGTGTTGCTGCCGGCGCGATCGGTGCGGCGGTGGCTGCTCGATGCCGTCGTTCGGCGCGCCGAAAGACGGAAGAACCACCCCGAGAACCGACACGCGGGTCCGTTGCTGCCCCGAGGG
>NZ_JBFAIC010000037.1:0-108274 GCF_040654515.1 Dactylosporangium sp. NPDC050688
CCCCACCCCCACCCCCCCCCCCCCCCCCCCCCCCCCACCCCCCCCCCCCCCCCCCCCCCACCCCGCGGCGCCCCGCCCCCGCCCCGCACTAGGGTGCGGGTGGGAACCCCCGCCGCCACGCCGAAGGCGTGGCAGCATTACATCTCAGCGCCAGCCGCGGGGGTGGTTGGCGGCGCGGGGGCCGCTGCCGCGGGCGGCTGATCCCGCGGCCTCGGCGAGGACGTCGGCGAGCTCGTCGAAGCCGTCGCGGACCAGGCCAGCCGTCACGCGGACGTGGTCGCTGTCGAGGTGGCTCACCTCGAACGGGGCGCCGGGGGCGACCGCGATGCCGTGGGCGGCCAGGGTCAACATTGCCACCTGCTGGCTGGCCACGGCCATCCACAGGTTGATCCCGTCGCCGGCGGTTGCGGTCACGCCACGGGCGTCGAGGGCGTCGAGCAGGGCGGTGCGGCGGCGGGCGTACTCGTCGCGGGCGTGGGCGATCTGGTCCACTGTGGACGGATCGGTGAGCAGGTCGACGAGGACGGCCTGCAGCAGGCGGCTGGACCAGCCGGGGCCGAGCAGGCGGCGGTCGGTGACGGCGGTGACCACGTCGGCCGGGCCGCCGATCGCGGCGAGGCGCAGGTCGGGGCCGTGGCTCTTGGAGAAGCTCAGCACGTGCACGGTGCGGTCGGGCAGGCGGCGGCCGAGGCTGACCGGGGGTGCGGTGGCGATGTCGCCGGCGTGGTCGTCCTCGATGACGGTGACGGCGGGGTGCTTGGCCAGGACGCGGGCGAGCTTGTCGGCGCGGGCCTGGGTCATGCTGGCGCCGGTCGGGTTGTGGGCGCGGGGCTGCAGGTACACGGCGACCGGCTCGTACGTCTGCAGGGCGGCGGCGAGGGCCTCGGGGCGCATCCCGTGCTCGTCGATGGCGACGCCCGCGACGGTGGCGCCGACGGCTTCGAGCAGGTCCAGCACCGGGGGGAACGCGGGGTTCTCGACGAGGACGTGGTCGCCGAAGCGGACCACGGTGCCGGTGATCCGGTCGAGCGCGTCCAGCGCGCCGTCGACGACGGTGAGCTGCTCGGGTGGGAACGGCCAGCGGGCGCGCAGCGCCGTCTCCAGGGAGGGCAGGACCGCGCCGTCCAGGTAGCTGGTGGTGAGGCGGGCGTCGCCGATGCGGCGCAGGGCGTCGGTGAGCGACGGCAGCAGGTCGTAGTCGGGCACACCGGTCGAATAGTCGCGGACGAGACCCGCGCCCAGCTCGCCGACGCGGCCGCCGAGCTGGGCGTACCGCAGCCGCTGCCGCGGCAGCGACGGGCCGGCCACGAACGTGCCGGAGCGGCCGCGGGTCTGGATGGCGCCGGCGCGGGCCAGGCTGCGCCACGCCTCGGACACGGTGGTGGGGCTGATCCCGAGCTCGCGCGCGACGTCCCGCACGGTGGGCAGGCGGGAGCCGGCGGGCAGTGTCCCGGCGGTCACCAGACGGCTGACGGCGGCGGCGATGCCCCGGGCGCTGCGGTCGTCGACCGCCCCGGCGATGAGCGCGAGCAAATTACATCTCCGAAACATTCTGTAACGCTTGGACCATTGTCCGCCTAGATTTGTGTCGTTAGTGTCCTACGGCATCCGACCCGGCACAAGGTCACCCGCAGGCCCGAGCGCCGGAAGGACACAGTGGACTGACCAGAGAGGGGCAGCCATGGCAGATGTCATCCGTGCCGCCATCGTCCAGACGAGCTGGACAGGCGACAAGGAGTCGATGATCAAGGCGCACGAGGACTATGCGCGGCAAGCCGCGGCGCAGGGCGCGAAAGTGATCTGTTTCCAGGAACTCTTCTACGGACCCTACTTCTGCCAGGTGCAGGACAAGGCCTACTACGAGTATGCCGAGTCCATCCCCGGCCCCACCACCGAGCGCTTCCAGGCTCTGAGCAAAGAGCTGGGCATGGTGATGGTGCTGCCGATGTACGAGCAGGAGCAGCCGGGCGTGCTGTACAACACCGCCGCGGTGCTGGACGCGGACGGCAGCTACCTGGGCAAGTACCGCAAGAACCACATCCCGCAGGTCAAGGGCTTCTGGGAGAAGTTCTACTTCCGCCCCGGCAACCTCGGCTACCCGGTGTTCGACACGGCCGTCGGCAAGGTCGGCGTCTACATCTGCTACGACCGGCACTTCCCGGAGGGCTGGCGGGCGCTCGGCCTCAACGGCGCGCAGATCGTGTTCAACCCGTCCGCGACCAGCCGCGGCCTGTCGGCCTACCTGTGGCAGCTGGAGCAGCCGGCGAGCGCGGTGGCCAACGAGTACTTCATCGGCGCGATCAACCGGACCGGCATCGAGGACCTCGGCGACAACGACTTCTACGGCACGTCCTACTTCGTCGACCCCGAGGGCAAGTTCGTCGGTGAGGTCGGCGACGCGCACAACCCCGAGCTGATCGTCCGGGACCTCGACATGGGCCTGCTCGCCGAGGTCAGGGACCGATGGCAGTTCTACCGGGACCGGCGCCCGGACGCGTACGGGGACCTGGTGAAACCGTGAGCGGCTCGCAGCGGAGCGGAGAAGCCGCTCACCAGCAGACGCAGTTCGTTGAGCGGTGCCGGAGTGAAGCGGAGGCGGCGCGATGATCCTGATCAAGGGCGGGACCGTGATCGGTCCCACGGGTGCGTACCCGGCCGACGTGCTCGTCGTCGGCGAGCAGGTCTCAGCGATCTTCGCCCCGGGACAGGGTCCGCAGGAGGGCGACTTCGAGACGCTCGACGCGACCGGCAAGTACGTCATCCCCGGCGCCGTCGACGCGCACACGCACATGGAGCTGCCGTTCGGCGGCACGTTCGCCAGCGACACATTCGACACCGGCACCCGCGCCGCCGCGTGGGGCGGCACGACCACGATCATCGACTTCGCGGTGCAGCGCACCGGGGAGGTCGTGCAGGACGGCCTGGCCGCCTGGCACGGCAAGGCGGACGGCAACTGCCACGTCGACTACGCGTTCCACATGATCCTCGGCGGCGTCGACGACGAGTCGCTCAAGGCCATGGACACCCTCGTCACCGACGAGGGGATCACCAGCTTCAAGCTGTTCATGGCGTACCCGGGCGTCTTCTACAGCGACGACGGCCAGATCCTGCGCGCGATGCAGAAGGCCCGCGACAACGGCGCCATGATCATGATGCACGCGGAGAACGGGCCGGCGATCGACGTGCTCGTCAAGCAGGCCCTGGAGCGCGGCGAGACCGACCCGATCCACCACGGCCTCACCCGCCCCGAGGCCCTGGAGGCGGAGGCGACCAGCCGCGCCATCTGGCTCGCCGGAGTCGCCGCCGACTGCCCGCTGTACATCGTGCACCTGTCCGCCAGCAAGGCCCTCGAGCAGGTCGCCGCCGCCCGCGACCTCGGCCGCAACGTGTTCGCCGAGACCTGCCCGCAGTACCTGTACCTGACGCTCGAGGACCAGCTCGGCGCGCCCGGCTTCGAGGGCGCCAAGTGGGTGTGCTCGACGCCGCTGCGCAGCAAGCACGAGACGCACCGCGCCGACCTGTGGCAGGGGCTACGCACCAACGACCTGTCGGTCGTGTCCACCGACCACTGCCCCTTCTGCTTCAAGGACCAGAAGGAGCTCGGCATCGGCGACTTCTCCAAGATCCCCAACGGGATCGGCAGCGTCGAGCACCGCGTCGACCTGCTGTACCAGGGCGTCGTGGACGGCAAGCTCAGCCTCGCCCGCTGGGTAGAGACGATCGCGACCACCCCCGCGCGCATGTTCGGCCTGTACCCGAGGAAGGGCGTCATCGCGCCCGGCTCCGACGCCGACATCGTGCTCTACGACCCGGCGGCCCGCACCCGCATCGGCGTCGAGACGCATCACATGAACATGGACCACTCCGCCTGGGAAGGCTACGAGATCGCCGGGAAGGTCGACACCGTCATGTCGCGCGGTCGCGTGATCGTGAAGGACGGCGCGTACCACGGCGCCAAGGGCCATGGGCAGTTCGTCCGCCGCGGACTCTCCGACTACCTGATCTGAAACTGAGGCAAGAAGCATGCGTGAGATCAAGCACTGGCTCGACGGCGCCGCCGTCGAGGGCACCAGTGGCAGGCAGTTGCCGGTCTGGGACCCGGCGACCGGCGAACAGCAGGCGTACGTGGTGGCCGCCACCGCCGAGGAGACCAACCGGGCGGTCGCCAGCGCCCTCAAGGCGTTCCCCGCGTGGCGGGCCGCGTCGCTGTCCCGCCGCGCCGAGGTGATGTTCCGGTTCCGCGAGCTCGTCGACGCCAACCGCAAGGAGATCGCGGCGCTGGTCAGCCAGGAGCACGGCAAGACCGTCGCCGACGCCGCCGGCGAGCTGGCCCGCGGCCTGGAGAACATCGAGTTCGCGACCGGCGCGCCGCACCTGCTCAAGGGCGGCTACAGCGAGCAGGCGTCCAACGGTGTCGACGTGTACTCGATCCGCCAGCCGCTCGGGGTCGTCGCCGGGATCACGCCGTTCAACTTCCCGGCGATGGTACCGATGTGGATGTTCGCCAACGCGCTCGTCTGCGGCAACACGTTCGTGCTCAAACCCAGCGAGAAGGACCCGTCGGTCTCGCTGCTGCTGGCCGACCTGCTGCGGCAGGCCGGGCTGCCCGACGGCGTGTTCAACGTCGTGCAGGGCGACCGGGAGGCCGTGGAGACCCTGCTGAGCCACCCTGACGTGCAGGCGCTGAGCTTCGTCGGCTCGACCCCGATCGCCAAGGCCGTCTACGAGGCCGGGACCAGGGCGGGCAAGCGGGTCCAGGCGCTCGGCGGCGCGAAGAACCACATGGTCGTGCTGCCCGACGCCGACGTCGACAGCGCCGCCGACGCCGCCGTCTCCGCCGGGTACGGCTCGGCGGGGGAGCGGTGCATGGCGATCTCCGTCGTCGTGGCCGTCGGTGCCGTCGCCGACCCGCTCGTCGCGGCGATCAGCGAGCGGATCGGCCGGATCGCGGTCGGCCCGGCCAGCGACCCGGCCGCGGAGATGGGCCCGCTCATCACCCGCGAGCACCGCGACAAGGTCGCCGGGTACCTGGCCGGCACCGCCGCCGAGATCGTCGTCGACGGCCGCGAGGCACCCGTCAGCAGCGGGCCCGGCTTCTTCCTCGGCGCGTCACTGGTGGACAAGGTCAGCACCGACGAGGCGCTGTACACCGACGAGATCTTCGGGCCGGTCCTGTCCGTCGTGCGGGTCGACAGCTACGACGAGGCCGTCAAACTCGTCAACGACAACGAGTACGGCAACGGCACCGCCATCTTCACCCGCGACGGCGGCGCCGCCCGGCGGTTCCAGTACGACGTGGTCTGCGGCATGGTCGGCGTCAACGTGCCCGTGCCGGTCCCGGTCGCCTACTACAGCTTCGGCGGCTGGAAGTCCTCGCTCTTCGGCGACCTGCACATGTACGGCCCCGAAGGGATCCAGTTCTACACGCGCAGCAAGGTCGTCACCTCGCGCTGGCCGGACCCGGCCACCTCGGAGGTCGACCTCGGCTTCCCGAAGGTGCGGTGACGACGATGGACATCGGGGTGGTGCTGCAGTGCGACCCGCCTGCGACACGCACCGTGGAGCTCGCGAAGCAGGCCGAGGCGGCCGGCTTCAGCCACGTGTGGACGTTCGACTCGCACGTGCTGTGGCAGGAGCCGTTCGTCATCTACAGCAAGATCCTCGCCGACACCGAGCGGGTGATCGTGGGGCCGATGGTGACCAACCCCGGCACCCGCGACTGGACCGTGACGGCGTCGCTGTTCGCCACCCTGAACGAGATGTACGGCAACCGCACCGTCTGCGGCATCGGCCGCGGCGACTCGGCGGTGCGGGTACTGGGCAGCCGGCCGACGACCCTCGCCGAGCTGCGCGAGTGCGTGCAGGTGATCCGGGAGCTCGGCAACGGCCGGGAGGTCCACCTGCGCGACCGTGACCTGCAGTTCGCGTGGGCGCCCGACAGCCGGCTCGAGGTGTGGGTCGCCGCGTACGGGCCGAAGGCCCTCGCGCTCACCGGCGAGGTCGGCGACGGGTACATCCTGCAGCTCGCCGACCCCGACATCGCCGCGTGGATGATCAAGGCGGTGCGCGAGGCGGCGCAGAAGGCAGGCCGGGACCCGGCGGCGATCACGTTCTGCGTCGCCGCGCCCGCGTACGTGGGGGAGGACACAGACGAATCCAGAGCCCACCAGCGGGAGCAGACCCGGTGGTTCGGCGGGATGGTCGGCAACCACATCGCCGACATCGTGGAACGGTACGGCAGCTCCGGCGCCGTCCCGACCGCCCTCACCGACTACATCAAGGGTCGCAAGGGCTACGACTACGCCGAGCACGGCCGGGCCGGCAACACGCACACCGACTTCGTGCCCGACGAGATCGTCGACCGGTTCTGCATCCTCGGCCCGGTCGAGGAGCACCTGAAGCGGCTGAACGAGCTCAAGGAACTCGGCGTCGACCAGTTCGCCGTGTACCTGCAGCACGACGCGAAGGAATCGACGCTGCGGGCGTACGGCGAGCACATCATCCCGGCTGTCACGAAATGAGGAAGGCCCTCGGTGCCCTCGGGGGGCTGGTCGTCTTCGCCCTGTTGTGGGAGGGGTACAAGGCGGTCGGTGACCCCGAGGGCACCACGGTCCTCGGCGTGAAGGTCCTGCCCCGCGCCGACGACCTGTCGATGCCGCACCTGTGGACCGTGGTGCAGCGGCTGGGCCGGCCCGAGCTGACCGGTGGCCGGCCGGTGTGGCAGGTGGTGTTCGACGCCTGCGTGTTCACGCTGGGTGTGACGGCCGTCGGGTTTCTCGCCGGCACGGCCATCGGGTTCGTCCTGGCCACCCTGATGCAACGCTTCCGGGTGGTGGAGCGGGGTCTGCTGCCGTACGTGGTGCTGTCGCAGACCGTGCCGCTGGTGGCCCTGGCGCCGCTGGTCGCGGGCTGGAGCGGCGCCCTGTCCTTCGGTCCCTACCCGTGGCAGGACTGGATGACGGTCGCGGTCATCGCCGCGTACCTGGCGTTCTTCCCCGTCGCCGTCGGGCTGCTGCGCGGGCTGCAGTCGCCGTCGGCGAGCGGCGTCGAGCTGATGCGCAGCTACGCGGCCGGCTGGTGGCGCACCTACGGCAAGCTGCGGCTGCCCGCGGCGCTGCCGTTCCTGTTCCCCGCGCTGCGGCTGGCCGGCGCGGCCGCGGTCGTCGGCGCGGTCGTCGGCGAGATCTCCACCGGCACCCGCGGCGGGATCGGCCGGCTCGTCATCGAATACTCCCGGGAGGCCACCTCTGACCCCGCGAAGGTCTACACCGCCATGCTCGGCGCCGCCCTGCTCGGCCTCGTTGTCGCCGGCGCCGTCAGCCTGCTCGAACTGCCCCTCATGCGGCACCGGCGCAGGGTCGAGGTGAACGTCATATGAGCGGCCCGGAGCGCAGCGGAGGTGGCGGCATGACCGCTGTGTCGATTGCTGGGGTCAGCAAGGTGTTCAACCAAGGTCGGCCCGACGAGGTGACCGCGCTGTCCGACGTGGACCTCACCGTCGACAGTGGACAGTTCGTGTCGCTGATCGGCCCGTCGGGGTGTGGCAAGAGCACCCTGCTGCGGCTCATCGCCGACCTCATCGACCCTACCGCAGGCACCGTCACCGTCGCCGGGAAACCCGCCGCGCAGGCCCGCCGCGACCAGGAGTACGGCATCGCCTTCCAGCAGGCGGGGCTCTTCGAGTGGCGCACCGTGCGCCGCAACGTGGAGCTGCCCCTCGAACTGCGCAAGGTGCCCAAGGCGGAGCGCAGGGTCCGGGCCGAGGAGATGCTCACCCTCGTCGGCCTCGCCGACTTCGCCGGCCACTACCCCGCCCAGCTGTCCGGCGGCATGCAGCAGCGGGTCGCGATCGCGCGGGCACTGGCCGTACACCCGCCGCTGCTGCTGATGGACGAGCCGTTCGGTGCACTGGACGAGATGACCCGGGAGCGGCTGCAGGGCGAGCTGCTGCAGATCTGCGCGAAGACCGGCACCAGCACGGTGTTCGTCACCCACTCGATCTCCGAGGCGGTGTTCCTGTCCGACAAGGTCGTCGTCATGTCGGCGCGGCCCGGCCGGATCACCGCGACCGTCGACATCGAGCTGCCCGGCCGCGACGAGGCGGCCCGGCAGTCCCCGGCCTACTTCGAGTACGTGACCGCGGTCCGCAAGGCGCTGCGGGCATGAGGTACGTCCGTTCGGTCCTGCCCCCGGTGCTCGTCGGTGTCCTCTCCGTCGTGCTGTGGGAGGTCGTCGTCACCGCGGGGCGGATCGCTCCGTTCATCCTGCCGGCCCCGTCGGCGATCTGGGACCAGCTGGTCGAGCAGCGCGACAACGTCGTCGACGCGGCCCTCGCCAGCGGCACCAACGCCCTTGTCGGGCTCGTCGGCGGCACCGTCGTGGCGGTCCTCGCCGCGTTGCTGTTCAGCCGCTCGAAGCTGCTCAGCGACATCGCGGTGCCCTACGCGGCGGTCGTCAACGCGTTGCCGATCATCGCCCTCGCCCCGATCCTCAACAACATGTTCGACTCCACCAGCAGCCTGCCGCGGCGGGTGGTGGCCGGGATCATCGCGTTCTTCCCGGTCTTCATCAACACGCTGCGCGGACTGCGGGAGGTCGACCCGACCCACCGTGAGCTGATGGACAGCTACGCGGCGGGCGGGTGGACGTTCGCCCGCCTGGTCCGCCTGCCGGGCGCGCTGCCGTACGTCTTCACCGGGCTGCGGCAGGCGTCGTCCCTGGCGGTCATCGCCGCGGTCGTCGCCGAGTACTTCGGCGGCCTGCAGGACGGGCTCGGCGCGCGGATCACGTCGGCGGCCGCGTTCACCGCGTACCCGCGGGCGTGGGCGTTCGTCGTCGGCGCCTGCGTCCTCGGGCTCGTCTTCTACCTGACCACGCTCCTGCTGGAGCGGCTCGCAACGCCCTGGAAGTCCCGTTCATAACGCGGTACCCCCGGAGGAACCCCCATGAAAAGAGTGCGCCTCATCGGCGCCGTCGCCGCGGCAGGACTCGTCCTGGCCGGCTGCGGCACCGCCGACACCGACAAACCGACGACCACCACCAGCGGCGGCGTCACCACCGTGAAGCTGCAGCTGCAGTGGTTCTTCCAGGCCCAGTTCGCCGGGTACATCGCCGCCGTCGACAAGGGCTTCTACAAGGAGCAGGGCCTCGACGTGCAGCTGCTCGAGGGCGGCGTCGACATCGTGCCGCAGACCGTCCTGGCCACCGGCAAGGCCGACTACGCCGTCGCCTGGGTGCCGAAGGCGCTCGCGTCGCGGGAGCAGGGCGCCGGGATCACCGACGTCGGGCAGATCTTCGCCCGCTCCGGCACGTACCAGGTCGCGTTCGCCAGCAGCGGCATCAAGTCCCCGGCGGACTTCAAGGGCAAGAAGGTCGGCAACTGGGGCTTCGGCAACGAGTTCGAGCTGTTCGCCGGCATGACGAAGGCCGGGCTCGACCCGGGCAAGGACGTCACGCTCGTGCAGCAGCAGTTCGACATGCAGGCGCTGCTGAAGAAGGAGATCGACGTCGCGCAGGCGATGTCCTACAACGAGTACGCGCAGCTGCTGGAGGCGACGAACCCGGCGACCGGCGCGCTGTACAAGGCGGAGGACTTCTCCATCATCGACTGGAAGACCGTCGGCACGTCGATGCTGCAGGACGCGGTGTGGGCCAACACCGACAAGCTCAAGGACAAGGCGTACCAGGACCAGACGGTGAAGTTCCTGACCGCCACGATCAAGGGCTGGGCGTACTGCCGCGACAAGCCCGAGGAGTGCCGTGACATGGTCGTCGCGAGGGGCTCCAAGCTCGGCAAGAGCCACCAGCTGTGGCAGATGAACGAGGTCAACAAGCTCGTCTGGCCGGCCGCGAAGGGCATCGGCATCATCGACGAGGCCGCCTGGGACCAGACCGTCGACATCTCGCTGACGACGAAGAACCAGGTCGGTGACACGGTGCTGAAGAAGAAGCCCGAGGGCCTGTCGTACACCAACGATTACATGCAGAAGGCGGTCGACGCGGCGAAGGCCGCCGGTGTCGACGTGCTCGGCTCGTCGTTCACCCCGCAGACCGTCACCCTGACGGCCGGCGGCGCGTAAGTTCCACGGCCACCCCGCAGACCGTCACCCTGACGGCCGGCGGCGCGTAAGTTCCACGGCCACCCCGCCGGCGTTCGCACCTGACCGCCGGTGGGGTGGCCGGTCGGTCACCGCTTCGGCGAGCGGCGCCCGTGCAGCGCGGGGCGCCCGCCGGCGTGGGTGACGACGTCACCGGCGGCCGACACCGCGAACCGGGCCGCCTCCCGCGGCGACGCCCCTTCCAGCAGGGCCGCCGTGAGCGCGGCGGTGAGCGCGTCACCGCCGCCGGTGCTGTCCACGGCGTCACCGCCGGCGTGCGGGACCAGCTCGTGGCCGTCCCGCCACACGAACAGGTCACCGCCCTCCTCCAGGGCGAACGCGAGCAACCCCGGCCCCGCGTCCAGCAGGGCGGGCGCGGCCTCCAGGACGTCCTTCTCCCGCGCCGGTACCCCCAGCAGCAGCGCCGCCTCGTGCGCGTCGGCCCGCAGCACGTCGGCGTCGCGCAGGATCCCGCGGTCGGTGACGGCGCCGTCGAGCACGACGAGGCCGCCGGCCAGCTCGACCGCGGCACGGACCGCGTCCAGGGGCTGCTGCAGCTGCACGAGGACCGCGCGGGCGCCGCCCAGCAGGCCGGCCGCGGCCCGCACGTCGGCCTCGGTCAGCAGCACGCCCAGCGGCAGGTGCTCCAGGTACCGCCACCGGCCGCCGTCCTCGAGCACCTCGACGATCAGCCCGGTCGGGGTGCCGGCCCGGCGCACCACGTGCGAGACGTCGATGCCGTCGACGCCGGCCTGCGCGACGAGCGCGTCGCCGACCGGGTCGTCGCCGGCGACCGCGACCAGGGCGGTCGCCACCCCGAGCTGTGCCAGGCCGACGGCCTGGTTGGCGCCCTTGCCGCCGAGCTGCTCCAGCCGGTCCCGGACCGCGCCGGACGTCCCGGCGTCCGGCAGCCGCTCCATCACCATGACGAGATCACGGGCCAGCTGCCCGACCACCACCGCATCCATGGCGGCGCTGTTACCCGCCGCGCCGCCGCTTCACGCGCCCCGGCGCCGGTCCGGCCGCGCGGTGCGGCGGCGCACGGCGGCGGCGAGCATCGCGGCGGCGACGAACCCGCACATGCTGCCGAGGAACACCACTGGGTTGGAGGTGGCGCCGAAACCCGGGTCGCCCGGCGGCCGGAACGCTCCCGCGACCGCGAAATCGGCCGCGACGTCCAGTTCATGCACCTCGGCCGGGGTCCGCAGCACCTCCCGGGAGCCGCCCGGCCCGATCTCGACGACCTTCGCCCCCGCCGAACCCAGGTCCCGGTACGGGAACCACGCCTCCCGCCACGACGCCTCGACGGGTTCGGTGCGGGCGCCGGGCACACCCACCACCGCGACGGCGGTGCCGTCGGCGCGCCAGCCGAGCAGCCGCAGATACCTGGCGTCCGGGACCGGTGCCAGGCGGTGGTCGTCGAGCACCGCCCCGTCCGTGGCCCGCCGCAGCACGACCGTCCACGTGTCGGCACCGG
This sequence comes from Dactylosporangium sp. NPDC050688, assembly GCF_040654515.1. Classification (NCBI taxonomy): domain Bacteria; kingdom Bacillati; phylum Actinomycetota; class Actinomycetes; order Micromonosporales; family Micromonosporaceae; genus Dactylosporangium; species Dactylosporangium sp. NPDC050688. The sequence goes on from NZ_JBFAIC010000037.1 coordinate 11,575, forward strand.
TCCGCACCGCCGTCGCGAACGCCGACCCGTCCGGCAGCCACGCCCCGGCCCCGGCGAGCGCCGCGCCGTCCAGCGGCACCGTGTACGCGGGCCGGGCGGCGCGCAGGTCGTACACCGTCAACCGGCCGTCGACCATGAACGCGACGCGGTCGTTGCCGGGGGCGACCGCCACCGCGAAGCCCGGCACCAGCCATCCGTCGCCGGTGTCGACGCGCGCGGTGACGGTGCGGCGGGCGAGGTCGAAGACCCCGGCTCCGGTGCTGTCCTGGAAGACGACGAGCGTGCCGTCGGGGGAGAACGCCCGGACCTCGCCGGGCACCGTCGTGCGCCGCCCGGTGACCAGCGACGTCACCGCGCCGTCGCGGGCGATCCGGGTGCCGTCCGGGGACAGCAGCGCCTCGAAGCCGGGGCTGGCATAGATGGCGTCGGTGAAGACCCGGCACCGGTCCCCGTCGGCGCTGAGCGCGGCGAACCGCCCCTCCTGCCAGTCGTTGGTGGTCGCGGGGCCGGCGTAGATCGCCGCGGTCACCCCGATTTTGCCTGCGCCGCCGGTGTACCAGGGGGGCACCGGCAACCGCGTCGCGATGCCCTGCCCTGAGCCCTGCGACGGGACGGCGGCGCCGTCGCGGCCGGGACGCGCCACCCAGCCGGCCCCGGCCATGACGAGCAGCACGGCGACCGCGGCCAGCGCCGCCGCCCGCCGGCCGCGGTGCCTGGCCCGGGCCGCCTCGTAGAACCCGTCGGGCAGGGTGCCGCGGGGCGCCTGCTCGGCGAGGACCCGCAGTCCCGCCCGGATGCCGTTCATGAGCGCACCTCCAGCTCGGCCGTCAGCTCCGGCGCCAGCATCCGCAGCCGCTCCAGCGCGTGCCGGGTCTGGCTCTTCACCGTGCCGACCCGCACCCCGAGCCGCGCCGCGGTCTCCACCTCCGTGCAGTCCTCGTAGAACCGCAGCACCAGCACCGCCCGCTGCTTCGGCGTCAACCTCGCCAACGCCCGCCGCATCATCACCGCCAGCTCCGGCTCACCGCCCGGCGGCGCCGCCCGCTCCGGCACGTCCCCGGTCAACGTCTCGGCGGCCCGCGACCGACGCCGCCGCCACCAGCTCACCGACTGCGTGTAGAGCGCCCGCCGCGCGTACGCGCCCGGGTTGTCGAGCCGGAGCCACCGCACCGCCAGCCGCGCCAGCACCGTCTGCACGAGGTCCTCGGCGTCCTGCCGGTCCCCGGTCAGCAGGTACGCGGTCCTGGTCAGCGCGTCGATCTCACCGCGCACGAAGTCCTCGAACGTCAACCCGTCGCCTCCCCTCACCGGTACTGACGCACCGCGCCCCGCCGCCGGAGGGAACCCGCGCGGGGGGCGTGCACGGGTGTGGCCGTTCGCAGACGAACGCGGGGCGGCGGCCCTTCGGCCACCGCCCCGCACGTGATCGGCCCGTCGCGTGGTCTGCTTGTCGCGTGGTCTGCTTTGTCGCGCGGCCTGCTTGTCGCGTGGTCAGGCGACGTACACGTCCGCGGCGTCGAGGGCGTCGTCGATCGCGTCGATGCCCTGCAGCAGCTCCTCCTCGGTGATGACCAGCGGCGGCACCACGTGCACCCGGTTGAAGTGGGTGAACGGCCACACGCCGCGGGCCTTGCAGGCGGCGACGACGTCGGCCATCGGCTTCGCCGCGGCGCCGGAGGCGTTGTAGGGCACCAGCATCTCGCGGGTGTCGGGGTCGCGGACCAGCTCGATCGCCCAGAACAGGCCCAGGCCGCGGACCTCGCCGACCGACGGGTGCCGGTCGCGCAGCTTCTCCAGCCGCGGCCCGACGACCCGCTCGCCGAGGTCCCGGACCCGATCGGGGATGCGCTCCTCATGCATCACGTCGATCGTCGCGACCGCCGCCGCGCAGGCCAGGGGGTGCCCGGAGTAGGTGAGCCCACCCGGGAACGGGCGCTCGGCGAACGTGTCGTACACCTTCTCGCCGAGCACGACACCGCCCAGCGGGACGTAGCCGGAGTTGACGCCCTTCGCGAACGTGATGAGGTCCGGCACCACACCCCACCGGTCCACGGCGAACCACTCGCCGCACCGGCCGAAACCGCTCATCACCTCGTCGCAGATGAGCAGCACGCCGTGCCGGTCGCACAGCTCCCGCACGCCGGCGAGGTAGCCGGGCGGCGGCACGAGGATGCCGTTGGTCCCGACGACCGACTCGAGCAGGACCGCGGCGATCGTCTGCGGCCCCTCGAACATGAACACCTCTTCGAGGTGCTGCAGGGCGCGGGCCGTCTCCTGCTCGGCGCTGTCGCTGTGGAAGGCCGAGCGGTAGGTGTACGGCCCGAAGAACCGCACCACCCCCGGCATCGCGGGCTCGTTGGCCCAGCGGCGCGGGTCGCCGGTCAGCGTGATCGACCCTGTGGTGGCGCCGTGGTACGACCGGTACGCGGCCAGGATCTTGTGCCGCCCGGTGGTGAGCCGGGCCATCTTGACCGCGTGCTCGTTGGCCTCGGTGCCGCCGTTGGTGAAGAACACGTGTGACAGGTCGCCGGGCGCCACCTCCGCGATCCGGCGGGCGGCCTCGCTGCGCGCCGGGTTGGCGAAGCTCGGCGCGATCGTGCACAACTGCGCCGCCTGCTCCTGGATCGCGGCGACGACCTTGGGATGCTGGTGGCCGAGGTTGAGGTTGACCAGCTGCGAGGAGAAGTCGAGATACCGGGCGCCGCCGGCGTCCCAGAACGTGCTGCCGAGGCCGCCGGTGACGACGACCGGGTCCAGCGCCCGCTGCGCCGACCAGGAGTGGAAGACGTGCGCGCGGTCGTCGCGGTAGGCGTCGGCTTCGGAGGTGTGTCCCGTCATGAGCCGACGCTAATGGCACACGTGCGCCCGTACAATACCTCCACTGTTACAGCTTGTTACGCGCCCTATGCTGAGACCATGCAGATCACCTCGATCGCCGAACTGGAGGACCTGCTCGGGTCGCCGATGCCCCGGGCCGCAAGCAAGGAACGCAGCACCCTCACCGCCACCGACCGGGACTGGCTGGCGCTGTCGCCGTTCGTCCTCGTGGCCACCTCCGACGCCGACGGCAACTGCGACGTGTCCCCGAAGGGCGACCCGCCCGGCTTCACGCACGTCCTCGACGACCGTACGATCGTGATCCCCGAACGCCCGGGCAACCGCCGCGCCGACAGCTTCCACAACATCCTCGCCAACCCCCACGTCGGCCTGATCTTCCTCATCCCCGGCCGCCGCGAGACCCTGCGCGTCAACGGCCGCGCGCGCCTGCTCACCGACGCCCCGTGGTTCTCCGAGCTGGTCGTCGAGGGCCACAAGCCGGTCCTGGCCCTGGTCGTCGACATCGACACGATCTTCTTCCACTGCCAGAAGGCCTTCATGCGCTCGCAGCTGTGGAAGCCCGAGACCTGGACCCCCGAGGTGCTGCCCTCCCACGCGAAGCTCATCAAGAGCGTGCAGGACACGGTGGAGACCGTCGAGCAGCTCGAGGAGTACTACGAAGAGGGCCGCTACAGCCGCAACCTGTACACCTGAACGGCCCGCCTCCCCCTGACCGCCGGCCCGACACTGTTGCGCCCGGCCGGCGGCCGGGCCGGCCACCGGTACCCCGACGACATCGGCGCGGCGGCGGAGCGCTCGTGAAGGTCGAGCGGCCGACCTGCCGCCGGGCGACTTCTGGCCGATGCCGGCACCACCAGCGGGTGAGCTGCCCGATCCGCACCCACGGCACCCCGGGAGCGCTGATCAGCGGCCTCTACCGGTCCAGGCGCGGCCGGAAGTCGGCGAACGCCGCGCACCTCGGGGGCCGACGTGGCCCCGACCAGGTTGAAGGCGATCCCGGCCGTGCTCCGGTCAGGGCGCAGTTCTGGCGGGGCCGTCGCCACGCGGGGATGTCCCGCGGGTGGTCAGCGGCGAGGTCACCGGTGTGCTGGCGGCTCGGGCAGGTACGGGTCAGCCGGCGTGGTGCAGGTGGCCGGTGTCGTTGAACGCGACCAGCGCCGGTGGCCGGTCGGTTTCCCACGCCAGGACGGTGAGGGCGCAGTTGTCCTGGTTGAGGCCGAGCCATCGCCAGGTGGGGGCGTCCAGGACGTGGCGGACGAACCAGCCGATGACGAAGTTGTGGGTGACCAGCAGCTCGGTGCGGTCATCGTCGCCGACGGTGAGGAGCCGGGCGACCGCGGCCTGCAGGGCGGTCGCGTCCGGGTCGCGTTCGGCTGGCGGGACCTGGTCCAGCCAGGGACGGTACCGCTCCGGGTAGTCGGTCTCCCGCCCCGGCGACGGCACCGGCGTGCGGTCGGTGACGAGGTCGCAGGCGTGGGCGGGCGCCCCGGGCAGGTGGGCGGCGACGATGGCGGCGGTCTCGGCGGCGCGCCGCAGGGGGCTGTGGTGCACAGACGTGAACGGCACGCCGCGCAGCCGGTGGCCGAGCCGCTCCGCCTGCGCCCGGCCCGCGGCGGACAGGCTGCTGCCAGGGGTGTGGCCGTCGGCGTGGCCGTGGCGGACGAGGTACAGCGTGGTGCGCGCCAACACCGTCACAGCCTCAGGTACGCCAGCACCGCCAGCACCCGGCGGTTGTCGTCCTCGGACTGGGGCAGACCCAGCTTGGCGAAGATGTTGTTGATGTGCTTGCCGACCGCCTTGTCCGTGACGAACAGGCGGGCGGCGATCGCGGCGTTGGAGCGGCCCTCCGCCATCAGGCCCAGCACCTCCCGCTCGCGCGGGGTCAGCGCCGCGATCGGGGCGCTGCGGGCCAGCAGCTGCGAGACGACCTCGGGGTCCATGGCGGTGCCGCCGCCGGCGACGCGGCGGACCGCGTCGATGAACTCGCCGACGGTGGCGACCCGGTCCTTGAGCAGATAGCCGACGCCGCCGCGGCGGTCGGAGAGCAGCTCGCGGGCGTACAGCTGCTCGACGTGCTGGGAGAGGACCAGCACGGGCAGGCCCGGCGCCTCGGCCCGGGCGGCGATCGCGGCGCGCAGGCCCTCGTCGGTGAACGTGGGCGGCAGGCGCACGTCGACGACGGCGACGTCGGGGCGGTGCTCCAGCAGGGCCTCGCGCAGGGCCTCGCCGGTCTCGACGGCCGCGGCCACCGTGAAGCCGTACGCGCTCAGCAGCCGGATCAGCCCGTCGCGGAGGAGGGCGAGGTCCTCGGCGATGACAACGCGCACGGCAGCTCCATGGTCAGCACGGTCGGGCCGCCGGTGGGGCTGTCGACGTGCAGCGTGCCGTCGAACGCCCCCAGGCGGCGGGCGACGCCGGTGAGCCCGGAGCCGCCCGGCGAGGCACCGCCGGCACCGTCGTCGCCGACGGTGATGAACAGGGCGCCCCCGAGGTGGGTCAACGATACCCAGGCCGTCGATGCCCGGGCGTGCTTGCCGACGTTGGTGAGGGCCTCGGCGACGGCGAAGTACGCCGCGGACTCGACCGGCGCGTCGGGGCGGCCGGGCAGGTCGATGTCGACGGTCACCGGGATCGGCAGGGTCAGGGCGAGGGCGCGCAGGCCGCCGTCGAGGCCGCGTTCGGCGAGGACCGGCGGGTGGATGCCGCGGACCAGGTGCCGCAGCTCGGCGAGGGCGAGGCCGCTGGCCTGCCGGGCCTCGGCGATGAGGGCCTGCGCGGCGGCCGGGTCGCGGATGACGAGGTCCTCGGCCATGCCGAGGCTCATGCCGAGCGACACGATGCGGGCCTGGGCGCCGTCGTGCAGGTCCCGCTCGATGCGGCGCAGCTCGGCGGCCTGCGCGTCGACGACCTGGGTGCGGGTCTCGGTGAGCCGGTCGACGCGCTGGGCGAGGGCCGCGCCGCGGGTCGGGCCGAGCAGCGTCCGGTCGAACTGGGCGAGGGTCCACAGCAGCCACGGCCCGGCGTACAGGGCACCGGCGGTGACCAGGGCGCCCTGCGGCGGGACGCTGAGCACGTCGAGGGCGTCCTCGATCGGCCAGGTGACGCCGTAGCCGTACCGGCCGGTCGCGGCGTCGATGATGAGGGCGACGCCGAGCAGCCCTTCCAGGCCGTACCCGAGCAGCACCGGACCGGCGACGCCCAGCAGCAGCCCGGCGGGCGCGCCGGCGAGCAGCCACAGCAGGTCCCGCCAGGTCGCCGGGTCGCGGACCAGCCACAGCCAGCGGCGCGGGGTGCCGACGTACGCGCCGGCGGGCAGCGGCCGGTACGGGCGGGGGATGTCGACCCACGACCAGTTGCGCGCGGCCCGGCGGTGCAGGTCGGCGTAGGCGCGCACGAGCATCGCGACCAGCGGCGCCAGGACCAGCCCCAACCCGACCACGGTCAGGGCGAGCGACACCACCGACAGCACGAGCAGGACCAGCTTCACCGGCGGCGACAGCAGTCCGAGCAGGGCCACCCGGCCGATGGCGGTGACCCCGGACCGCACGAACGCCTTCACCCTCATGCCAGCCATTGTCCGGCGAGGGCGGGCGGAAGGCAGTGGGTCTAGCCCTACCCCCGGTCCACGTACGCGTGCTCCCGCGCGAGGAGCCGGGCCCTGGTGTACGCGACGTCCGGGACCGCCATGTACGACCACGGCCAGCGGGTGACCCGGTTGCCGAGGGCGTCGAAGCGTTCCGCGGCGGCGGGCCGGTCCCCGTTGAGCGTGAACGCCATCGCGAACGCGTTGTCACCGGCGGCCCAGCCGGGGCGGCGCTCGTAGCGGGGGTGGCGCACCGACCGGTCCGCGGCCAGCCGCAGCCGCTCGCCGACCTCGGGGCTGCGCATGTACTCGCCGTCCTCGCCCTCGGGCAGGTCCAGCCAGTGTTCGATGTGCGCGTCGGCGACCAGGACCCCGAGCGGCGAGCCGGGGGGCGCGGCCGCCGCGGCCGACTCCGCGAACTCGTGCATCAGCTCGTGCGAGCCGCTCCACTTGCGGCACAGCTGCTGCAGCAGCTGCGAGTGCGCGTCGCGGTGCCACGGGTACCGCCGCACGGCCTCGTCGAAGCGGCGCCGCGTCTCGGCCACGCCGACCTGCCGGGCCCGGCCGAGCGTGACGAGCCCCGCCCACGGCGTCGGGTCGTCGGCGTCGAGCTCGGTGGCGTCGTCGAGGCAGTCCTCGGCGACCTTCAGGCGCCGGAAGAAGAGCTTGAACGCCTCCTCGCTGACCGTCGAGGCGCGGCCGTTGCCACGGGCCTGCCAGGCCCAGGCGATCGCGTGCTGGCCCTTGACCGTGAGCGCCGTCGCTCGGCCCGGGCCGGTCTCGGCGGCGATCCACTCGTCGATCCAGGCGCCCCCGCCGGAGCCCCCGCCGGCGTGCTCGCCGAGGACGCGGCAGTAGAAGGAGCGGTCGTCGGGGTGTTCGACGCCGCGCAGGAACTCCGCCGCGGCCCGCCAGTCGCCGCGCTTCGCGGCCGCGATGAGCCGGGTGGCCTCAGGGTCGCCCTGCGCGGGGTCGATGTCGAGCCGCTCGACCCGGCCGGCCGCTCTTCGCCTGAAAGGCCACATCGATCTGTTCCTTTCCCCGTTGCGGTCAGTGGTCCCGAACTATAGGGTCCCGTCCGCCACGGCCGCTATCGTCGTGGTGACACGGGGAAGGAACACCGGTGGCCGTCGCTGCGCGTGCCCTCTTGTCCATCGTGATGCTGGCCGGGTTCTACGTGCTGGCCGTCGTGCAGTTCGTGGCGGGCATCGCACTCGCGGCGTGGGTGACGACGATCACCACCGGCGCGGTCGGCGCGAAGCTCGGCACCCTCGACCAGGACAACTGCGCCCTGACCGTCGTGGCGTCGGAGACCGGCCGGCCGCCGGTGCTGATCACCTTCAACGACACCGGCCACCTGCGCCGCGCTGACCAGCGGTGCGTGCCCGCCGGGTGGTCAGGGTTGCGGCAAGGCCCGCTCGAAGCCCCACCGGACCCACTCCGGGAGCGGCTCGGCGTGCAGGTCGGGGGCGAAGGCGCACGGCTGCAGCGCGGCGAGGGCCATGCCGATGTCGCCGCCGGCGCAGCCGGCGAGGCCGTCGTGGTGGGCGGCGTACAACAGCGCGGCCAGGGTCCGCGGGTCCTTCCACGACGCGAGGTCGATGATCACTGATGCGCGATCCTCGAGATCGGCGGTGTCGTCGGTGAGCAGCGTGGCGAGGTGGTCGGCGCGGCCGTCCCAGGGCAGGTCGTCCAGGGCCGGCAGGCAGTCCAGGAAGACCTGCGGCGGGTGGTAGCCGTGCGCCTCGACGTAGTGCAGGAGCATCTCCGGCGCCGCGTACACCGTGCCGTCCGGGGCGTAGTAGTGGTACTCGCCGTTGCCCTGGTAGGCGGCGCCGCGCGGGCACCAGTCGCAGTGGTGCACGCCGAGCATCACCTGGGACAGGCGGCGCGACGCGGCGCGCAGGTGCTGCACGGCGGTGGCGTCCGGTGGCGGACCGGCGGGGATGCCGCGGGCGGTGCCGAGCCAGCCGACGTTCACCATGGGCAACGGGAAGGCGTAGTACGTGTACGGCGACAGGTCCGGATACTCCACGGACGAGTTGTACACGCCTTGCGGCGAACGCTCACGCCGGTCACGGCAGGCCGACCAGCTTGCCGACCTTCGTGCCGAGCTCCAGATCGGTGTGGGCGGCGCGGATGTCGTCCATCGCGTACGGGTGCACCGGGCCGAGCGTCACCTCGCCGGCGGCGATGCGGTCCAGGTACCGCTGCAGGACCGCGGCGGGCAGGTCGCTCGCCTCGCCGCCGTACGCGGTCAGGCGCACGCCGGTGGGCAGGTAGCCGATCGGGTAGAAGTCGCGGACCAGCCACTCGTTGGACAGCATGCCGGTGAAGCAGACGGTGCCGTGCACCCGGGTCGCGGCGAGGGTGTCGGGCAGCGTGGGGGTGCCGACCAGCTCCAGGGCCGCGTCGACCCCGTCGGGGACGAGGGCCCTGACCTGCGCGGCGACCGCCCCGTCGTCGACCAGCGGGTGGGTGACGCCGACGGCGGTGAGCGCGTCCAGCCGGGCGGGGGAGCGGGTGGTGGACAGCACGGTGGCGCCGAGGTCGCGGGCGAGGGCCGCGGCGGCCAGGCCGACCGAGGACGTGCCGCCGCGGATCAGCAGCGTCTGCCCGGCGCGCAGGTCCAGGCCGGTGGTGAGCGAGCCGTACGCCGTCTGCAGCGTCTCCGGCACCGCGCCGAGCGCCGGCCAGGGCAGCTCGGACACGAACGGGATGACCTGCGCGCGGCGCACCACGGTGTACTCGGCGTAGCCGCCGTCGAACGTGCGGCCCATCCCGCCCATCATCGTGACGACCTGCTGGCCGGGGGTGAGGTCGGAGGTGCCCGGGTCGTCGACCACGCCGGTCGCCTCGATGCCCGGGACGCGGGGGAAGACGACCCCATCGGCGTAGCCGAGGCGGGTGTGCAGCTCGGAGCGGTTGAGCCCGAACGCCCGCACCCGGATCCGCACCCACCCGGGCGGCGGCTCTGGGGTCGGCACCTCGACGATCTGCAGGTTCTCGACCGGGCCCGGCCCGGACAGCATGACTGCGCGCACAAGCCACCGTATCAGCGGCTACAGTGCGGCGTGCCCACTGTGACCGACCGGCTGCGCGCCGCCGGGTGTGTGTTCGCCGAGGACGAGGCGGCGCTGCTCACCGAGGCCGCGGCCGGGGACGCCGCCGCCCTCGACCGCCTGGTCGAGCGGCGGGTCGCCGGGCATCCCGTCGAGTACCTCGTGGGATGGGCGTCGTTCGCGGGTGAACGGTTCGCCATCGCCGACGGGGTGTTCATCCCGCGGCACCGCACCGAGCTGCTCGCCGCCGCCGCCCGCGAGTTGATCCACAGTGGACAGACGGTGCTCGACCTGTGCTGCGGCACCGGGGCGCTCGGGGCGACCGCCACCCGTGGCCAGGGCGTGCGGCTGGTGGCGGCCGACATCGACCCGGCCGCGGTCGCCTGCGCCCGGCGGAATCTCCCCGGCGTCGAGGTGTACGAGGGCGACCTGTTCGACCCGCTGCCGCCGGACCTGCGCGGGCGGGTGGACGTGCTGCTGGCCAACGTGCCGTACGTGCCGACCCACCAGATCGCGTTCCTGCCGGAGGAGTTCCGGGTGCACGAGGCGCGGGCCGCCCTCGACGGCGGCGACGACGGGCTGCGGGTGCTGCGACGGCTCGCGGCGCAGGCGCCCGGCTGGCTCGCGCCCGGCGGGCACCTGCTCACCGAGGCCGGCGACGCGCAACTGGACACCGCGCACGCGGTCCTGCGCGAGGCCGGGCTGTGGCCGCGGACCGTCACCGACCCCGAGACGGAGACCAGCATCGTCGTCGGCAGTATGAGCCGGACGATATATTCATAGCCATCATATCGATGGATATCATCCTTCCCATCATCCAACTCGTTGGGGAGGCTCCCGGATGGTAAGAAGGCTCCTGGCGGTCCTGACCGCCGTCATCGCCGTGGTCGGTGTCCTGCCCGGCGTGGCGCACGCCCAGCAGGACGTCGTCGGCGGCACCCGCGCGGCGCAGGGCGAGTTCCCGTTCATGGTGCGCCTGTCGATGGGCTGCGGCGGCGCGCTCTACAGCCCGCGGCTGGTCCTCACCGCGGCGCACTGCGTCGGCCGCACCGGCACGAACACCAGCATCACCGCCACCCTCGGCGTGGTCGACCTGCAGTCGTCCAGCCGGATCCAGGTGCGGTCCAACTATGTGTACCGGGCTCCCGGGTACAACGGCAACGGCAAGGACTGGGCGCTCATCCGGCTCGCGTCGCCGGTCAGCGGCCTGGCCACGCTGCCGATCGCGACGAACACCACGTACGACACCGGCACGTTCACCGTCGCCGGGTGGGGCGCGGCGCGGGAGGGCGGCGCGCAGCAGCGGTACCTGCTCAAGGCGACCGTGCCCTATGTGCCGGACTCGACCTGCGACAACTCGTACCCCGACCTGATCCCGAACGAGGAGATCTGCGCCGGCTACGCCGCCGGTGGCACCGACACCTGCCAGGGTGACTCGGGCGGCCCGATGTTCCGCCGGGACGCGTCCAACGCCTGGATCCAGGTCGGCATCGTCAGCTGGGGCAACGGCTGCGCCCGCCCCAACTACCCGGGGGTGTACACGCAGGTGAGCACGTTCGCATCGGCGATCGCGTCGGCCGCCGCCTCGCTCGGCGGCTGACCCGCGCCGAGGGCCGGCCGTCGCACGTCAAGGCCGGTCGCAGGACCGGAGGGGGCCCGATGTCGGGGCCCCCTCCGGCTGTTCTGAAGGGTCTGCGGGGTCCTCAGACGCTCATCACCACGCGCTGCCCGAGCTCGTGGCTGATCCGCTCGAACGTGCCCGCGTTCTCCTGCTTCTGCACCAGGTTGGTCTGCAGGATCTGCGCGCACTGCATCTCGCCCATGAGCAGGGCCTTGTCGATGAGCCCCCGGTAGCCGGCGATGCCGAAGTGGGCCAGCTTCGTCTCCGTGTCCACGGCGTAGATCTCCATCGCCTCGGTGGAGGGCCGCTGGCCGGCGAACGCCTGGAACTCCGCCCGCATCCCGTCCAGGGTCGCGCACGGCACCTCCGTCGGCTCCATCTCCATCATCGCGAAGCACGTCTCGATGTTCTGGATCTTCTGCTGCCCCTGTTGCTGCTGCGCGCGCAGGATCTGGGCCAGGGGGCTCTGCTCGGCCTGGCTGAGGATCTCGCCCACGAGGTGGTTGCTCTTGCGCTCGGCGTCGTACATGCCGGCCAGCTCGTACAGGAACAGGTCGGACGGGTTGTCGATCGGCATCTACTTCTCCTGCCTGGGTGGGAAGCGTGCGGTACGGGGCGCCAGCTACCCGGCGCTGCAAGTTTCACACCGTCGGCGCCGCCGACCTGCGGCCCGGGACTGACATCGTTGACGGCGAACTGAAGCGCTTCATACGTTGCCCCCGACCCCCTAGGAGGCAACCCATCATGAGAACGCGGATCACCCTCGCGGCGGCCGCAGCGCTGGCGGTCGTGGTCTCGGTGCTCGTCGCCGTGCAACCGGCGCAGGCCGCGACCGGCTTCACCGTCAGCAACGGCAGGCTGTACGACGCCAACGGCACCGAGTTCGTCATGCGCGGCGTCAGCCACGCGCACACCTGGTACCAGACGCAGACCAGCTCGTTCGCCAACATCAAGGCGCTGGGCGCCAACAGCGTCCGGGTCGTGCTCGCCACCGGCGACCGGTGGGCGAAGAACGACACCGCCGACGTCGCCAACGTCGTGTCGCTGTGCAAGGCCAACCGGCTCATCTGCGTCCTGGAGGCGCACGACACCACCGGCTACGGCGAGCAGAGCGGCGCGATCACCCTCGACAAGGCCGTCGACTACTGGCTCAGCGTCAAGAGCGCCCTCGCCGGCCAGGAGAAGTACGTCATCGTGAACATCGGCAACGAGCCGTACGGCAACAACGCCGCGACCGTCGCCAACTGGGCCACCGACACGGGCAACGCGATCAAACGCCTGCGCAGCAACGGCTTCGAGCACACGATCATGGTGGACGCGCCGAACTGGGGCCAGGACTGGTCCTTCACCATGCGCGACAACGCCGCGGGCGTCTTCGCCGCCGACCCGCTGAAGAACACCGTGTTCTCGATCCACATGTACGGCGTCTTCGACACCGCCGCCGAGATCAACGACTACCTGAACCGGTTCGTCACCGCGAAGCTGCCGATCGTCGTCGGCGAGTTCGGCTTCAACCACTCCGACGGCAACCCCGACGAGGACACCATCATGGCGACCGCGCAGTCGCTGCGCATCGGCTACCTCGGCTGGTCGTGGAGCGGCAACGGCGGCGGCGTGGAGTACCTCGACATGGTGACCGGCTTCAACCCGGCCCAGCTCACCAGCTGGGGCGAGCGCATCTTCAACGGCGCCAACGGCATCAGGGCCACGTCGAGGGAGGCGACCGTCTACGGCGGGACGACCTCGCCGTCGCCGTCGCGCTCCTCGTCCTCGCCGTCGCCGTCGGTGTCGGTCTCGCCGTCGCGCTCGGCGTCCTCGTCACCGCAGCCGTCCGGCGCGTGCCGGGTCGCGTACAGCGTCGCCGGCCAGTGGCCCGGCGGGTTCCAGGGCGACGTGAAGGTGACGAACACCGGCTCCACCCCCGTCAACGGCTGGCAGCTGAGTTGGAGCTGGCTGAACGGACAGGTGCTCACCCAGTCGTGGGGCGCCACGTACGCCCAGTCCGGCGCGGCGGTCACCATGACCAGCGCCAGCTACACCGCGAACATCCCCGCCGGCGGCACGGTGACGATCGGGTTCCTGTCGAACTGGACCGGCTCGAACACCGCGCCGGCCGTGTTCACGCTCAACGGGACGCGCTGCACATGACATAGGGTCGCGGGCATGGACCCCGTGGTGATCGTGGGGGCGGGACCGGTCGGTGCCGCCTCCGCGATCCTGCTCGCCCAGCGCGGCGTACCGTGCCTGCTGCTGGACCGCTACGCCACGCCGTATCCGCTGCCCCGCGCCGTGCACGTCGACGACGAGGTGATGCGGATCCTGCAGCAGCTCGGGATCGCGGAGCGGTTCGCCGCCGTGAGCCGCCCCGGCCTCGGCCTGCGGCTGCTGGACGGCCGGCACCGGGTGATGGCCGAGTTCCGCCGCGACCCCGCCCCCGGCCCGCACGGCTGGCCGCAGGCCAACATGTTCGACCAGCCCGACCTGGAGCGGCTGCTGCGCGAGCGGGTCGCCGAGCTGCCCCTCATCGAGTTCCGCGGCGGTGTCACGGTCACCGGCGTCACCTCGGACTCCGTCACCTGCACTGTCACCTGCACGAGTCCCGCCGGGCAGGAGACGCTCGCGGCGTCGGCGGTGCTCGGCTGCGACGGCGCCAACAGCACGGTCCGCACCCTCATCGGCGCCACCCTGGAGGACCTCGGGTTCCAGGAGCGGTGGCTGGTCGTCGACGGCCGCACCGACCGCGACCTCGACGCGTGGGGCGGCGTGCACCAGGTCTGCGACCCGCGCCGCGCGGCGACCTTCATGCAGCTGGGGCCGCGGCGGTACCGGTGGGAGTTCCGGCTGCACGACGGCGAGTCCACGCTCGACGTCCCGGCGCTGCTCACGCCGTGGCTCGGCGGGGCCGGGGTGACGGTGCTGCGCGAGGCGGAGTACACGTTCCAGGCCAGGCTCGCGTCCGCGTGGCGGCGGGGCATGGTGTTCCTGCTCGGCGACGCGGCACACCAGACCCCGCCGTTCATCGGCCAGGGGCTCGGGGCCGGGCTGCGCGACGCGTACAACCTCGCCTGGAAACTGGCATCCGGGCGTCCGGCCCTGCTGGAGTCGTACCAGCGCGAACGCAAACCCCACGCGAGGGCCCAGATCAGGCTCGCAGTCGTGGCCGGCTGGGCGATGACCGGGGGACAGGACCGCGCGGCGTCGGTGCGGCGGGTCGTGCTCGGCGCGGTGTGGCGGCTGCCCGGCCTGAAGGGCCTCGCGCTGCGCTCGACCAGCCCGCCGCTGCAGGGTGTGGGGCGGGGGCGGCGCGCGGGGACCCTGGCGCCACAGCCGGTCGTGCGCTGGGAGGGCCGCGACGTGCCGCTCGACGACGTCCTCGGCGACGGCTGGGCGGTGCTCTGCCGCCCCGGCGTGCTGATCAAGCACGGCTCGGCCCGGGTGGTGCGGGTGACGCCGGACCTCGACCCGAGCGGCGCGCTGCGGCGCTGGATGGGCCGCCGGCGTACGGTGCTGCTGCGCCCCGACCGGGTCGTGGCCGGAAATGGCTGGACGCCTGTCGCACAATGAGAGCTGCGATGGATCACCAGCAGCTCGTGAAGATCAGCAAGCGGATGTCGAAGGCGCTGCGCCACGACCCCGCGCGGCTCGGCCTGGCCCTCGACGCCGGCGGCTGGGTGCCCGTCGAGCAGTTCCTGACCGCCATGGGCATCACCCGGGCGGACCTCGACGAGGTCGTCGCCGGCAACGACAAGCAGCGCTACGCGGTGCGGACCGGCCCCGACGGCGTCGAGCGCATCCGCGCCAACCAGGGCCACTCGGTCCCGGTCGACCTCGGCCTCACCCCGCAGGAGCCGCCGGAGGTCCTCTTCCACGGCACGGGAGCTGCGGCGCTGCCGTCGATCCAGGCGACCGGGCTCAACCGCGGCGGCCGCCACCACGTGCACCTGTCACCGGACACCGCGACCGCGCGCCGGGTCGGCACCCGCCGCGGCGGGGCCGTCGCGGTCCTCACCGTCCTGGCCGGGGAGATGGCGCGGGCCGGGCACGTGTTCTACGTCTCCGGCAACGGTGTGTGGCTCACCGACGAGGTGCCGCCGGAGTTCATCAGGCTGTGATCGCTCTCAGCCTGCCTCGAGCCGCTGTTGCAGCAGCCTGGCCAGGGGGAGTGACTCGCCGTCGCGGGCGCCCTCGCCGACGATGAGTCTGGGCGCCTGCGGCTGCGGCGTCACGCCGGTCAGCCAGCCCGTGGCGCTCGGCGGCACCAGCAGCGAGTAGTACCGCCCGTCGTCACTTACCGCGATCGTCCGGTCACTATTGAGGTACCAGCCGTGCAGGGGCGTACGGTAGGAGCGTCCGTTGTACGACCGGGCCCGCAACGGCGCGGTCGGCAGACCCGCCGCCCGGGCGTCCGCCACGAACCGCTCGATGAGCCCCGTCGCCTGCGCGGCCTCGGCGGCGCGCCGCCGGTCGAGCTCGGCACCGTGGTGCGCCACGGCACGGGCGCGCTGGGACTGCCAGTCGTCGTCGGCCACCCGCTCGTTGTACCAGTCGGCCGCCCCGCGGCTGCCGCGGGGACCTGTCCGGGCTGGTCGCAGATCACAACGGAGCGCACCGCCCCGGCGCCGGGCGGCGCGGCCTGGGATGCTAGAGACGCCACGAATGCCACGATTGAGGAGCTCCACCGTGACCGCAGGCACCAACGACGATACCGGCTTCGCCGAACTGGGCTTGCGGGACGAGCTGCTCAAGGCACTGACCACCCTCGGCTACGAGGAGCCGACCCCGATCCAGCGCGAGGCGATTCCGCCGATGCTCGCCGGCCGTGACCTGCTCGGCCAGGCCGCCACCGGCACCGGCAAGACCGCCGCGTTCTCGCTGCCGCTGCTGCAGAGCATCCCCTCCCCGGGCGGCAACAACCCCTCGGCGCTCATCCTCGTGCCCACCCGCGAGCTGGCCGTGCAGGTGTCGGAGGCGATCCACCGGTACGGCAAGGACCTCGGCACCCGCGTCCTGCCGATCTACGGCGGCCAGCCGATCGGCCGCCAGCTGCGCGCCCTCGAGCAGGGCATCGACGTCGTCGTCGCCACCCCGGGTCGGGCCCTCGACCACATCAGCCGTGGCACGCTGCACCTGCACGACCTGCGCGTCGTCGTGCTCGACGAGGCCGACGAGATGCTCGACATGGGCTTCGCCGAGGATATCGAGGCGATCCTGCAGGAGACCCCCGAGGACCGCCAGACCGTGCTCTTCTCCGCCACCATGCCGCCCCGCATCGACGGCCTGGCCCGCAGCCACCTCAACGACCCGGTCCGCATCCAGATCGGCCGCGCCCCGACCGCCGCCGGCGAGGCCCCGCTGGTGCGCCAGGTCGCCTACGTCGTGCCCCGCGCCCACAAGCCCGCTGCCCTCGGCCGCGTCCTGGACGTCGAGGCCCCCGGCGCCGCTCTCGTCTTCTGCCGCACCCGCGACGAGGTCGACCAGCTCACCGAGACCCTCAACGGCCGCGGGTACCGTGCCGAGGCCCTGCACGGCGGCATGGGCCAGGAGCAGCGCGACCGGGTCATGGCACGCCTGCGCAACGGCACCGCCGACCTGCTGGTCGCCACCGACGTCGCCGCCCGCGGCCTCGACGTCGAGCACCTCACCCACGTCGTCAACTACGACGTGCCGTCGGCCCCCGAGTCGTACGTCCACCGCATCGGCCGCGTCGGCCGCGCCGGCCGCGAGGGCGTGGCGATCACCCTCGCCGAGCCCCGCGAGCACCGCATGCTCAAGACCATCGAACGCATCACCAAGCAGCGCATCCTCATCGAGAAGGTCCCGACCGTCGCCGACCTGCGCGCCCGCCGCCTCGAGCTGACCCGCGCCGCGCTGCACGAGAGCCTCGTCGCCGACGACGCCGCCCTCTCCCAGTTCCGCGTGGTGGTCGAGACCCTCAGCGACGAGTTCGACCTGATGGAGATCGCCATCGCCGCGGTCAAGATCGCCCACGACGCCGCCGCCATCGGCGACGGCGACGAGGAGGAGATCCCCGAGATCACCCTGCGCGCCCCGCGCGAGGGCGACCGCCCCGGCTACGGCCCGGCCTCGGGGGACCGCCCCGGTCGCCGGGTCGCCGTCCGCGACGCCGACGGCCGCGGCCGGGGCCGCGAGGCGGGCGGCCGCCGCGTCCCCGCGGGCGGCATGACCAGGCTCTTCGTCGGCGCCGGCCGGGCCGCGGGCATCCGCCCCCAGGACCTCGTCGGCGCCATCACGGGCGAGTCGAGCCTGAGCGGCCGCGACATCGGCGCGATCGAGATCACGGACCGGTTCTCCCTGGTGGAGGTCCCGGAAGGCGCCGTCGACGAGGTCATCGACACGCTGCGCCGGACCACCCTGAAGGGCCGCCGCCCCGTCGTGCGCCGGGAGCGCTTCAGTTCCTAGTTTCGGGCAGTTTCTAGCTTCGGGCGGCTGCCGCCGCGGCCGGCCGGGGGGTTCCCACCCCGGAGCCCCCATGCTCGCTGCGCTCGCACTGCCTGCGCTGCGCGCGGCAGCCTCACGCGCGTGCGCGCGGCATCCGGTGGGCGCCGCCCGCGGTCACACGATCCTGCCCACCGGCTCAGGCTTGGCCCGCACAGATCAACTGGCAGCTCTGGGCGCCGCGGGCTCCTTGGCGCGGGCACCCGCACAGCGGCACCGGCGCTACAGGGCCAGGGCCTCGCCCGGCAGGTGCAGCGTCAGGTCGGCGCCCGCTGGGGGCGCGTCGAAGGCGAACGTCGAGCTGACCACGGCGCCCGGGAAGATGTCGACGGCGGTGGGCGTACGCGGGCGGAGGACCACAGGGCCGGCGGACACGGTGAGGTCCGTCGCGGCCACGTGGCGCACCACGTGGCCGGTGTTGCTGAAGCGGATCGTGATGGTCATGTGGCCGGCGCCGAGGACGTCGACGTCGGTCACGACCGTCGGTGGGGCTGCCGACCGGTGCGGCGCGGCGGGGCCGGCCTCGGCGAACGTGGGGGCGACGATCCCGGCGGCGCCGCCGATGGCCAGGCCCGCGGTGGTGGCGAGCAGGACCGCGTTGAGCGTGCCGCGATCGAGTCCCATGCCGTGTGCCCCTCCGTCGCGCCTCGTGTGGGGTGCAGCGTCACACAGCGCTCTGAGGATCAGCTGTGGTGCGGCTGAGGTGCGACGTTCAGCATGTCAGCTGGGTGGTGGGCGCGAGGGCCGGATCGGTGGACGTCTTGTCCTCCGAGCGGGGGCCGCGGGACTCGAGCACGACGGGGGTCGCCAGTTGCTCCTCGACGGCGGCGGTCCAGTCGGGTACGGGAGTGAACCTGGGCCGGCTGGTCAGCAGTGCGCGGGTGAGCCGCTCCTGGCGCTCGAGGTCGCCGGTGGCGCCGCGGGTCGGGACGGTGCCGTCGTAGCCGGTGCACATGCGCAGCTGCGGGGTGCGCTCGGCGGTGTCGAGGTGGGTGAGGGCCAGACCGTCGACGCCGCCGCAGACGTCGAGGGCGTAGCGGTGCGCGACCGCGTCGAAGTGGCCGACCCGGAACGCGCCCTGCCACGGGTTGGCGGGGTTGTTGGGGTCGGTGACCGGCAGCGCCGGGTCCTCCGTGACGAGGGGGCCGGCGCCGTGGCGGGTCGTGAAGGTGCGCAGCACCCCGAGGCGGTAGGCGGGTTCGCCGGCCAGGAGGGTCTCGGCGTTGGCGAACGTCGTCGTGCTCCAGGTGGTGTACGGGTGGAAGCCGTGCCACTCGTCGAGCAGTACCCCTTGCGCGCCCTCGAAGACGCACGGCCCCTCGATGCGCAGACCGTCCACGATGGACACCGTGGCGGCGAATGCGGTGTACGCCTCGACGCAGGCGTCCACGGGTGGGCCGCCGACGCCGAGCGTGGCCCGCAGCCGGTGCAGCTTCGCCCGCAGCACGGCCGGCGAGAGGCAGTCGCCGACCCGGGGCGCGTCGTCCACATGGGACAGTGCGTACGCCATCGTCTCGCCGACGCCCATCCCGCAGGAGCCGTGCCGGTCGGCGCCGCGGGCGATCTCCTTGGCCCGGTTGGCCTCGCGGTGGTACGGGGTGGACAGCAGCGCGGCGCGGTCGACGGTGAGCCGCTGCCACACGTCGCCGACGCCGAGGCCGATCAGGTGGTCGGCCTCGGCGGCGAGGGCGAGGGGGTCCACGACCATGAACCGGGACAGGTGGGTCCGCACGCCGGGCCGGAACGTGCCCGACCCGAACTGTGCGAACGTGTGCTTGCGCCCGTCGGCGAGCTCTACGGTGTGCGCGGCCTGCGCGCCGCCGTTGAAGCGCACCACGGTGTGCACGTCACGCGTGGCGCAGAGGTGGTCGACGACGGTGCCCTTGCCGCAGTCGCCGTATCCGAGGTCCACCACGATGACGTGCCGCATGGCCTACAACCGCTCCACGCTGGTGGTGCCGGTCATCGTGGGGGCGGTGCCGGTGGCGACCGGGGCGCGGCCGCCGCCGATGCGCGCGAGGGCCTTGCCGACGGTCGCGGTGGCCGCCGAGCCGACCTTGCGCAGGTCCTCGAGGCCCTCGTCCAGGTCGATGCTGTCCTCACCGAGACCGACGGTGAGCGCAATCGTCTCGCAGACCGCGTCGAGGTCGTCCAGGGCGATGACGTTCTGGCCGAGCAGGTCCTTCCAGAAGTCGAGGATGGTGGTGTTGCCCGTGTACGCCGTGCCCGCCGGCAGGATGTAGTACGTGTCGTACATGCGCCGGACCTCGTCGACGATCGCCCGCAGCGCGATCGGCTCGCCGAGCCTGTCGCCGATGACGGCGCTGACCTCGCGGGGCTTGACCCGCGGGTACGCCTGCTCGTCGCCGATGATGAACAGGTAGCCGCGCTTGCCCCGCTTCTCGTAGCAGTCGATGCTGGTGTGCCGGGCCATGAAGTACATGGCCAGCTCGTAGGACTCGGTCATCTGCCCGCCGCCGCCGCCCTCGAGCACGAACCGGCCGAGGTCCTCGTCGAGGCGGTTGTCCGACTCGAACTGCCCGACCTGCAGCGGCACCCGGTCGCACGTGGCGTCGCCGATGGCGCCGAACAGGATCTGCGGGTCCTTCACGTACCCCTTGCGCAGCAGCAGGCCGAGCAGCTGCGGCAGCTTCTGCTGCAGCACCCGGGGCACCGAGCCCATCGAGCCGGTCACGTCGAAGAGCACGGCGATGGCGACCGAGTCGGGGTGCTCGTCGGAGTCGCGGCTCTCCCGCTTGCCGACGCCCTTCGGGTCGAGTGCGGTGTGGACGGTGCGGGCGCCGGAGTCGCTGTAGGCGAACGCGCTGGCGCCGGTGGCGCGGCGGTAGCGGTCGGCGGCGTCGTAGACGTCGGTCGACCAGATCCCACTTCCCATGGGGCTCCTCCTTGTACAGGCTTCTACAGGGTGAACGGTCGGAACTTGCGGGGGCCGTACAGCCGGTGCAGCAGGTCGTCGAGCTCGCCGAGCAGCTTCCAGGCGTCGTCGGGACGCTGCCTGGGCGAGCTGAGCCGGCAGCCGTCGGCGAAGCGCCGCAAGGCCGGCGGGGCGAGATCCCCCATCAGGTCGGCCATGACCCGGGCGGCCATGGCCAGGTCGGTGTACGGGCCGGGGGTCTCGCGGGCGAGGACCTCGGCCGGGTAGTGGTCGCGCCGGTGCGGCACGATCGCGGGGACACGGTCACCGGGCTCGGTGACGCTGTAGCACCAGTCGACGAGCACGACGCCGTGGTCGTCGGGCTGGATGAGGACGTGCTCGGGCACGATCGCGCCGTGCACGACGCCGGCGCGGTGTGCGAGGCCGAGTGCGACGAGCAGGCGCCGCCACATCCATGCCGCGTCGCGCGGGTCGAGCCCGCCGGGCCGGCGCTCGGCGACCTCGGCCAGGCTGTGCAACCCTTTTGCGGTCGCGGCGATGACGTTGCCGCGCCGCGTCACGGTGCCGTCCTTGTGGCGGAACGAGTCGACCAGTCGCGGCACGTACGGCAGGTAGCGCGGGTCGCCGCGCTCGGCGAGCTGCCGCAGGGCGGCCGCCTCGCGCGCCATGAGGTCGTTGCACGCCGGGTCCCGCACGAGCTTGAGGTGGCCGTCGGGCACCGTGTACAGGTTGGCGAGGTCACCCTCGAAGGCGAGGGTGGTGGTGGGGTACATGCCCGCGGCGCTGCGGATCGTGCCCCGGTTGCGCCACAGGTCGCTGAGCCGGGCGAACGCGGCGGCGCCCTGCGGCCCGGCGGTGTCCGGGTGGGTGAGGCGGGCCAGCCGCCGGTACGTGCCGGCCGGGTCGTCGCCGTCGAACAGCGCGCTGCCCCGGTTCATGATGAGCTCGATGGCCTCGGCGGTGGTGGTCACCGGACCGTCTCCTCCCTGCTGGGCATGAGCAGTGCCGGGTGCAGCAGCCGGGCGTCGCCGGCGCGGTAGAGCTTGGCCCGGGGGCCGCCGCGGGCGCCGCCGCGTTCGGTGGTCGTGTTGGTGCTCTCGACGAACCCGGGGACGGACAGCACCTTGCGGTGGAAGTTGCCGGCGTGCAGCGGCTCGCCCCACACCGTCTCGTAGACGGCGCGCAGCTCGGCGATCGTGAACTCCTCACCGACGAACTTGGTCGCCAGCGGCGTGTACTCCAGCTTCGACCGGGCGCGCTCGAGGCCGTCGGCGACGATCGTGCTGTGGTCGAACGCGAGCTCCGCGGGGCGCTCGTCCATCGGCACCCAGGCGGCCTCGCGGGCGTCGCTGCCGGAGACCGGGTCGGGCAGGTCCGGCGCGAACGCCACGTACGCCACCGAGACCACCCGCATGCGAGGGTCACGGTCGGGTGCGCCGTACGTGCCGAGCTGCTCCAGGTGCAGCCGCCGGTGCGCGGTGGCGACGCCGGTCTCCTCCGCGAGCTCCCGGGCGGCCGCGGTCGGCAGGTCCTCCCACTGCCCGACGAACCCTCCGGGCAGGGCCCACATGCCTTCGCTGGGCGGGCACGCACGGCGCACGAGCAGCACGTTGAGCGCGCCCTGGCGGATCGTGAACGCCACGATGTCCACGGTCACCGCCACCGGCGGGTAGGCGCGCGGGTCGTAGCTGGCGAGGAAGTCGGCGTCGTTCACCCTGGGTCCTTCTCAGACTGAGTAGTTCTCTATCTGAGAAGAACATACGTCGCGGGGTACCGGGGGCGCAATGACGTTTTTCTTGCTGTGCGCTTGGCCGCCTTTGCGTGGTGGCGAGGCGGTCTTCTATGCGGGTCTTTACGCGGTGGCGAGGCGGTCTCTTTACGCGGTGGCGAGGCGGTCGCGGAGGTGGTGGCCGTGCGCGGCGGAGATCTGCGCGGCGACCGCGGACCTGACCAGGTCGCTGCGGTGCCGGACGCTGCCGCCGGGCCCCTCGACCAGCAGCTGCGCGTGTACGAGCCGGTCCACCGCGGCGAGGACCTCGTCGAGGTCGAGGCCGCCGGTCGCGGCGAGCTGCTCGACCCGCAGCGTGCCGAGCGCCGCGGTCAGGCGCAGCACGTCCCACGCCGCCGGCGGCATCCACCGGGTCCGCTGCCTGGCCAGGTGCATCGCGACCGCCTCGGCGAGCGCCGGGTCGCCTCCGCTCGCGGCCGGGACCAGCGCCGGGATGCCGCCGCTCGCCGCGAGGACGTCGACCGGCAGGTCCTGCTCGCCGAGCGGGTCGAGCCGCAGCACCAGGTCCGCGTCGAGCGCGTGCAGCGGCCGGTCCGCGATCGCCGACGGGTACCGGCACGACACGACCACCCGCAACCCGCGTTCCCGCAGCCAGCGCAGCTCACTGACCGAGTGCGCGTCGAGGTGTTCCGCGTCGTCGACGGCGACGGTGAGGCCGTCCAGCCCGCCGGCGATCCCGTCGAGCTCGGCGGGGTGCAGCCAGCGGCGCTCGCGCATCGCCGCGTCGAGGACCTCGTCAGCGGCCCGGCCGAGCTGGTGCAGCGCGGCGCGCAGCCAGCCGAGCCGCAGCGCGCCGCCAGGCCCCGGACCCCGTCCCAGCCCGACGCGGCCCGGCTCCAGCTCGCGCAGCCGCCCCAGCAACGCCGACTTGCCGGCGCCTGCGGGACCGACCACGTGGACGACCCCGGGGCCGCCGGCGAGGACGGCCAGCTCGGCGGCGCGCCCGACGAACCCCTCGGCTGCGGTGCTGGCGCCCGGTGCCGGGTTGGTCGCCCGGACCACGGAGAGGCGCCGCTCGAGCGCGGGAGCCGCGGGGGTGGTGGGCGCGGTGGTCGGGTGGTCCGCGGGTCGTTCGTGCTCTGAGGGTGATGCGGCGGCGGGCTGTGGTTCGAGCTGCGGGCCGGGCTGGGTGGTGCGGTGAGGGTCGGGCTGGGTGGTGGCGCGGCGGTCGGCTTTGCGGCGGTCGCCGCGGCGCCGGTCCCCGGTCGGGCCGGTCGTGCCGCTCGGGCCGGTCGTGCTGGTCGGGCGGGTCGTGCTGGTCGGGCCGGCGGCCGGCTCCCGGGTGACGGTGGACAGCTCGGCCAGGAGCCGGTCGCGCAGCGACGTCGTGTCGGCGGACGGGGAGATACCGAGGTCGTCGGCGAGCGCCCGGCGGCACAGGTCGAACCAGCGCACCACCTCGTCCGCGCGCCCCAGCCTGGCACCGGCGAGCATGGCGAGGCGGTACCCGCGCTCGGTGAACGGCTCCAGCTCCGTCGCCTCCCGCGCCAGGCGCAGCGCCCGGCCCGGGTCCGCCGCCGCGGCCGGCTCAGCCAGATCGAGCAGCGCCGCGACCAGGACCGCCTTGACCTCGGCGCGGGCCGGTGCGGCCCAGTCGGCGTACTCGTCCTCGGCGAACGGCAGCTCCGGCGCCAGCTCCACGATCCTCTCCCGCACGTCCAGCTGCCCGGGCCGCCGCTCCGCGATCTTCGCCGCCGCCCGCAGCTCGGCGAGGTCGAGCCGCGCCCGGTCGGTGGCGAAGACGTACCCGCCGGCCCTCGTCACGATGAACGACCTGCTCGTCGGCACCCCCGGCTGCAGCGCCCGCCGCAGTACCGACACGTAGTGCTCCAACGCGGCCGTGGCGTTGCCGGGCAGGTCCGCCCCCCAGACCGCGTCGGCCAGGGCGTCCTTCGACTGCACCCGGTCATGCCGCGCGGCGAGCACCCCAAGCACCTGCCGCGCCCGCCGAGGCAGGTCGTCCCCGGTCATCCGCCGGCCGTCACCGTCGATGATCTCGATCTGCCCCAGCACGCGCACGTCCACAGCCGCCGCAATCGGCAGCCCCCGGCACAGCTTGAGCGGTTCCCTTCCGGCACGCACAGGTCACAACCCGCCGCTCGCCGGTAGTGCGCCGCCGGGCGCAGGTCGCCGGGCCCTCGGGGTGATCCAAGGACAGGATTGGCCGTCCCGGTGACCACCCGGCGACTTCGATCACTGGGTGGTGGGGCGGGCGGGCAACCGTAACGGCACCCGGGCAGGCGCCGGGTGGGCCGGACCGGCGAGGAAGCTCGGACGCGGACCGCGGCAACGCGGCAACGCAAAGGCCAGCCACGCGGTTGGATGCGAGTGGATGGCCGTCCGGCGGCTCTGGTTGTGCACCGGCTGCCGTGCCTCGGGGTGATCCAAGGACAGGATTGGCCGTCCCGGTGACCACCCGGCGACTTCGATCACTGGGTGATGGAGCGGGCGGGCAACCGTAACGGCATCGAGGCTGGCGCCGGGCAGGCCGCGGTCACGGTCCCACCACGGCCACGGTCGCGGTCCCACCACGGCCACGGTCGCGGTCCCACCACGGCCACGGTCGCGGTCCCACCACGGCCACGATCGCGGTCCCACCACGGCCACGATCGCGGTCCCACCACGGCCACGGTTCCCGCCGGCCAGGTGCCAGCACAGCCCGGTTCTTGCTGGCCAGGTCGCCCCCGTCATGGCCACCGTCCTGGCCTCTGCCCGGCCACGGCCATGGCCGTCGTCATGGTCGGCTTCGGCTCGTCGTGATCTCGCTGCGTTCAGGCGGGCCACAGGCGGGCTTCAGGCCGGCGTGATCTCCTGCACCGTATGAAGATCATGGCCCGGGTCGCCCCGGTGGTCCGCCTCTCGTCTCGCATCGCGCTCGCGGCCTGCTTCGTCGCCGCGCTCGGCGCGGGCGCCGTCACCATGATCGTGTCTGTGCTGCGGTAGCCCCGGCGGTCGCCGGAAGCTTGCACGTACCCCCTCATTCGTCAACGTAAAGCGAGATCCAGGCGTGCCACGATCGGCCTCGGCGCGGTCATCCGCCAGGCCTCGGTGATGAGGTCGCACAGCTCGTCCTCGTGCGCCTTGCGCAGGCGAACCTGCACCCAGCCGAACCGGCCGGACACGTGCGACTTCTTGTACGCACGCGGGTCGTCCTCCACGAGGGCCGCCTGCTCCTCGCGGGACGTCTTGACCAGCATCGTCCAGTCGTCCTCGCACAGATAGGCGAACCCGCGGTCGCGCACCCGGAAGCTGAGATGGTTGCCGTGCAGGCGCTGCTCGACCTCGGGCAGCGTCAGGACCATGCGGAGCGCCTCGGCGACGCTCACTCCGCGGCTGGTTCGCAATCCCATGACTGTAGGTGTAACAGGAGGGTCCGACACTTTTCCGGGGATCCGATTTTCCCCATTTGCCAAGTTTCATGATCAAAGGCGTTGCCGCAGCGTACGGGCGTCCGACCGAAATTGTCGGTGGGCGTCGCTAGTGTGTCGCCCATCCAGATCTGCACCACGGGGAGGCGGCGGATGGGCACGGTTGAGGACGCGTTCGTGATGCCGTCCGCCTGGCTGCGGGCCATCCGGCCGCGGCGGGGCGGCGCTCCCGCAGACTTCCGGCCCTCGCCGACCTGGGCCGCTGATGTCGCCACGCTGGTGGCCAAACGCCCCAGCCTGCGCACCTCGCTCGGCGATGCCCGTACCCCTGCTGACATCCGCGACGCAGGGCTGGCGCATCTCGACGGCGGCGCCACCCCGCTCGGCGCGGCCGCCGTCGTCGCCGCCTACGCCGGGCCACCCGACGACCGCAGCCGGGCCGCCGCAGCGGTGTTCGCCGAGGGGTGGGTCGCCGGCCACGGGCTGCGGTTCGCCGTGGAGGCGGTCATGGAGCTGCAGGGTCTGGGGTATGGCGCAGACTGGCGCCCGACGAGCCGAGCCGGCGAGCCCGTCGTGCGTCGCGTGCGGGGCAGCGAAAGGGCGGGCGCCGCCCTGGGACCCGTGCGGGCCGCGCTCGCCGCCGCGCCCGACGACGAGCACCGGGCCGTCGTCGAGCTGCTCGGGGCGTGGCGGGAGCGCTCGGCGACGCACCGCATCGTGGCCGCCCACCTCGCGCCGACCGAGGCGGCCTGGGTCGAGCGGGAGGTGCGGGGGCGTGTCGTCGGCGACGACTGGAGCACCCTGCTGCTGCTCGCTTCCGTGACCACCGAGGCGCAGGCCGAGACGCTCGCCGGCGCGTATCCGCCGCAGGAGCTGTTCACCGACACCGCGCTGCTGCACACGATCGCCGACGGGCTCGGGACGGGCGCCGCGCCGCTGTTCGTCGGGTGGTTCGAGCGCTTCGGCGGGTCCGCCGACGCCCGGCGGGCCCTGCCGCCGATCATCGCCGCGATGCCGACCGACGCCGCGTTCCAGGCGCTGGCCGACCGGGTCGACACCCGCCACGTCCCGGCCGCCCTGGCGGCGGCGAGCGACCGGTTCCCCCGCCGGGCCGTGCGGCTCCTCGCCGAGGCCGCCGGCCGGCGCGGCATCGCCGAGCGGCTGCGGGCCCACGTGGCCGCGCACCGCGACATCGCAGCCGAGGTGCTGCCGGCGTTGCGCGGCGCGGCCGCCACCCGGGTCGCCGCCGCCCTCGGCGCGCTCGACCGCCGCACGGTCGCACCGCCCGAGGCGCTGCCACCGCTGCTGGTCACCCCGCCGTGGGCGGCCCCCGCCCGGAAACCCGTCGTGGTCGCCGGCCTGTGCTGCACCGATCCGCCCGGGATCGCCTGGGAGCCAGGGGAGCAGGCCGAGTGGCTCGACCGGGCGGGCACCGCCGGCCAGTGGGGGCCGCTGCGCTCCGACTGGGCCGCTCTCGCCCGCGACATCGACGCCGGCACCTGCTCGTGGGTCGACACGTTCGGGTTCTTCATGCACGCCCCGATGGAGGTGGCGGCGCCGGTCGCGGCCCGCTGGCGGCCCAACCGGCGCTGGGACGAGGAGCGCTGGTCGCCCGCCCTCATCGCCAGGTTCGGGGTGCTGGTGCTGCCACTGATCCTCGACGTCGACCGGGTGAGCCGGGCGAGCACGACGCCGCTGCTGATGCCGTTCACCGGGCCGGAGGTCGCCGCCGTCGTCGCCCGGCGGCTCGGCGGCGGCCGGCCCGCGCGGCGGCACGCCGTCGACTGGCTGCGCCGGCACCCCGGGTCCGCCGCCCGGGCTCTCGTCCCCGCCGCGCTCGGCCCGGCCGGCCCTGCCCGCCGCCACGCCTGGCAGGCGCTGCGCGTCGTCGCCGACCTGGGCCGCCGCGACGCGGTCGAGGCCGCCGCCCGGTCCTACGGCGCGGAGGCCGCGGCGGCGGTCACCGAGCTGCTGGACACCGACCCGCTCGACGTGCTGCCGGCCAGGCCACCGGCGCTGCCAGGCTGGGTCGACCCCGCCGCGCTCGCCCCGGTCGAACTGCGCGGCGGCGCTGGGACGCTGCCGGTCGACGCCGTCCGGCACGTGCTGACGATGCTCGCCATGTCCGGGCCGGCCGAGCCGTACGCGGGGCCGGAGCCGTACGCGGGGCTGGCCGTCGTGCGGCAGGCATGCACCGAGGCGTCGCTCGGCGCGTTCGCCGTGTCGCTGCTGGAGCGCTGGCTCGACGCGGGCGCCCCGGCGCGCGCCGGCTGGGTCCTCGAGGCGCAGGCGTTCCTCGGCGACGACGAGACCGCCCGCCGACTCGCCGAGCACGTCCGCGCCTGGCCGTCCGAAGGCGCGCTGGTCAGGGCCGTCGCGGCCGTCGACGTCATCGCCCGGATCGGCACCGAGGGCGCCCTCACCCACCTGCACCGCCTCGCCACGAAGGTCCGCACCCCGTCGGTACGCGCCCGCGCGCACGAGCGGCTCGCCGAGGTGGCCACGGCCCTGCGGCTGTCGCCGGAGCAGCTCGCCGACCGGCTCGTGCCCGACCTCGGCCTCGATGCCGCCGGCACGCTCACCATCGACTACGGGTCGCGCCGGTTCACGGTCGGCTTCGACGAGCGGCTCCAGCCGTTCGTCGCCGACGAGACCGGCGCCAGGCGCCGCGACCTGCCCCGCCCGGGCGTGCGCGACGACCCAGCCTTGGCGCCCGCGGCCGCGAAACGGTTCACCGTGCTCAAGCGCGACGTGCGTGCCGTCGCCGCGGAGCAGATCCCGCGGTTCGAGCGGGCGATGGTCATGGGGCGGCGCTGGACGGGCGCCGAGTTCCGCCGGTTCATCGTCGGGCACCCCCTGGTCTGGCACGTCGCGCGCCGGCTCGTATGGGTGGTCCTCGACGGCTCGTCCGCGGGTCCCACGGGTGGTTCGTCGGTCGGTGGCGGCTTGCGTACCGATGACGCGACGACCCCCTCCGATGCGCCTTCGGTCGCAGGCGTGGTCGCGGGGTCCGGTGCGGCGGGCGCGGTGCGGGTGGCCGAGGACAGGACCTTCGCCGGGGTTGACGACACGCCGGTGACGGTGGCCGACGACGCGCTGATCGGGGTGGCGCACCCGTTGCAGCTCGGCGAGGCCCTCGGCGCGTGGGCGGAGCTGTTCGCCGACTACGCGATCGTGCAGCCGTTCCCGCAGCTCGGCCGGGGCGACTACAGCCTCACCGCCGAGGAGCGCGACCGCGACGCGCTCGCCAGGTTCACCGGGGTGAAGGTGCCGACGGGCCGGATCGCTGCCCTCACCCGCGGCGCCTGGCGCCGCACCGAGGGTCACCGCCACGGCTATGGGGGCTGGATCGAGCGCGACCTTCCCGGCGGCCGTGCCGCCGTCGTCGAACTCGACCCCGGCCTGCACTTCGGCGATGTGTCCGTCGATCCGTTCCAGACCATCGCCGGCGTGTGGGTCGACGCCCGCCATCCGAGCGGCGACGGGCGGTGCCCCGTGCCCATCGCCGAGCTCGACCCGGTCGGCGCGTTCGAGCTCGTCCGCGACCTGGAGGAAGCGACCGCATGAGCGAGGACACGCACGTCACCCCAGCCGCCTGGCGCCGCAGCGTCCTGCCGAGACGCGGCGGCCTGCCGGTTGCGTACCGACCGGTGGCGGGCCACGACGGCGGGGCGGCACCGGGGCGGGGCGGCGACAGGGAACCGGCGATGGAACCGCCCCGGCCGGGCGGGGCGCTGCTGCTCGCCGAGCTCGACAGCCCGGCGAGCGGCGACAGGCGGCGCCGCGACACGAGCGGACCTCCGGGCATCGTCGTCGGCGAGGTTGAAGCCGTGACCCAGTTCGCGGAGCAGTCGCTGCTGGATGCCCCCACCGTCGGCGCCGGCGGGACCAGGTGGACCCGGGACCGGCCGCACACGTTCGGCGGGCTCCACTCCGTTACCGTGTCCGAGATCATCAGAGACCTGCGGGAGGTCGTGCAGTGAGCCCCAAAGCGGACCCCGGGCCCGAGCAACGTGACGGCGCCACCGTGCAGCGGCCGCCGGCCGAGGTCCGGTACGCCGACGAGCTGGCCACTCTCCGCGACACCGACACCGGTGAGCGGCCGCCCGGCTGGGCGCTGAGCCTCACCGCCGCGCGGCGGTTCATCGTCGGTGACCCGGGCGCCGGGATCAGCCGCAAGTTCGTCGGCGACCCGTCGCTCATCGACCGGGCCCTTGTGGCTCTCGCGACCAGCCGCGGGCTGATGCTCGTCGGCGAGCCCGGCACCGCCAAGTCGTTGCTGTCCGAGCTGCTCGCCGCGGCCGTGAGCGGGGAGTCGACGCTGACCGTGCAGGGTGGCGCGGCGACGACCGAGGACCAGATCAAGTACTCGTGGAACTACGCGCTGCTCGTCGCCGAGGGGCCCAGCCAGCGCTCGCTCGTGCGCGCCCCGCTGTTGCGCGGGATGGCCGAGGGCAAGATCGTGCGGTTCGAGGAGATCACCCGCTGCCCGCTCGAGGTCCAGGACTGCCTCCTGTCGCCCCTGTCCGATCGGGTACTGGCGATCCCCGAGCTCACCGGCCCGGACTCGATGGTGTTCGCCCGGGACGGGTTCAACGTCATCGCGACCGCGAACACCCGCGACCGCGGGGTCAACGAGATGAGCGCCGCGCTGAAACGCCGGTTCAACTTCGAGACGGTGTTCCCGATCGCCGACTTCGACACCGAGCTCTCGCTCGTCGAGGCCGAGGCGGGTGCGCTGCTGCGCCGTTCCGGGGTCACCGCCGCGCCCCGCCGGGACGTGCTGGAAGTGCTCGTCACCACGTTCCGGGAGCTGCGGGCCGGGCAGACGGCGCGCGGCGACACGATGGAGCGGCTGTCGGCCGTGATGAGCACGGCCGAGGCGGTGTCGGTCGCGCACGCCGTGGGGCTGCGCGGCTGGTTCCTGCGCCGTGAGCCCGGCACGGCTGAGGACCTGGTGTCGTGCCTGGCCGGGACCGCCGCGAAGGACAACGGCGAGGACCTCGCGAAGCTGCGCCGGTACCTGGAGCAGCAGGTGACCTGGCGGCCCGGCGCGCAGTGGAAGGCGCTGCACGCCGCCCGGCA
This sequence comes from Dactylosporangium sp. NPDC050688, assembly GCF_040654515.1. Taxonomy (NCBI): domain Bacteria; kingdom Bacillati; phylum Actinomycetota; class Actinomycetes; order Micromonosporales; family Micromonosporaceae; genus Dactylosporangium; species Dactylosporangium sp. NPDC050688. The sequence goes on from NZ_JBFAIC010000037.1 coordinate 42,273, forward strand.
CCAGCTGCCGGGGTGAGGTGGGCACGATGACCACGACGTTCATCGGCGTGCGGCACCACAGCCCTGCCTGCGCGAGGCTCGTCGCCGGCACGATCGCGGCGCTGCGGCCCGCGCACGTGCTCGTCGAAGGCCCCGCCGACATGAACGACCGGGTCGGCGAGCTGCTGCTCGGCCATGACCTGCCGGTCGCGGTGTTCAGCAGCTACCGCGACGACGACCGGCAGTCCGGCTCGTGGGCGCCGTTCTGCGCGTACTCCCCTGAGTGGGTCGCGCTGCAGGAGGGCCACCGCGCCGGCGCGCAGGTCCGGTTCATCGACCTGCCGTCGTGGGACCCGGCCCTCGCCGAGCGGGAGAACCGCTACGCCGACGCCGAGCAGCGCTACGCCGAGGTCGTCGACCGGCTGTGCGTCGAGTTCGCCGTGGACAACGTCGACGCGCTGTGGGACCACCTGTTCGAGATCCCGCCCGACGACGGGCTCGCCGAACGTCTCGCCGCCTACTTCGACCTGCTGCGCGGCGAGACCCCGGCGAGCGACGGCGACGCGAGCCGGGAGGCGTACATGGCGCGCTGGATCCGCGCGGCGGCCGCCGACGCGGGGGACCGGCCCGTCGTCGTGGTCACCGGCGGCTTCCACCGGCCGGCCCTGATCCGGCTCACCGCCGAAGCCGAAGCCGGAACCAGGGGCGGTGCCGCCGCCGGGGAGGGCGCCGTCGCCGGGGACGGTGCCGGAGAGGGTGCCGCCTGGCCGGAGGTGCCGCGGCTGCCGGAGGGGGCGGTCGGCGGCAGCTACCTGGTGCCGTACTCGTTCCGGCGGCTCGACGCGTTCGACGGGTACCAGTCGGGGATGCCCTCGCCGGAGTACTACCAGCAGCTGTGGGAGGGCGGGCCACGGCACGCCGCCGAGCAGCTCGTCACCGCCGTCGTGGCACGGCTGCGCGAACGGCGGCAGCGGGCGTCGACGGCGGACCTCATCGCCGCGTCCGCGTCCGCGGCCGGTCTGGCGCTGGTACGCGGGCACCACCACCCCGGCCGCACCGACGTCCTGGACGGACTCGCCGGGGCGCTCGTCCACGACGCGCTCGACGAACCGCTGCCGTGGGCGACCCGCGGGCGGCTGCGGGCCGGCACCCACCCGGTCGTCGTGGAGATGGTCGCCGCGCTCAGCGGGTCCCGGGTCGGCCGGCTGCACCCGTCGACACCGCTGCCGCCGCTCGTCCACGACGCCGACGCCGAACTGGAGCGCGAAGGGCTCAGCGGTGAGCGTACCGTCACCTTCGCCCTCACCGAGGTCGACGGCCTGCGCCGCAGCCGGCTGCTGCACTGCCTGCGGGTGCTCGGGATCCCGGGGTTCACCCGGCGGCGTGGACCGCGCACCGGTGTCGAGCCGGTGCTGGAGGAGCGGTGGGACGTCAGCGTGCACGAGCACCGGCTGGTCGCGTTGATCGAGGCCGGCGCATACGGCGCGACCCTGCCCGAGGCGGCCGCGTCCGCGCTGGCCGAACGCATCCGCGGCGCCGACGTCGCGGGGCTCGCCGACGCACTGTTCGACGCCGCGTTGTGCGGCACCGTCCGGCTGTCGGACCAGGTCCTGCGCGACCTCGACGCCGCCGTCGGCGCCGCCGCCGACCTGGGCGCGCTCGGCCGCCTGCTCGCGGTCGTGCTCACCCTGTGGCGGCACGACCGGTTGCTGGGCACCGCCGGCAGCGCACCCCTCGGCACGGTGATCGGCGCCGCGCAGCGCCGGGCGTTGTGGCTCGCGGAAGGGGTACGCGGCAGCACCGCCCCGGCGGAACCCGCCCGCATCGACGCGATCATCGCCCTGCGGGACACGATGGTGCACGCGGGGCGGCGGCTCGGGCTGGACCGCGAGGTCGCGCTGGACGTGATGCGGCGGGTGGCCGCTGACCGTGAGGCGCCGCCCGACCTGCGCGGGGCCGCGTACGGCTTCGGCTGGTCCGTCGGCCCGGCCGCCGAGCTCGAGTCCGTCAGCGCGGCCGGCTCCGGCGACGACAACGGCACCGACAACGGCACCGACAACGGCACCGACAACGGCACGGGCGACGACGGAGACAGCGGCGACGACGACACCGGCGACGACAACGGCACCGACACCGGCGACGGCGGCACCGACAACGACAACGACGACGGCGACACAGGCAACGGCGACAACGACAACGGCGACGGTGTCGATGATCCGGTCCGGGCGGTTCGCGGCGCTGCGGTGCCCGGCACGGTCGGTGACTGGCTCGCCGGGCTGTTCGGCGTCGCGCGGGAGGAGGTGCTGCACACGCCGCGGGTGCTGGATGTGCTCGACGACCTCGTCAGCGGCATGGGCGACGCCGATTTCCTGGTCGCGTTGCCGGCGTTGCGGCAGGCGTTCGCGTACTTCCCGCCGCGGGAACGCGAGACCGTCGCCGGGCACCTGCTCGCCCGCCGCGGGCTGGGTGGTTCCGGGCGGTCGCTGCTGCGGGCACCCGCCGTCGACCCCGTGCTCACCGCCGCAGCGGCCGAGCTGGAGGCGCGCGTCGACGAGGTCCTCACCCGCGAAGGGCTGCTGGCATGACGATCTCAGAGCCCGAGAGCGACGCCGCGGCGCTGGAGCGGTGGCGGCTGGTCCTCGGCGAGCCGGGCCGGTCCGTCATGGACGGCGGGCAGCTCAGCGCCGCCGGCGCCGGGCGGGACGCGGCACTCGACTGGCTGTACGGCCGCGACGAGGACCTCGAACGCCGCGGCATCCGCCAGCCCCGCCACGGCAGTGACGGCCCGTCGCTGGTGACCACCGTCGACTGGCTCGACGGGATCACGACGCTGTTTCCCAAGGAGACGGTCGAGCGGCTGCAGCGTGACGCCGTTGAGCGGTACCAGATCCACGACGTGGTCACCGACCCTGCGGTGCTGGCCCGGATCGAGCCCAACCCGACCCTGCTCAAGGCGGTCCTGCGCACGAAACACCTGATGAACCCCGACGTGCTGCTGCTGGCCCGCCGGATTGTCGAGACGGTGGTGCGGCAACTGATGGAGCGGCTGGCCACGCAGGTGCGGCACGCGTTCTCCGGGGCGCGGTCCCGCAGCGCGAGCCGGTTCAAGGTGGCCCGCAACTTCGACATCCGCCGCACCCTGCGGGCCAACCTGAGGCACTACCGGCCACAGGAGCGCAAGGTGTACGTCGAGACGGCCTACTTCGTCGCACGGACCCGCCGGCACCTGGAGCGGTGGCAGGTGATCCTGCTGGTCGACCAGTCCGGGTCGATGACCGGCAGCGTCATCCACTCCGCCGTCACCGCGGCGTGCCTGTGGGGGCTGCCGGGCGTCAAGACGCACCTGGTCGCGTTCGACACCGCCGTGGTGGACCTGACCGCCGACGTCGACGACCCGGTCGAGCTGCTGATGAAGGTCCAGCTCGGCGGCGGCACCGACATCGCGCAGGCGATGGCCTACGGGGCCGGGCTGATCGAGCAGCCGCGGCGCACGATCCTGGTGCTGATCAGCGACCTGTACGAGGGAGCCGGCCGCGGCGAGCGCCTGGTGCGTCTGGTCCGGGACCTTGCCGGCCAGGGCACGAAGGTGCTGTGCCTGGCGGCGCTGGACGAGGACGCCGATCCCGCGTACGACCGGGACATGGGCCAGCGCCTCGCCGACGCCGGCGCGGCCGTCGGCGCGATGACGCCGGGGGAGCTGGCGGCGTTCGTGGCGGAGCAGGTGGGCCGGTGAGAGCGGATCTGCTGGCGCTGACCCCGGACGCGCTGGCCGCGCTGACCAACCGCGGCCTGGTGAAACGGGCGACCCGCGAGGTGGAGGCCGCGCCGCCCGCGGTGACGGCCGACGCCGAGGGCACGGTGCGCGGGGTGTACCAGGACGGCCCCGAGACGGCGCTGCCGCCGGGCGGCCTGGACCGGGGCACGTGCACCTGCGGCGCGACCGGCGTGTGCCGGCATGTGGTGGGGCTGGTGCTGGCGTACCAGACGGCCAGTGCCACCACGGGCCTTGCCGGGACGGGCGCTGCTCAGACGGGCGTTGCCACGGTCGGCGGCGCGGGTGGGGACGGTGCTGCGACGGGCGTGGCCGGCGACGCGGGGCCGGGCGTCGCACGGAGCGGCGGCGCGCAGAGGGCCGGCAACGCGGGGCCGGGCGTCGCACAGAGCGGCGGCGCGCAGAGGGCCGGCAACGCGGGAACGGGCGCCACACAGACGGCGGCCGGCGGCGCGGGCCCCGGCGGCGTGCAGGCGGCCGGCGGCGCGGGACCGGGCGGTGGACAGACGGCCGACGACACAAACACGGGCGTTGCACGCAGCGGCGACGCACAGGCGGCCGGGCCTGAGCCCGCCGTCCCATTGGAGGCGTGGTCGCCGGGCACCTTCACCGACGAGCAGCTCGAGGCCCGGATCGGCACCCGCCGGCTGGCCGCCGCCCGGCGGGCGCACCGGGCCGGGTACGTCGCCCGCATCCACCGCCCCACCGCCGCCGACCCTGCGCCGCGCGTGGAGCTCGGCTCGGCGACGGTGCGGTTCCTCGTGCCGCGGGACCTCGGGTTCGTGCACACCGACGCCGTCGCCGGGGTCCGCGACGACGTGCTGGCGCTCGCGGTGTGGGCGTTCCGGGTCGCGGACGTCACGGCCCCGGACGGGCAGGACGTGCAGGTCGACGTCGGTGGGCCGGAGACGGCCGGCGGTGCGGTCGACGGGTCCCTCGAGGCGGCGCTGCGCCTCGCCGACGAGGTCCTGCTGACCGGCGCGGCGCACGTCGGACCCGGCCTCGCCGGCACGGTCGCCGAGGTGCGGCAGCGCCTGGACCGGGCCGGGCTGCGGTGGCCGCTGCTCGCCGTCGGTGATCTGGAGGAGCAGCTCGCCGCGTACGGGCAGCGCGCCGGGTCGTACAGCCACGAACGGCTCGCCGGGCTCGTCGCCGAGCTGCACGCCCGCCACCGCGCGGTGACCAACCGCGGGGCGAGCCTGCGCGCCAGGGTCCTCGGTACCCAGGAGGCGGCGGAGACACCGATGCGCCGGGCCCGCCTCGACGGGCTCGGCTGCCGGGTCCGCGCGGCGGGCGACACCGGCCGGCAGGTGGAGCTCTACTTCGCGCACGCCGGCAGCGCGACGGTGCTCGTGCTGCGCCGGACGTTCCCCGACGCGGCGGCGGGCGCGGGGACCAGCGCGGGGATCGGCGGGCGGCGCCTCGGCGGGGCGACGGTCGCGCAGCTCGCGGCCGGCAACGTCGTCACCGAGTCCGCGATCCGCAGCGCCAGCCGCACGGTCCGGCTCGCCACCAGCCGGGTCGCGAAGACGACCGTCACGCCGTCGCAGGGGTTGTGGACGTCGCTGCCGGAGTCCCTCGTCGTGCGGGACCTGCGGGTCCTCGCCGCGCAGCTGGACCGGCTGCCGCCGCGGGTCGTGCGCCCCCGTGTCGAGGCCGAACTGGTCCGCGTCCTGCAGGTCGCGGAGGTTCGGTCGCTGCGGTACGCCCCTGGCGCCCAGCGGCTCGACGCGCTCGTCGCCGACCCGGCCGGCGGCGTCGCGACGGTCACCGCGACCCACTCGGCGGCCGCGCCGGGCGCCCTGGACGCGATCGCGGCGGCGCTGTCCGGGACCGTGCGTGCCGTCGCGGGCACCGTCAGCAGGGCCAGCGGCGAGATCCTCATCGAACCGCTCGCCCTCGCGGTCGGCGACGGCGACGTCGTCGTGCCCGACCTGGCACCGGCGAGCGGGTTCCGCGTCGACGGCGCACCCGTCCCCGGCGCGGACCCGCTGCGGCTCGCGGTCGACGCGGCGGTGGCCCTGCTGGCCGAGGTGCCGCACCGCGGGCTGCGGATGCTGCCGCCGACGTTCGGTGACCGGTTACGCGACGCGGGCGACGCCCTCACCCGGGTCGGCCTGCACCGTTGCGCCGCCGCCGTCGGTGCGCTGCGGGCCGGCCTCGGACCCGACCCGGACACCGCGACGGCGGGCCTGTGGGTCGACGCGTACGTACGCCTCCTGGTCACGCTCGAACTGCAGTGACCGGGCACCCGCGGCGACGCAGGAACGTGCCGTGAGGCGGTGCGTCCCGGTGATGAAGACGGTCATCGAGCGTCGTCCAGTTCCGGATCCCGGGCCCGGCGGCGCCCATGGCGAGCACCGTCACCGAGCGCCGTCAGCCGCCCGCCGGCGGTGCCCGGCGGCAGGCACCGACGGCAGGCACCGGCAGCCACCGCGCTGTGCTGAAGTGATCGTCACGGATCGTTGATGAGCAGCGGAAACTTGTCGGGACAGGGGGACAGGTCGCGAAAATTGGCACTGTCGATTTGCCCGGGTCTGTGCTTGACGGAAGAGGGATCACATCGCCTCGTCGGCGTGTCGATCTTGATCGGTGGCTAGGCTACCCGCCGGAACCATCGGGGACAGCAAAATAGGGGGCGCAGCATGGCTGACTCGTTCGTGCATCTCCACGTGCACACCGAGTACTCCATGCTCGACGGAGCGGCGCGGCTCAAGGACATGTTCAAGGAGGCGAACCGCCTCGGCATGCCCGCCGTCGCGATCACCGACCACGGCAACATGCACGGGGCGTACGACTTCTACAAGCAGGCCAAGGCCGCCGGGGTCACCCCGATCCTGGGCGTGGAGGCCTACGTGGCGCCCGAGTCGCGGCTGCACAAGCAGCGCGTCAAGTGGGGCCGGCCGGACCAGAAGGACGACGACGTGTCCGGCTCCGGCGGGTACACGCACAAGACCATCTGGGCGAGGAACAAGACCGGCCTGCACAACCTGTTCCGGCTCAACTCGCGGGCGTCGATCGAGGGGCACTTCGTCAAGTGGCCCCGGATGGACATGGAGATCATCGCCGAGCACGCCGACGGGTTGATGGCGACCACCGGCTGCCCGTCCGGCGAGGTGCAGACCCGGCTGCGCCTCGACCAGTTCGACGAGGCGTTGAAGGCGGCCGCGAAGTACCAGGAGATCTTCGGCAAGGAGAACTACTTCCTGGAGGTCATGGACCACGGGCTGGACATCGAGCGGCGGGTCCGGGAGGGCCTGACCGAGATCTCCAAGCGGCTGGGCATCCCGCCGGTGGTGACCAACGACTCGCACTACACGCACCAGTCGCAGGCCGAGGCGCACGACGTGCTGCTGTGCGTGCAGACGGCGGCGAACATCAACGACCCGAACCGGTTCCGGTTCGGCGGGTCGGGCTACTACCTGAAGTCCGCCGACGAGATGCGCGCCGTCGACAGCTCCGACCTGTGGCAGGAGGGGTGCCGCAACACCCTCGTCGTGGCGGAGCGGGTCGACATCGACGGCATGTTCGTCGAGCGCAACCTGATGCCGCGCTTCCCGGTCCCCGAGGGCGAGACCGAGGAGTCGTTCTTCCGGGCCGAGGTCGCGCGGGGCATGGCGCGCCGGTTCCCGGACGGGATCGACGAGGAGCACCAGCGCCAGGCCGACTACGAGGCCGACATGATCGTCAAGATGGGCTTCCCGGCGTACTTCCTGGTCGTGTCCGACTTCATCCTGTGGGCGAAGAACCAGGGCATCGCGGTCGGCCCGGGGCGTGGCTCGGCGGCGGGCAGCCTCGTCGCGTACGCGATGGGCATCACCGACCTCGACCCGCTGCCGCACGGGCTGATCTTCGAGCGGTTCCTCAACCCCGACCGCATCTCGATGCCCGACATCGACATCGACTTCGACGAGCGCCGGCGCGGCGATGTCATCCGGTACGTGACGGAGAAGTGGGGCGAGGACCGGGTCGCGCAGATCGCCACGTTCGGCACGATCAAGGCGAAGGCCGCCATCAAGGACTCGGCGCGGGTCCTGGGCTACCCGTTCGCGGTCGGCGACCGGATCACCAAGGCGATGCCGCCGGCCGTCATGGGCAAGGACATCCCGCTGTCGGGGATCTTCGACCCCAACCACCCGCGCTACTCCGAGGCGGTCGAGTTCCGCGCGCTGTACGACAGCGACCCCGACGTGAAGAAGGTCGTCGAGACGGCGAAGGGCATCGAGGGCCTGATCCGCCAGACGGGCGTGCACGCCGCCGGCGTCATCATGTCCGCCGAGCCGCTGATCGAGCACGTGCCGCTGATGCGCCGCGACGCCGACGGCGCGATCATCACGCAGTTCGACTACCCGACGTGCGAGACGCTCGGGCTGCTGAAGATGGACTTCCTCGGCCTGCGCAACCTGACGATCATCGACGACGCGGTCAAGAACATCGAGCGCAACCACGGCATCAAGCTCGACCTGCTGGGCCTGCCGCTGGACGACAAGGCTGCCTACGAGCTGCTCGCCCGCGGCGACACGCTCGGGGTGTTCCAGCTCGACGGCGGCCCGATGCGCTCGCTGCTGCGGCTGATGAAGCCCGACAACTTCGAGGACATCTCCGCCGTGCTGGCGCTGTACCGGCCGGGCCCGATGGGCGCCAACTCGCACACCAACTACGCGCTGCGCAAGAACGGGCAGCAGGAGATGACCCCGATCCACCCGGAGCTGGAGGAGCCGCTCAAGGAGATCCTCGGCCCCACGTACGGGCTGATCGTCTACCAGGAGCAGGTGCAGCGCGCCGCGCAGAAGCTGGCCGGCTACACCCTCGGCCAGGCCGACCTGCTGCGCCGGGCCATGGGCAAGAAGAAGAAAGAGGTCCTGGAGAAGGAGTTCGTGCCGTTCCGCGACGGCATGCGCGCCAACGGGTACAGCGACGAGGCGATCAAGAAGCTGTGGGACGTGCTCGTCCCGTTCGCCGACTACGCGTTCAACAAGGCGCACACGGCCGGCTACGGGCTCGTGTCGTACTGGACGGCGTACCTGAAGGCGAACTACCCGGCGGAGTACATGGCCGGACTGCTGACCAGCGTCGGCGACGACAAGGACAAGATGGCCCTGTACCTGTCGGAGTGCCGGCGCATGGGCATCGAGGTGCTGCCGCCGGACGTCAACACCTCCGCGGGCCCGTTCACCCCGGTCGGCAAGGACATCCGCTTCGGCCTCGCCGCCGTGCGCAACGTCGGCAACAACGTCGTCGAGGCGATCGTGCGGTGCCGGCAGGCCGCGCCGTACAAGGACTTCCACGACTTCCTGTCCAAGGTCGACGCGGTGGCCTGCAACAAGAAGACCGTCGAGTCGCTCATCAAGGCCGGCGCGTTCGACTCGATGGGACACCCGCGCCGCGGGCTGCTCGCCATCCACGCCGACGCCATCGACGCGTACGCCGACATCAAGAAGAACGAGGCGATCGGCCAGTTCGACCTGTTCGGCGACGCGTTCGCCGGCGACGACGCCGGCAGCGCCGGGCCGGCCATGACCGCGGCCATCCCGCAGATCGAGTGGGACAAGCGGGAGCTGCTCACCTTCGAGCGGGAGATGCTCGGCCTGTACGTGTCCGACCACCCGCTGTTCGGGCTGGAGTCGGTGCTCGCGAAGGCCGCCGACACCGCGATCAGCAGTCTGTCGGAGGACGGGGCGGTCCCCGACGGCGCCGTCATCACCCTGGCCGGCATGCTCACCGGCGTGCAGCGGCGCATCACCAAACAGGGCAAGCCGTGGGCGTCGGCGACCCTGGAGGACCTCGGCGGCGCCGTCGAGGCGCTGTTCTTCCCCAACACCTACGAGCTGGTCGGGCAGTACATCGCCGAGGACGCGATCGTCGTGGTCAAGGGCCGCGTCGACCGGCGGGACGAGACGCCGCGCCTCATGGCGATGGACCTGTCGATGCCCGACGTCACCGCCGCCGACGAGAACCGGCCGGTGGTGCTGTCGCTGCCGGCGAACCGGTGCACGCCGCCGCTGGTCGACCGGCTCAAGGAGATCCTGCTCAACCACCCGGGCAAGGCCGAGGTGCACGTGAAGCTCAGCCACGGCTCGCGGATCACGCTGCTGCGGCTCGGGCCGTACCACGTCAACCCGACGACCGCGCTCAAAGGCGACCTCAAGGCGCTGCTGGGCCCCAACAGCTTCTCCTGATCAGGCCGCGCGGAGCACGGGGCGGTCCACCCCGCGCATCCAGGGCGTGGCGCGGGCGCGGTAGGGTCGGCGGGTGCGGACGCACACGCTCGCCGACGGTCTGCGCCCGCGTCGGTCGCTCTGGCTCTCGCGGCGTGCCCGGTGGACGGCGGCCGTGGTCGCGGTCCTCGTCGTCGCCGTGGCTGCCGGCGCGGTCGTCTACCGGTTCAACCAGCACCCGTATGCGTTCGACCGGCTCACCCGCATCGGTGAGGTCACGTTCCCGGGCGCCGCCGACGAGCCCGGCATCCGCGCGTTCCTGGACGGCAACCGGGCGTTCATCGGCCACCCGGCCGCCGGCGGGCACTTCCACCTGCGCGCCGTCGACGTCGAGAAGCCGGCTGGCGCGCCGATCTGGACCAACACGTCACTGACCGGGGTCGAGTCGTTCTCCTACGCCCGCGGCTCGGTCGTCGTGGTGAGCCGCCCCGACCGCGCCGGCCTGCGCACGATCACCCTGCTCAACGCCTCCAACGGGGTGCCGTTCATCAACCTGGAGGTCAACCGGGACGACCGGTGGGAGCTCGTCGGGAAGTATTTCGTCCGGTACCGTGCGGCGGACCACAAGCTCGTGACCACCGACGTGGGCACGCAGAAGCAGATCTCCGCCCTCGACCAGCCGGCCGGCGAGCACCGGTTCTGGCTGACCGACAACTGGAGCCACCAGCAGGTCCCGACCTCGCTGGACGGCGCCGCGATCGACGAGCCGATCACCGTCGACCCGCACCTGGTCAGGGCGGTGGCCGGGGACGGCGTCGAGGTGCTCAGCCTGTCCAGCGGCAAGCCCGACGACACCGCGCAGGGCGTCGCCGGGCCCGAGGACATCGTGTACCCCTACGCCGAGCAGGTCTTCGTCGCCGGCAACGGCACCGGGTACCGGGTCCACGCCCACGACCGCCTGAAGCTCGGCAAGGCCCAGTGGACCTGGACGTCACCGGACCAGCAGGCGAAGCTCGGCGAGCTGGTCACCTGCGGCGAGCGGCTCGTCTGCGCGGTCGAGGCGCGCCGGGTGACCGCGCTGGACATCCGCACCGGCCGGGTGGAGTACCGCATCGACATCGACGGGGCCAGGACCCTGCTGCCGGTCGGGCAGCGGCTCATGCTGCGCGACGCCACCGGCGCGGTCCTGCTCGACGACACCGGGCACGTGATGCGCCGCTGGCCCGGGCAGCGGCCCGCCCGCCTCGACGACGGCAGCTACCTGCTGCTGCCCACCGACCCGCCGGCCGGCGCCTTCCCCTGGCTGGGCGTGCAGGCGGACGACGGCGCGACCCGCGAGCTCGGCGACGTCGACGTTGAGCCCTCCACCTGCACCTGGAGCCACACGTACGTGGCCTGCGCCTCGGGGCCGGGACAGTTCGTGTTCTACCGGGTCAGGGCGCCCTGGTACTCCGGGCGGCTCTGACGCGATCGGCGCCGGGCCAGCCGGAAGATCGCCACCGCGCCGATCGCCACCCAGATCACGTTGAGCACCGCCGAGGGCCACGCGCCGTTGACGGCCGAGTTCAGCGCGAGGGCGCCGCCGCCGGCGATGTTCAGCGTCTGGAACACCGCGCCGTCCCCGGCGATCCGTTTCGCGGAGACCAGCGCGTACGCGGCGAGCAGGCCGGCCGCGCCCGCCCAGCCGATCAGCGCGATCATGACAGCACCGCGAACGCGCGGACGGTGAACGTGCCCATGCCGGCGATGCGCGGCGGCACCGCCGAGAACCGGAACCCGTCCAGCGGCAGCCGGTCCAGGTCGGTGAGGTGCTCCACCACGTAGATGCCGGCGTCGAGCAGGCCGGTGTGCGCGGGGCGGGTCAGGTCGGCGACGTCGTCGATGTTGACCGAGTCGATCCCGACCAGCGCCGGGCGCCGCTGCGCCAGCCACTCGACGGCGTCACGGGTGAGGAACGGCGCGTCGGGGGCGCCGTAGGCGGGGGTGCCGAAGTGCCGGGACCAGCCCGTGCACACGAGGACCGCGGCACCGGCGAGATCGGTGCCGTCGCCCAGGGCCTTGGCCAGCAGCGCCGCGCCGACGCCACGCTCGCCGGTCGCGTCGACGAGCAGGCCGGGCAGGTCCGCGACGCGGTCGAGGGGCACGTCGGTGAGGTCGCCGCGGCCCTCGAACCGGTGTGCCGGCGTGTCGAGGTAGGTGCCGGTGTTGGCGATCAGCTCGATGCGGCCGATCTGGAAGTCGGTGCCGGGCGCGTACCGGCCGCGGGCGTCCTCGCGGGACAGGAAGTCGGTGATGACGGGCCCGGGGATGCCCGGATACGTCTCCAGGCCGGCGTGGATCGGATGGTTGAGTTCGATGAAGCGGCTCACGCCGCCACCTCCGCTTCGCTCCGGCGCCGACGGGCGCCAGCACTGTTCCAATGGCGAGCGGCTCTCCGCTGCGCTGCGGCCGCTCACGCAATGCATCGTTGCAGACAGCACAGCTAACGTGTGAACGAGAATTCCTACAGTTGCACTGAAGCTGGGCTGCACATTGAACCTGGATCCGCGCCGCCTCGCGGTGCTCGCCGCCATCGCCCGCCGCGGCACCCTCGCCGGCGCCGCCGCCGCGCTGCACGTGACGCCGTCGGCGGTGTCGCAGCAGCTCGCGCAGCTTCACCCCGCGGCGGGTGCACCTGTGCGTGGACTACCCCGCGGTGCTCGCCCTGGTCGCCGCCGGTCACGGCGCCACGATCGCGCCCGACCTGGCGCTGCGGGGGGTGCCGCCGGACGGGCTGCGGGTGACCGACCTGCCGGTCGCCGGGGCGCGCCGCCTGGACGCCCTCGTCACCGCCGGCAGGGCGGCCCTGCCGGCGGTGGAGGCGCTGCTGGCCGCGTTGCGTGCCCGGGCCGGCTAGTAGATCGACAGGTGGACGTGGTTGGTGTGGTCGCTGCTCGGGTCGCCCTGTCCGCTGTGGTACGCGTGCCAGCCGCCCGCCGGGGTCCAGATCTGCTTGAACCAGATCACGTACATGACCCCGAGCGCGGAGGCGTTCTTCACCAGCCAGGCGGCCAGCCGCGTGCCGTACTCCTTCGAGGAGCCGGTGGCGACCCCGCCGAAGCCGCCGGCGTCGGCAGCGAAGTCGCAGGCGCGGCCCTTCGGGTGCTCGTACGGGTCGCCCGGCGCCCGCCAGCACGACACGAAGTGCTTGAACCCCGCCTTCTGTACCTGCTGCAGCGCGTGCAGCGTCCGCGGGGTGAGGCAGCCCTTGGTGGTCGGGTCGTCGGCACCGCACGACTCGGCCGGCCACGAGCCGTCGGCCCGGCGCGGGGCGGGCTGCGCGGCACCGGCCGGCACGTTGCCGCTCCAGGTGGTGGACGTGTCGACGGCGTTCTTCGACTCGGCGAGGGCCTGCTCCAGCTCGGCCTTCTGCTTCGACATCACCGCCATGCTCGCCTGCTGGGTGGCGATCTCGGCGTCGATGGTGGCCTTCGTCTTGACCAGCTCGGCGCGCAGCACCTCGACCTGCCGCAGCTTCGCCGCGTGCTCCCGGGCGATGACCTCCAGGGTGCTCACCCGGTCGGCGAACGCCCCGGGCGTGCCGCTGTTGAGCAGGGTCGCCGCGCCGCGCAGCCCGCCACCGTTCTGGTACGCGGCCACCGACAGCGACTGGGTCTCCTCGCGCAGCTCGGTGTACTTCGGCTCGGCCGCCGCGAGCTGTGTGGCCAGGTCCTTCTGCCGCACCAGCGACGCGGCGAGCGCGTTCTGCGCGTCGAGGTAGGCCCGGTTGGTCTCGTCGAGCTTCTTGATCAGTGCCGAGTCGCCGCCCTCACTGGCCGCAGCCGGTGAGGGCGTGCCGAGCACCACGGTCGGGGTCAGAAGGACCGCGAGCGCCACGAGGGCGGCGGCGATCCACGGAGGTCTGGACATACTGTTCCCTCCATCGGCCGCCTGCCGGGTGAGCTGACGGATTCGGGCCGGAACAGTCGCCCCTACCGCGGGAAATGCGGTGCCCGGCCCCTGCCGCACGGCTCGGCGGTGGCCCGCGCCGGCACGGTCAGCGCCTACGAACGGGGCCGCGGCAACCCTAATCACCTGCGACTTCACCCCCCAGCCCACCCGCTGTGACGGCGCTGGGGCATCGTGCTGCGGGGCGTGGTGCGGTGTTGCGGAGGTGCTAGGCTAGCCTCCTAGGAAGGTTTAGGGGACATGAAGAGGGTCGCGGCGGGGTATGCGGTGATCGTCAAGGTAAGCAACGGAAGGGGTCTCGGACATGTCGAGAAGTGCCACGAGCGCACCGGCCACCATCAAGGACTGCCTGCGCGTCGGCGCCGGCTTCTCCCAGGGGGACAGGGCCTGGATCGCCGAGCAGTTCGCCACGCTCGACAGCCGCCTGGCCGCGTTCCACGCCGACGCCACCGACCTGGAGATCCTGGTGAAGGACCGGGGTGCCCGCGGGCAGAAGGTCACCCTCGAGTGCTGGGTCGCCGGCCACCCGAAGATCGTGACGACCTCGGTGGAGGAGGACCTGCACACGGCCGTCAACGAGGTCCGCGACGAGCTGCGCCGCCGGCTGAACGACACGAAGACCCGCCAGGAGCCGCGGCGCAACCGCCACCTGCGCGAGCACACCATTACCGACGTCATCTCCCCTGAGCTGACCCCGCCGCTGGAGGAGGCCGCGGTCGCCGCGGACGCCGGCGGTGCCGAGGGAGCCGCCCGCGGCGCGTGAGCACGGACGTCCTTCGGGCGCTTCGGCCCGGCCACCGGCAGCTCGGCGGCCGGGCCTCCGTGTCCCGGAGCTGGCCGGGTCGGCCCGGCTGCCGCCCAGCGGGCGGGGGCCGGCTCGCCTGTTCTCCGCAGGGGCCGGAATGCACTGCGTCGTTGCGTGGATGTCTGGAGGCGGTGCCGTGGCGGGCCTGCCCTGCCCGTCGCCGGTGCGTCCGCTGCGCAGGCGGTTGCCCGGAGCTGAGACCAGCCTGAAGACGGCGGCTTCTGGCCATGGGCGGGCGGGGAGTCGTCGCACGCCGTCAGCTGACGCAGCGACAGGAGGCAGGACGTGGCGAGCACTCGACGGTCGCGGCGGTGGACCGGGCATCCCGGTCCCGGATCAGGAATTGGACCGTTGCTGAGGTCCATGAGCAGGTTTCAGGCCTGCTGCGCAGTTCGAGGGCTTCGAGCGGCTCAGCCGCGGCCCCGCGGCCGCGGCCGAGCATGGAGAGCCTCGCGCGCCGCCGGACATCAGGCGGCGCTGACCACGAAGGGAGGGGCGGCGGGTGCCGACCCCTCCCTCCGTGGTGTTGCTCAGCTCAGCGGCTGAGCGATGCCGGTGGTGGCGTCACCGGACTGGTACGAGACCAGCAGCGTGGTGCCGGCCGGCAGGGCGCCGGTCGCCAGCCACACGTCGCGCGAGCCGCTGCGGTCGAACTCGACCGTCGCCTCAGCCAGGATCGCGTTGCCGTCCCAGACGAACACCCGGGCGGTGCCCGCCTGGCGGGTCTTGAGCTCGACCTCGAAGCCGTTCTGCTTCTTGGTGACCTCCTTGATCTTGATGGTGTCGTCGCTCAGCGCGGCCCAGCCGCCGGGGGCGACCTTGTCCGTGCTCGACTGCAGGACAGTCTGCGGCGAGTTCACGCTCATCGCCGCGGTGTCCGGCATGATCGGCGCCTTGGGCGACGACGGCTGGGTCTGGTAACCCTCGAGCTTGGCGACGCCCCAGCGCCACGGGTCGGCGCGCACGCCGCTCCAGGTCGACCAGCCGACGCGGGTCTGCGACGACAGGTCCTGCGTGTCGGAGTCGTTCACGAGGATGTTCAGGCCCATCTTCGAGGCGTCCACGTTGTCGGGCAGGACGCTGAACGGCACCTTCACCTCGATGCGGTAACCGGTGTAGGGGCCGCTGCTGACGACGGACGCGACCTGCAGGCCGGGCGCGGTCTCCGGGCCACCCTGGTGGTTGTCCCGCTCACGGGCGAAGCACGGCGGGTTGCCGTTCGCCGGGTCGTTCGTGATCGGGAACAGCGCCACGTTGAACACCGTGGAGGTGTTCGCCGAGCCGCCACGCGGGTCGATGCCGAACTCGATGTTGTCGTTGCGCCGGGGGCGCTTGCAGTCTTCCGCCGGCAGCACCGAGCCGAGCACGTCGTCGGTGATCTCGAACAGCGCGTAGATCGCGTCGTCGGTGTAGGTCAGCCGGGCCTTGCCGGAGATGTCCGCGGCCGAGGTCGCGGTGCCCTCCCAGCGGGTCGAGATGTCGATGACCTGGCCGCCGTACTCGCCCGGGTTCGCCGTGCCGTCGACGACGGGGGCCGTCGTCGCCTTGGGGATGCTCATGACCGGCACGATGTTGAGCACGCCCGCCTCGACCGCGCTGCCGCCGACGTAGCTGGTCTCGATCTGCACCGGGTAGCGCCCGTCGTTGGGCGCCCGGTTGGCGGTCGGCAGCGACGCGTCGGTGTTGGTCACGGTGAACGTGACCGAGCCGCGCGTGCCGGGCTGCAGGCCGCTGTAGCTCTGCTGCGCCTCGGCCACGGCGAAGCCGGCGGGCACGTTGAGCTTCACCGCGCCGGACTGCACCTGGTTGCTGCGGTTGGTGAGGTCGACCCGGATCGGCCGGGTGCCGCCGCTGGGGATGCTCAGGATCGACTCGATCAGCGCGTCGAGCGACTGGACGCGGTTGGTCTCGGTCCACTCACGGAAGTCACCGACCTCCGGCAGCGGTTCGAGCGTGCCGCGAACCGGGGCGGTGGCCTGGACCACCGTGGTGTTGCTCCCGGTGCCGTCCTTCTGGGTGGTCATCGTCGCCTTGAGCTTGAACCGCTGGCCGGCCACCAGCGTCGCCGGCGGGGTGACGGTGAACGTGGCGACGGATTCCTTGTTGTTGGGCGTGATGGTGCCGATGTTGCCGTCGCCCGTGACGGTCCAGCCGTCCGGGGCCTGCAGGGAAACCTGCGCGCCCGGGATCGCCTGGGTCGCCCGCACGTGGGTCTTGACCTCGAACGACTGGCCGGCGAGCACCTCCCACGCGGAGCGCACGTGCAGCTCGGTGCCGAGCGGCAGCCCACCCTCGGCGCGGATGCTGGTGCCCTGCAGCGCGGCGGTGCCGCCGACGTTCGGGTCCGGGTACGGCGTGCGGCTGTCGATCATCGTGATCCGGTTGCAGCCGATGTTCGCCGGGTTGCTCTGCGGGTTCGCGCTGTTGCCCCAGCCCTGGGACACGTACTCGCGCCGCGCCCACGTGGTGACCTGGTTCCAGCGGGTGCCGTCGTACCGGGCCGACTCGTAGCCCTGCCAGGTGCCGAAGATGGTGTTCGTCGACTGTCCCGGCGTGAACGTGGTCTCGCAGGCCTGGCCGTTCGAGCTGGTGCCGCTGCCACCGGTCTGGAAGAGACGGGCGGGCCGGAAGGGCTGCAGCCCTTCCTTCTTGATCTGCTCCGGGAAGGCGTTGGGGTCCGCCGCGGCGTAGAACGCCTCGACGGCGAGCATCGCCGCTTCCTGGTGGTTACCGTGGTTGCCCTGCGTCGCCGAGGGGTTCATCGTGACGATGACCTCCGGCTTGGTGGTCCGGATCGTCCGCACGATGCGCGACAGCGCGCGCTCGTAGCCCCAGATCTGCTCGGACAGCGGCGCGCTCGCGGTGTAGTAGAAGTCGAGCGCGTCGAGGTTGTAGACGTGCTTGACGCCGGCCCAGCCCACGGCCTTGCGCTCCTCGGCCTCACGCAGGATGCCGAGCGCGGGTCCTTCCTCGAGGCCGACCGCGTTGCCGCCGCCCTCGCCGCGGGTCATCGTGATGACCCCGGCCTGCATGTTGTGGTACTCGTTCCAGTACCCGAACATGCCGAGCTGTCCGGCCTCGTCGTCCGGGTGCGCACCGATGAACATGATGTCCAGGTCGATCGGTGCGCCCGGTTTGGCCTGCACAGGGCTTGCCAGGCCCATCAGTAGCAGACCGCACGCGGCGATCACGGTTTTGGCGCGCCATCTCATAGGGTCATACCTCCTGAGTGGTGGATGCGGGGGTACTCCTGGTCCGCTGGCGGGTTGCCCGGGGATAATTCGGATTTGAAAATAAGTGCGCGAACACAGAGCCATCGCGCGCAAAGTGACCGTCCACAATGGACGGTCAGCAGAGGTGTCGCAGTGCCCGGAAAGGCCCGTCAGCGCTGGGAGGGTGTTGGGCGTAACGCTAGGGATCTTCCGAAAGTGCTGTCAACACCCACGCGGGCATTTTCTTCACTATAAAAAGAATCACTTGCCGACGATGCTGGACAGAGTGGCGATGCGCCCACATGTGTCCATATTTGCCTTCGTGATCTGTCCGCATTACCGTCCGTTTATACGAATGGACGGCCATCATGCCGTGGTCGGCGCGCTGCTGCCCACGGGCCCTGGGTGGCCCTTCGAGATCGTTCCGTGACTTGACCCTCGATTTTCTTCGCACTAGTAAGAAAGGGTGATCACCGTGGGGAGAGCACCGATCAGCCCGGTCAGCCGGGAGCGGTCGCGTGAGATCAAGCGCCAGTCGGTGATCTCGGCTGCCCGGGAGGCGCGCGTGCTGTCCCGGGTCGATCTGGCCGAGCTCACCGGGTTGCCCGCGGCGACGCTCACGGCCCTCGTGCGCGACCTGATCGCCGAGGGATACCTGATCGAGCGCGGCCCGGGCGGCAACACGACCGGGCGGCCCCGCGCGATGCTCGAATTCAACCCGCGCGCCGAGCTGGTGGCCGCGGTTTCTCTCGAGCCACCCCGCATCACCTGCGAGATCGCCGACAGCAACGGCACGGTGATCGCCCACCGCACGTCCCGCCTCGGCCTCGATGTCGTCGAGACGGTCTGCCAGTTCGTGGCGGAGCTGGTCGCCGAGCACCGGCCCTCGCTGTGCGGGGTCGCGATCGCCGTGCCGGGGGTGTCGTCCGACGGCGCGGTCCGGCTGGCACCTTCGGTCGGCCTCGTCGAGGCGCGGCCGATCGGCCAGTCGGTGCAGCAGGAGCTCGGCGTGCCGGTGGTCGTCGACAACGACGTCAACCTGATGGCGGCGGGGGAGCGGATGGCCGGCGCCGGGAAGGACGTCGACGACCTGTTGCTGTTGCACGTCGCGGACGGCATCGGCGCCGGCCTCATCCTCGACGGCCGGGTGCGGCGGGGGGCGAGCGGCGCGGCGGGGGAAGTGGGTTTCCTCCCGCTGGATCAGGAGGTGGGCCGCGCCTACAGCGGTGTCGGCCCCTTCGAGGCACGCTGGTCGGCCAACGCGATCGCGGAGCAGGTCGTCGCGCTGCATCCCGGCCGGCGTCCGGAGGCGCCGGTCAGCGAGCTGATCCAGCTCGCGTCCACCTCCGCCGCGGCCCGCACCTACCTCAACGAGGTGCTGCAAGCCTGGGCCCGGCTCATCATCTCCTGCGCCTGCGTCGTCGATCCGGGCCGGGTGCTGCTCAGCGGTGCGGCGGCGCAGCTCGACGACGCGGCACTGCAATACATCCAGGACTTGGTCTCCGCCAGGGTTCCCGCCCCCACCGAGGTGCGCCGGGCCGTGCTCGGAGACCAGGCGGCACTGCACGGCGCGATCAGTTACGCCTTGTCGGCCGCGGTACGACTACCCGGCCCTTCCCTCACCACAAGCCACCGGTAGCACCCCATTTCTGCATGCGGAGGAAGTCATGAGACGTCGCGTTGCCCTCACCCTTGCGCTCGGCACCTTAGTGGCCGGCCTGGCCGGCTGCGGTAGCGGAGACGACGATTCGCCTGCTGCGTCTGCGTCGGGCACCCCGGCGAAGAAGGCGGAGAAGTTCGTCGTCTACAGCGCCCGTGACAAGAAGGTCACCGACTTCGTCGTCGAGAAGTTCGAGGCGAAGTACCCGGAGTACAAGGGCAAGGTCGAGGTGCTCAACATGGGCGCCCAGGAGGTGCTCGAGCGGACCCGCGCCGAGAAGGCCAACCCGCAGGGCTCGGTCTGGTGGGGCGGCACGCAGCAGGGCCTTTCCTCCGGTGCCGGCGAGGGCCTCCTCGAGGCGTGGCAGCCGTCCTTCGCGGCGCAGATGGACGCGCGGTACAAGGACGCGCAGGGCCGCTGGTTCGGCGAGATCCTGCTGCCCGAGGTCATCATGTACAACAACAAGGCGATCCCGGCCGACCAGGCGCCGAAGGACTGGGACGACCTGATCGACCCGAAGTGGAAAGACAAGATCATCATCCGGGACGTGGCCGCGTCGGGCACCATGCGGTCCATCTACGCCTCGATGATCCAGCGCCTGTCGAAGGACGGCAGCAACCCGCAGCCCGGCTACGACTGGCTGCGCAAGCTCGACGCCAACACCGGCGAATACGCCGCCAACCCGACGGACCTGTACGTCAAGATGTCCCGCGAGCAGGGCGTGGTGAGCGCCTGGAACCTGCAGGACATCCTGCTGCAGGCCGAGCAGTCGAAGATGCCGTTCGGGTACGTGATGCCGGCGTCCGGCGCGCCGGTGCTCGTCGACGGCGTGGCCGTGATCAAGGGTGGCAACACCGACGGCGCCAAGACGTTCATCGAGTTCCTGTTCGACAGTGCGCTGCGGGCCAACCTGGCGAAGGACTTCTTCCAGATCCCCGCCGTGCCGATCTCCGAGCAGCCGCAGTGGCTGGCCAACCTCAACCTGAAGCCGATGGACGTCGACTGGGACGTCATCGCCAAGAACGAGACCCAGTGGATCACCCACTGGAACGCCGAGATCAAGAACAAGGGCTGACCAGCCTGCGGGCCGGGCCGTCGCGGTGTGACGGCCCGGCCCACCGGATGCTCCGCGCCGGCTGACCGCCAGGCATCGATGGAAGTGCAGAGAGGGAAAGATGATCGACGTCGAATTGGAGTCGGTGAGCAAACGCTTCGCCTCGTCCGGCGAGGCCGCCGCGGTCGACGACGTGAACCTCACCATCGGCGCGGGGGAGTTCTTCACGCTCCTCGGGCCGAGCGGGTGCGGCAAGACGACCACGCTGCGCATGGTGGCCGGGTTCTACTTCCCCACCCTGGGGCACATCCGCTTCGGCGGTCAGGACGTCACCCGGCTCGCGCCCAACAAGCGCGACACCGGCATGGTGTTCCAGAACTACGCGCTCTTCCCGCACATGACGGTGGCGCAGAACGTCGCCTACGGGCTCAAGGTACGCAAGATCTCCGCGGCCGACAGGAACCGGCAGGTGGCCGAGGCGCTGGCCCAGGTGCACCTCGACGGCTACGGGTCGCGGCGCATCGAGCAGCTCTCCGGCGGCCAGCAGCAGCGCGTCGCACTGGCCCGCGCGCTGGTGATCCGCCCGCGCATGCTCCTGCTCGACGAGCCACTGTCCAACCTGGACGCGAAGCTGCGCGAGGAGACCCGCACGGAGATCCGGCGCATCCAGCGCGCCGCCGGCACCACGTCCATCTACGTGACCCACGACCAGGCCGAGGCGATGGCCATGTCGGACCGCATCGCCGTGATGCAGGCCGGTCGCGTGCAGCAGATCGGCGCGCCGCGCGAGGTGTACCACCAGCCGGCCAACGCGTTCGTCGCGCGCTTCATCGGCCGCAGCAACGTGCTGTCGCTGCCGGTCACCACCGCCGACGCCACCCGGGTCGAGGTGGCGCTGCCCGGCGGCGGTCACATCGCGGCCGGCGCGCCGGACGGGCACGGGCTGCGCGCCGGCGACACCGCGCTGGTCTCCGCCCGGCCCGAGCACATCGCGCTGGCCGGCGCCGACGACCCCGGCGTGATCCGCGGACGCGTGACCGCCGTCGAGTTCACCGGCATGGCCACGCACCTGACGGTCGACATCGGCACCGACGAGGGCGGTGAGGTGACCGTCGCGGCGGTCGACGTGCCCGACCGCGTCGACGTCGGCGACCGGATCGGCCTGCGGCTGTCCGCCGACCGGCTGTGGGTGGTCCGGCCGTGACCGCGGCGTCGACCACTGTTTCGTCCCGCCGGGCCGTGCTGGCCCGCCGTCTGGCCGGTGGCGCGAACGCGGCATGGTTCCCGTACCTGATGGTGGCCCCGCTCGTGCTGATCCTCTGGGGCTACGTGGTGCAGCCGATGCTCGCCACGTTCGTGGAGAGCGTCAGCGAGGACGGCGTCAGCAACTACACGCAGTTCTTCACCTCGTCCGGTGTCGCGCGCACCTCCCTGGTCACGTCGCTGGTCATCTCGGCGGCCAGCGTGCTGCTGTGCGCCGTCGTCGGTGTCGCGATGGCGTTCCTGCTCAAGCGGTTCTCCTTCCGCGGCCGCGGCCTCATCGAGGCGTTCATCCTGGTGCCCGCCGCGCTGCCGCCGCTGATCGGTGCGATCTCCTTCCAGCTGCTGTACAGCGAGATCGGCATCCTGCCGCGTGGCCTGCAGCACCTGTTCGGGGCCGACAAGCCGGTGCTCGCGTTCGACGGCATCGCCGGGGTGCTCGTCGTGCACACCTTCACCATGTACCCGTTCTTCTACCTGGCCGCGTCCGCCGCGCTGGCGGGAATGGACCCGTCGGTCGAGGAGGCCGCGTACAACCTGGGCGCCGGGCGCGTCCGGGTGTGGCGCACGGTGCTGCTGCCGATGCTGACCCCCGCGCTGGTGTCCGCGTCGCTGCTGGTCTTCATGACGTCGCTGGCGTCCTACACGGCGCCGCTGCTGTTCGGCGTCGACCAGACCATGACGATGCAGATCTACATCAACCGCACCAACGGCGACCTGCCGATGGCCTCGACGTACGCCTCGGCGCTGGGCCTGGTGTCGATCGCCTTCCTGCTGCTGATGCGCTGGTACGAGGGGCGGCGCAGCTACCTGTCGCAGTCCAAGGGCATCTCCGCGCGCCGCCGGGAGATCTCCAGCCCGATCGGGCGCTGGCTCGCGCCGGTGGCCTCCGTGCTGGCGACGATCGTGCTGCTGGCACCGGTCGCCACGATCGCGCTGGTGGCGTTCTCCGAGGACGGGTCGTGGACCACGGAGATCATCCCGTCCGCGTACTCCGTCGACAACTTCGTCACGATCGTGTCCGAGCCGAAGGCGTTCCAGCCGATCCTGAACTCCCTGCAGATGAGCCTGCTCGCCACCGCCGGGTGCGTCGTGATCGGCGTGCTGATCGCCTACGCGGTGCGGCGGCTGCGGTTCGTCGGCAGGAGCCTGCTCGACATCGGCGTCATGATCGCCTGGGCGCTGCCCGGCACCGTCGTGGCGATCAACCTGATCTCGGCGTTCAGCACCGGCAACTCGTTCAGCTTCGGGCAGGCCCTGATCGGCACGTTCTGGATCCTGCCGCTGGCGTACTTCGTGCGGTTCCTGCCGCTGGTGTTCCGGGCCAGCTCGGCGTCGCTGGCGCTGATCGACCCGTCGCTGGAGGAGGCCGCGCGCAGCCTCGGCGCGACGTGGCTGCGGGCCTTCCTCAACATCACGGTCCGGCTGATGCTGCCGGGCGTCATCGTCGGCGCGCTGCTGGCGTTCGTCCACGGCGTGGGCGAGTTCGTCGCGTCGGTGCTCATCTACACGTCCTCGACCGTCCCGATCTCGGTGGCCATCAACAACCGGATGTACTCCTTCGAGATCGGCACGGCCGCCGCGTACGGCATGCTGCAGGTCCTGCTGATCTTCGTGGTGATGTGGTTCTCCGGCCGGCTGGAGAGCGGCGGCCGGGGCGCGTCGCGACAGGCGGAGCAATGGACGAACTGATCGAAGCCTGGCAGGCGGACGGCGGGCTCCTCCCGGTGAGCCGGCTGCCGGGGCACGAGCTGGCGCGCGTCGCCGCGGCGGCCGACTTCGCGGTCCTGCCCGTCGGCGCGGTCGAGTGGCACGGCCCGCACCTGCCGCTCGGCACCGACCTGATCCTGGCCGACGGGTTCGCGGGCGAACTGGACGGCGCCGGGCTGCGGGCCGTGTCGTTCCCGGCCGTGCCGTACACGGCGTGCCCGGGACAGACGCGGCCGTGGCCCGGCACCATCGCCGTGCGGCCCGAGATCGCCGTGGCGTACCTGTGCGACGTGATCGAGGGCATCGTCACCGCGGGCTTCCCGCGGGTGCTCGTGGTCAACGGGCACGACGCCAACATGTCCACCGTACGGGCGGCGATGGAGTGGGTGTCCGGCCGGCGGCTGGCGAGCCTGCTACTGATGAACTGGTTCCAGCTCATCGACGCCGGGGAGACGACTGCGTTGTTCGGCGAGCTGCCCTCCCGCGGCCACGGCGGCGCCTACGAGACGTCGGCCGTGCTCGGTTTCGACGCGGCGGCGGTGCACCTGGGCGTCGCACCCGACCTGCCGCCCCGGCCGAAGCTGCCGACGGCCCATCCGTACGTCCTGGTCGAGTCGCGACCCGAGCCGTGGCAGGGCTGGTCCGGCCACGTCTCGCTGGCCACCGGGACGACCGGCCGGCGGGTGCGCGAGATGGCCGCCGCCCGGCTCGGTGACGTCGCGCGAGCATGGGTCGCGGCGCCGCTGCCCGGCCCGCCCGGCGCGGATCCGGCATCACAACGACACGAGGGGAACGCATGACGCATCACCCGTTGACCACCTACCAGCAGCACCACCTCCGCGTCGTCTTCGACCATCACGCCACCTACCTCTACGGGCCGATGGTGAAGGCCAGCGAGGCGCACGTGGTGATGCTCGCCGAGCAGGGCCTCGTGCCCGCCGACGCGGCGGCGCAGATGCTGCGCGGGCTGGTCAAGCTCCGCGACGACCGGCCCGGGACGTTCGACTACGACGGCTCGGTCGAGGACGTGTACTTCACGCTGGAGAAACGGCTCGCCGAGGCATGCGGCATCCCGACCGGGCAGCTCAGCGTCCAGCTCGCGCGCAGCCGCAACGACCTGGACTCGGGCGTGTTCCGGATGGTCCTGCGCGACCAGCTGCTCGGCGTGCTCGCCGCGATCGGCGAGGCGGGCACCGTGCTGCTGGACCGCGCCGACCGGTACGCCGGCGTGGTCGTGGTCGGGTACACCCACCGCCGCCCCGCCCAGCCGACCAGCATCGGGCACGTGCTCGCCGGATACGCCGAGGCCCTCGCCGGCCAGGCCGCCGCCTACGCGCGCCTGCTCGCCGAGATGAACCGGTCGCCGCTGGGCTCCTGCGCCTTCGCCGGCACGGACCTGGCGATCGACTCCCACCGCGTGGCCGAGCTGCTCGGCTTCGACGAGGTGGTGGTCAACTCGTACGAGGCGGTGGCCGGCGCCGACCATCTCATGCGCACGGCCGCGCTCAACGCGCAGGCGCTCGCCACCGGGGCGCGCGTGGCCCGCACGTTCATGGACTGGCTGACCTGGGAATGGGTGCGCACCCCCGAGGAGTTCACGCAGGGCAGCAGCATCATGCCGCAGAAGCGCAACCCGGTCGTGCTGGAGCACCTGGTCTCGATGGCCGGCGCGACGGCCGCCGACGCCGCGTCCGTGTTCAACAACGTCGGTGCGGCGTGGTGGGAGGACTCCAACAACGCCACCACCGACGTGCAGGTGCGGCTGTGGGAGAGCAACGACCGCGCGTACCGGTTCTTCGCCCTGCTCGGCGGCCTGTTCGAGCGGCTGGAGCCGCTGCGGCCGCCGAACGGTGAGACGATCGTCGCGACCGGCGCGACCACGACCGCCGCGGCCGACGCGCTGACCCGGCACGGCCTGCCGTTCCGCGCCGCCCACTCGGTCATCGGCCGCCTGGTCCGGTCCGGGCCGCCCGCGGCCTGGACCGCCGACAGCATCCGGGAGGCGGCGCACGCCGTCGCCGGGATCGACTCGCTCGGCGACGCCGCCGTGCAGGACCTTCTCGACGCGGCCCTGCGTCCGGAGCTGGTGCTGCGCCGCGCCCAGCCGGACGGCCCTGGCGAGGCCGCCGTCCGCGCCCAGGTCGCCCAGCTGCGATCCACCTTGGACACGACGCTCGCCGAGGTCGCCGCGTTGCGGCAGCGGCTGCTCGCAGCCGACACGAAGCTCGCGACCGCGGTCGCGGAAAGGGTCGCTCAGTGAACCTCGAAGCCCCCACCGACCGGCGGTTGTTGGGCATCGACTTCGGCGGCACGAAGATGGCGATCGGGATCGGCGACGCCGACGGCCGCCTGCTCGCCTCGGAGCGCCTGCCGACCCTCGCCGCCCGCGGCGCGCGGCAGGCGCTCGACCGCGCCCTGGACCTGGCGCAGAAGCTCGTCACCGACACCGGCGGCACCCTGCACGCGGTCGGGATCGCCTCGCCCGGCGTGATCCGCGAGGACGGCATCGACCTCGCGCCGAACGTGCCGGGCTGGGAGCGACTGCGCCTGGCCGAGGCCGTCCGCGAGCACCTGGGCGTCTCCCGCGTCCGGGTCGCCAACGACCTCAACGCCGCGGCCCTCGCCGAACTGCACCGGGGAGCGCTGCGCGACGCCGACCCGGGCCTCGTGATCGGGCTGGGCACGGGAGTCGCCACGGCCATCACGGTCAACGGTGCCGTCGTGCCCGGGTACCGCGGCGCGGCCGGTGAGATCGCGTACGCCGTCACCGGGCCGGACTGGCCGGCGTCGCCGGAGCCGCTGCTGGAGACCGACTTCTCCGGGCGGGCCCTCGACGAGCTGGCGGACCGGCTCGCGCTGCCCGATGGCGCGGCCGGGCTCTGCACGGCCGCGGCGTCACCCGGGCCGGTCCGCGACGCGCTGGTCGCCCGGGTCGACGAGCTGGCCCGCCACGTCGTGACGTGCTGCCTGCTGCTCGACCCGCAGCGCCTGGTGCTCGTCGGTGGTGTCGCCCGCGACGACCTGGTGCGCGAGCTGCTGATCGACCGGCTCTCCCACGCGCTGCCGTACCCGCCCGAGGTGGTCCTCTCCGACTTCGCGCAGGACGCCGCGCTGCTCGGCTCGATCACGCTCGCGGCGCAGGCCTGACCGCTCCCGCCCGCAGGACCGCCCCGGACCGTGCGCAACGCCCCGGGGCGGTCCCGCTGCCGTGGATCAGTCGCGGCCACCCGTGCCGGAGTCCGTCTACGGCTCGTACAGCAGCTGGGTCCGGTGCAGGATCTGCGGACAATGGCGCGGTTCGATAACTTGGACGTATGTGGCGGATCACCGTGGATCACACGTGCATCGGGTCGGGCAGCTGTGCGGGGATCGCCCCGGACCGCTTCGAGCTGGACGAGGCCGAGGGCCGGGCGCACCCGGTGGCGCCGGACGTCGCCCCGGACGACGAGGCCGTCCTCGACGCGGTGGCGTCGTGCCCCATGGAGGCGATCAGCGTCGTCGACCTCACCACGGGCAGGCCCGTCGAGATCTGACCCGGCCCGCGACGGTCCGGCGGCGGGACCGGCCCGCACTCAGCGCGGCAGGTGGAAGGCGGCGAGGATCGCGTCGGCGGCCTGGCCGGGGGTCATCGTCCCGGCGCGGACCTGACGCTCCAGGTCCGGGGCGAGCTCGCGGACCGCGGGGTCGGCCTGCAGGCGGTCCAGCAGCGTGCCGCGGGCGGTCTCCCAGATCCACGCGACCCGCTGCGCCTCGCGGCGGCGGTCGAGGCCGCCGGAGCGGGACAGGTGCTCGTGGTGGGCCTCCAGCTGCGCCCACAGCTCGGGCAGCCCGGCGCCGGTGAGGCCGCTGCACGTCACGACCGGCACCTGCCAGTCGGCGCCGCCGGCCGGTGCCGCGCGGTCTGTGCCGCGGCGGGCGGTGGTGCCGTGCAGGAGGCGCAGCGCGCCGGCCAGCTCGCGGGCGGCCTTGCGGGCGTCGGCCTCGCCGGGGCCGTCGGCCTTGTTGACGGCGATCACGTCGGCGAGCTCCAGCACGCCCTTCTTGATGCCCTGCAACTGGTCGCCGGTGCGGGCGAGGGCGAGCAGCAGGAACGTGTCGACCATGCCGGCGACCGCGGTCTCGGACTGGCCGACGCCGACGGTCTCGACGAGGACGACGTCGTACCCGGCGGCCTCGACGACCGTCATCGCCTCGCGGGTGGCCCGGGCGACCCCGCCGAGGGTGCCGGAGGTGGGCGACGGGCGTACGAACGCCGCGTCGTCGACGGCCAGACGGGCCATGCGGGTCTTGTCGCCGAGGATGCTGCCGCCGGTGCGGGTCGAGGACGGGTCGACGGCGAGGACGGCGACGCGGTGCCCGGCGCCGGTCAGGGTGACGCCGAGCGCGTCGATGAACGTGGACTTGCCGACGCCGGGGACGCCGGTGATGCCGATCCGGCGGGCCCGGCCCGCGTGCGGGGTCAGCGCGACGAGCAGCTCCTGCGCGCGGGCGCGGTGGTCGGGGCGGGTCGACTCCACGAGGGTGATCGCCCGCCCGATCGCGGCCCGTTGCCCGGCCAGGACGCCGTCGCGGAGGGCGGCGTCATCCATGCCGGGAGCGTAGCTGAGCCAGCAGGTCCAGCGCGGCTTCGGCGATCACGGTGCCGGGCGGGAAGATCGCGGCGGCGCCGGCGGCGCGCAGCTCGTCGAAGTCCTGCGGCGGGATGACGCCGCCGACGATGACGAGGATGTCGTCGCGGCCGAGCGCGGCGAGCTCGTCGCGCAGCGCCGGGACCAGGGTGAGGTGCCCGGCGGCGAGGGAGTTGACGCCGACGATGTGCACGTCGGCCTCGACGGCCTGGCGGGCCACCTCGGCCGGGGTCTGGAACAGCGGGCCCACGTCGACGTCGAAGCCGAGGTCGGCGAAGGCGGTCGCGACCACCTTCTGGCCGCGGTCGTGACCGTCCTGGCCCATCTTCGCCACCAGGATGCGGGGGCGGCGCCCCTCGGCCTCGGCGAAGTCGGCGGTCGCGGCCCGCACCCGTCCGATGAGCCGGTCGTCGCCTGCCTCGTCGCGGTACACCCCGGAGATGGTACGGATCTGCGCCGTGTGCCGCCCGAAGACCTTCTCCAGGGCGTCGGAGATCTCGCCGACGGTGGCGTGCGCGCGGGCCGCCTCGACGGACAGCTCGAGCAGGTTGCCGCCGCCGGCGGCGCCCTCGGTCAGCGCGTCCAGGGCGGCCCGCGTGCGGGCGTCGTCCCGTTCGGCGCGCAGGCGGGCGAGCTTCGCCAGCTGCTGGGCGCGCACGGAGGAGTTGTCGACCTTGAGCACCTCGATGGGTTCGTCGGCGTCGGGCCGGTACTTGTTGACCCCGATCACCGGCTGCCGGCCGGAGTCGATGCGGGCCTGGGTGCGGGCCGCGGCCTCCTCGATGCGCAGCTTCGGGATGCCCTCGTCGATGGCGCGGGCCATGCCGCCGGCCGCCTCGACCTCCTGGATGTGCTGCCAGGCGCGGGTGGCGAGGTCGTGGGTGAGCTTCTCGACGTACGCGCTGCCGCCCCACGGGTCGATGACCCTGGTCGTGCCGGACTCCTGCTGCAGCAGCAGCTGCGTGTTGCGGGCGATGCGGGCGGAGAAGTCCGTCGGCAGGGCGAGCGCCTCGTCGAGGGCGTTGGTGTGCAGCGACTGGGTGTGGCCCTGGGTGGCGGCCATCGCCTCGACGCAGGTGCGCACCACGTTGTTGAACACGTCCTGCGCGGTCAGCGACCAGCCGGACGTCTGGCAGTGCGTGCGCAGGCTCAGCGACTTCGGGTTCTTCGCGCCGAAGTCGCGCACGAGCTTGGCCCACAGCAGCCGGCCGGCGCGCAGCTTCGCGACCTCCATGAAGAAGTTCATGCCGATGGCCCAGAAGAACGACAGCCGCGGCGCGAACACGTCGACGTCGAGCCCGGCGTCGCGGCCGGCGCGCAGGTACTCCACGCCGTCGGCGAGGGTGTAGGCGAGCTCCAGGTCGGCGGTCGCGCCGGCCTCCTGGATGTGGTAGCCGGAGATGGAGATCGAGTTGAACTTCGGCATCTTCTCCGAGGTGTACCGGAAGATGTCGCTGATGATCCGCATCGACGGTGCCGGCGGGTAGATGTAGGTGTTGCGGACCATGAACTCTTTGAGGATGTCGTTCTGGATCGTGCCGGACAGCTGCTCCGGCGCGACCCCCTGCTCCTCGGCGGCGACGATGTAGAGGGCGAGGACCGGCAGGACGGCACCGTTCATCGTCATCGACACGCTCATCTTGTCCAGCGGGATGCCGTCGAAGAGCTGCCGCATGTCGAGGATCGAGTCGATGGCGACGCCGGCCATGCCGACGTCCCCGGCGACGCGCGGGTGGTCGGAGTCGTAGCCGCGGTGCGTGGCGAGGTCGAACGCGACCGACAGGCCCTTCTGGCCACCGGCGAGGTTGCGCCGGTAGAAGGCGTTGGACTCCTCGGCGGTGGAGAACCCGGCGTACTGGCGCACCGTCCACGGCTGGGTGGTGTACATCGTCGGGTAGGGGCCGCGCAGGTACGGCGCGACGCCCGGGTACGTGTCGAGGAAGTCGAGCCCGGCGAGGTCCGGCGGCCCGTAGACGCCGGCGACGTCGATGCCCTCGGGGGTCTGCCAGGCCTCGCCCGGCTGGGGCGCGGCCGGGTCGACGCGGGGCGTGCCGAGGGCGACCTCGGAGAAGTCGGGGATCACGGTGTCACCAGTCCCAGGTCCGAGTGCGTGCGGCGCAGCACCGCGAGGGCGTCGCAGCCGGTGTACAGGTAGTCGTCGACGTGCGCGTACCCGGCGGGTTTCCCGGCCAGCCAGACGGTGCGCACTCCCTCGGCCTTCAGCCGCCGCGCGGTCTCCTCGGCCTGCTCGGCGTAGGCCCGGTCGGACCCGCAGATGCAGGCGACCTCCGGGTTCGGTCCATTGTGGACGGTACGGATGCCGCCGGCCGCGAACAGGTTCGCCGCGAACGACGCGCGGGCGGTGTGCGAGGCGACCGGGCCGAGAGTCACCAGGCTGACCGTCGCTCCGGAGCCGTCGGCGGCGTCGCGCAGGGTCTCGAAGGCTTCGGCGTACCGGTGCCGCGGCAGTCCACCCGTCGGTGGCGGCGGCGCGGGGGAGCGGGCGGGGCGGCGCTCCTCGAGGCTGGCGAACTCGCTCACGCCGGTGACCGGGTCGAGGCGGTGCGCGATCCGCTCGGCGCGGCGCTGCCAGGTCGCCGCGACCCGGTCCGCGACCAGCCCGCTGTCGAGGGCGGCGCGCATCCCGCCGGCCCGCTCCACCTCGGTGAACACGTCCCAGGCGGCGTGCGCGAGGGCGTCGGTCAGCGACTCCACGAACCAGGAGCCGCCGGCCGGGTCCACGACCCGGGCCACGTTCGCCTCCTCGATCAGCAGCGTCGAGGTGTTGCGCGCGATCCGCCGGGAGAAGCCGTCAGGCAGCCCGAGCCGCGCGTCGAACGGCAGCACCGTCACCGCGCCGGCGCCGCCGACCCCGGCGGCGAAGCAGGCGACGGTGGTGCGCAGCAGGTTCACCCACGGGTCGCGGGCGGTCATCATCGCCGCGCTCGTCACCGCGTGCTGCACCTGCGCGCCGAGGTGCGGCACGTCGCAGACCGTCGCGATCCGCGCCCAGATCCGCCGCGCCGCGCGCAGCTTCGCGATGGTGGCGAACTGGTCGCCGCCAGCCGCATAGCGGAACTCCAGCTGGCGCAGTGCCATCCCGGCGCTCAGCCCGGCGTCGACGAACGCACGCAGGTACGCCAGCCCGGTCGCCGCGGCGAACCCGAGCTCCTCGGCGTCGCTGCCGCCGGCCTCGTGGTAGGGCGTCGCGTCGACGGTCGCGACCGGCACCGGCGACTTCGCCAGCCGGCCGAGCATGCCGAGGTCGGCGGGGTGCCCCGTCTCGGCCTGCCAGCCGAGCGGGTCGGCGCCGAGGTTGCCGCGCTTGTCCTCACCCGGCAGCCCGAGGAACACCGCCGCGGCGGCCTCCGTGTCGGCGCCGCAGTCCAGCACGACGGGGGCGAGGTCGAGGTACACGCCGTCGAGGACCTCGGGGATGCTGCCGGGCGCGATCCCGTCCAGCCAGATCGAGGTCGCGCCGTTCTCCAGGTCGGCCAGGATCGCCTCGCGGGTCACCTTCGCGTCGGGGTCGGCGTGCCGCTGCCGCACGTCCCACGCCCGCGGGGCCGCGCTGCCACCCCGGATGAACGGCGTCTGCCCCGGCCACCCGACCGCCGGCAACGCCGCGGCGTCGCCCGCGGTGAACAGCGGCGCGACGGCGATCCCGTCGTACGTGACGCTGCCCAGCAGCTCCCGCACCGCCTCCGGCGGCGTGCCGTCATCGGCGGTGCCCGCCTTGCGCAGCACCGCGAGGGCGAGCTTCTGCCACTGCTCCAGGTCGCCGCCGGCGAAGTCTGCCCCCAGCCGCAACTCGTCAGGCTCGTGCGGCCCCGACCGGCCAGCCTCAGTCATGAACGGATGTTAAGGGCGTGTGACAGCGCGCCCGCAACCGTTGTGAAATGGTCCACCAACTCAATATCTCACCGATGCACCCCGTCCGGCTGTTCCCCCCGGCCGTTCAGGGGTCGATAGGGGTCCTCCTCAGGCGCCCTGAGGTTGAGGGCGGTCCAGGCCGAGCTGGTCGAGCCACTCGTCGACCGGGTAGCCCAGCGCGTCGGCGATGTCGAACCAGCGGGCCGCGGTGGTCTCGTCCTCGGGGACGCCTCCGCCGGTCAGGTACAGGTAGCCGAGCGTCGCGGCGGCCCTGGGGTTGCCGGCCTCGGCGGCCCGGCGGTAGTACGCGGCGGCGACGGTGAGGTCGGCGGGGAAGCCGGAGCCGGTGGCGTGGGCGGCGCCGAGGTTGTAGAGGGCGCGGTGCTGGCCGAGGTCGGCGGCGCGCAGCAGCCAGGTGCGGCCGGTGTCCTCGTCGAGGGGGACGCCGGCGCCGGTGGAGTGCAGGACGTACAGCTCGAACGCGGCGTCGGCGTTGCCCCGGGCGGCGGCCCACTCGTGGTGCGGCACGGCGGCGGACGGGTCGCCGAGCCACTGCTCGACCAGGCCGAGCCGGTAGCGGGCCTCCGGGTCGGTGGCGGCGTGCGGGCGCAGGTGCTCGCGGGCGGCCCGCTGCGCGTCCGGTGGGCCGTCGGCGCACGCGCGGGCGAACAGCAGCGCGCCGTCGCGGTCGCCGAGGGCGGCGGCCTGCGCGAAGCACGCCCGGGCACGGTCCAGCGGGGAGCCCTGCGCGTGGCCGGGCAGGGACGCGACCGGCGGCAGCAGCGCCCCGTCGACGCCGAGGTAGCAGCGGCCGAGGGTGGACCAGGCGGTGGCGGTGGCCACGGTGCTCAGCCCGGCGACGACGACCGCGGCGGCGCCGGTCGGCAGGATGCCGATCATCATGTCGCCGCGGTCGATCCGGCCGGCGAGGGCGGTGCAGGCCGCCTCCAGCAGGTGCAGGTCCGGCTCCCGCGCGGCCAGCTCGCCGGCCGCCGTCGCCATCAGGTCGCGTCCGTCCGCGCCGTCGAACTCCATGGCCGCACGGTACCCCGGAGCGTCAGTGCGGGTAGCCGCGCGGGACCCGCGGGGTGATCCCGGCCCGGAACTGTTCGATGCGGGCCAGGACCTGCTCCGCGCGGTCACCACCGCCACGCCGGGCGCGAGCCACGTGTCGAGGTCGAGCACCTCCAGCGACGCGAACGACAGGTTGCCCAGGTGCACGATGCGCCCCTGGGCCCGCAGGGCCAGCGCGAGCGGCAGGCCGGTATACACGTCGAACCCGCCGCCGGCACCGGCGACGAGGATGCTGCGGGCGCCGGCGAGCGCCTCGAACAACGGCGGGACGGCCAGTTCCACCCGGCGAGTCTAGGCAGCCGGGCGCCCGCCGCGCGCGCCCGAGTGCCGGCGGCGGGCGGGTGGTCAGCGGGCCCAGGTGGCGTAGACGCGTTTCGGCACGACCATGCGCCACGCGTCGACGATCAGGTCGCGCAGCTCGGCGCCGCCGAGGGTGGCCAGGTGCCCGCAGACCCAGTTGAAGCGCAGGTCCGACACCGGCGGCAGGAAGAACCGGGCGGGGTCGGTGGCGATGAGCGCGTCGCGTTCCTCCTTCGGGAACGCGAACCCGAGCGTCGTCTCGTCCTGCGACAACGCCAGATAGACGATCCTGCCGACCCTGAACTTGACCCGGTCGCGGATCAGGTGCTCGGTGGTGCGCGGCAGGCTCAGCGCCACGCTGCGCACCTCATCGACGGTCCCCATCCGCCTATGCTGCCATGCCGGGGTGCCGGCGGGGGCGCGGACGCTTCCGGGCCAAGATCAACTCTGGGTCGAACCCGGGCCCTTTACCCAGCCGGCGGGCGGCCGCACATCCGGCCGGCAAGGCATCGTCATAAAAATGGGCAAAGCGGGCGGAAGTTCGTCCGAACGGGTGACGGTGACGTCACCGGGGTCGGTGCTCGTCGTTGCGTGGGGCAGCCAGAAGGCCCCCGCTGAGCGAACGGACCGACGCGATGAGACCGGGTATCGGTGGCGCGCACAGATCACGAAACCGGATGCTCATGGCCTCCGCACCGCTCACACTGACCGTGGCCGCTGCCGTCCTGCTCGGTGGCCCACCGCTCGGGCTGCCCGCCAACGCCGTCGTGCTCGTGGCCGCCGCCGCGGCCGCCGCGCTGCACGCCGGCTGGTTGCTGCGCCTCGCCCGCGCCGCCCCGGCACGGACCGCTCCCGGACCGGGCGCCGCGGTGGAATCCGCCGTAACGCGGACCGCCTTCGAGCCGGCTGCCACCGTGCAGACCGTCGCGGTGGAAGCCGCCGGGACGCGGACCGCCCCGGAGCCGGGTGCCGCGGAGCCGACCGTCCCGGTGTCGGCGGGTGCCGTGACGCAGACCGCCCCGGAGCCGGGCGGCGCGGTGGAGGCCGTTGCGGCGGCCGTCCCGGCGTCGGCGGGTGCCGCGCCCGGCGGGTCCGCGCCGCGCGGCGCCGTGTTCAGCCTCGTCGCGCTCGCCGCGGGCGTCTTCACCGCCGGTGTCTCCGCGGTCGCCACCCCGGTCGCGGCGTACCTCGCGCCGGTCTGGAGGCGCAGCGGCACCTGGAGGTCGTGCGGAATGCGGGCTGCCGCTACGGCCAGGGCCACTACTACGGCACGCCGGCACCGGCGGAACGCATCGAGGCCGCCCTGGTGCGGCAGCGCACCCTGGTAGCGGCGGTCACGGCAGCCGGGTGGTGACCGGCCGTTCCCGGTGCACGTGCAGGACGCTGAACGTGATCGGCTGGTCGGGCTTGTCCTGCCAGCCGACGGCGAGTCGGAGCGTCTCGCGGGTCGCCGGGAAGAGCATCTTGCCGGTCGCGACGACGGGCAGGCCCAGCTTCGCCGGCTGCGCGCCGCGGTTCTTCAGGTTGCCGCCGACGATGTTGATGAGCTCGCCCATCGCGTCGGTGACGTCGCGGTCGCTGACCTCGTCGGGCTCCATCGCCAGCATCAGCCCGGTGATGTCGTGCGCCGCCGCCGGCGGCACCAGCACCCGCACGTGCCCCTCCCACGCACCGGTGATCGAGACCGCGGCGGTGATCGGCCGGACGTCCAGGGCCGGCTCGTGGTCCGTGGGCTGGGCCTCGGGCTGTTGCAGGTACGCGTCCCAGACCTCGTTGACGATCTCGGCGAGGTCCCGGTGGGCGAGGCCGGACTCGGTGAGCGAGGCGTCCATGCGCACTCCAGAAGTCGTGGGGCTGTACCTACCCCCGCATGGTGCCAGCCGAAAGTGGCAGGTCGGGAAAAACAGGTAAATCCGCCTCGCGTGGAGCGCCGGTCCTTCCGCTGGCAGCGGAATGGCCCCGCGCCGCTCGGTGACCTGCCGCGCGGTCGCCTAGGGTCGCTCGCATGGAGCACAGCTCGCGGTTCCGTTACGACCGGCGCCCGGACGACGACCCGCCGGCGCCGCCGCCCCAGCCCGCGCCCTGGCTCGACGAGCAGCTCTTCGGCCGCCGCATGGTGTTCCTGCGCGGCGCGATCGAGCCCGAGATGGCCGGGCGGGTCGCGGCGACGCTGCTCGCCCTCGACGCCATCGGCCCCGACCCGATCAGCCTGCATCTGGCGGCCGAGGAGGGCCAGCTCGCCGCGGTCTTCACCCTGGTCGACGCCCTCGACGCCGTGCACGCCCCGGTGCACGCCACCGCCGTCGGCCAGGTCGGCGGGGCCGCCATCGGGGTGTTCTGCGCCGCGGCGACCCGCTCGGCGTTCGCGCACGCCAGGTTCCGGCTGTCCGAGCCGAAGGTCAGCAGCCCGGGCGGCACCGCCGACCAGGTCGTCGCCGAGGCCGGCCGGTACCTGCGCGACCTGGAGGACCTGGTCCTGCGCATCGCCGGCGCGACCGGCCAGCCCCGCTCCCGTGTGGAGGACGACCTGTCCACCGGCCGGGTGCTGTCCGCGCAGGAGGCCCTCGACTACGGCCTCATCTCTTCGATCACATCACGGTGACCGTTCCGTGCCTTGGCGTCCCGTCCGCTGATCCACTAGGTTCGATACGCAGCGTTATGGTCGACGGTGGAGAGGACGCGCCGGGTGGACAGCACGGAGCAGAGTCGGATCGACACCACCGTCCCGCACCCTGCCCGGCGGTACAGCTACTGGCTCGGCGGCAAGGACCACTTCGCCGCCGACCGTGAGTCCGGCGACGCGATCGCCGCGCGGTTCCCCGCCGTGGTCGCCCTGGCCCGGGCCAACCGCGCCTTCCTCGGCCGCAGCGTGCGCTTCCTGGCCGAGTCCGGCGTCCGGCAGTTCCTCGACCTTGGCACCGGCCTGCCCGCCCCGGACAACACCCACGAGGTCGCGCAGCGGGTCGCCCCCGACGCCCGCGTGGTCTACGTCGACAACGACCCGATCGTCATGGTCCACGCCCGCGCCCTGCTGCAGGGCGACCCGCGCGGCAAGACGACCTACATCGAGGCCGACGTCCGCGACCCCGAGGCGATCCTGACCCACCCGAGCCTGCTGGAGACCCTCGACCTGACCCGGCCGGTCGGCATCCTGCTGGTCACCACGCTGCACTTCGTCCACGACGACGAGCAGGTCGCCGCCGTCGTGCGCCGCCTGCTCGACGCGGTGCCCTCCGGCAGCCACCTGGTCGTCACCCACGGCACGATGGACTTCAGCACCCCCGACGGCGTCGCCGCCTACGAGAAGATGTTCGCCGCCGGCGGCACCGATGTCCGCGCCCGCCCCAGGTCGGCCATCGAGCAGTACTTCGCCGGCCTGGAGATCGTCGAGCCCGGCATCGTCCCGGTCGGCGACTGGCGCCCCGACGAGACCACCGACCGCCCGGTCAGCGCCGACCTGCAGATCTACGGCGTCGTCGGCCGCAAACCGTAGGGCTGTGCGCCGCCGCTGCTGGTGGTGCGCCGCGACGACCCTGGCTTCCCGGCGCTGGTGCGGCGGGTGCTGCGGGAGGGCCGGCACGTCAACGACTTTCTCGGTCGCAGGTGCTTCACGACCGCGTACGTGCACCGGCCGCAGGAACTCGCCGCCGAGGCCGAACCCCCGTGGTGATCCAGGTCGCGCCGCGGCCATCCGGATGGCCACCACGGGACCTCGATCAACCCCGCAAGATCAAGGGAACCGGCGCCGGCGCTGCAGGACTGCGGCGAGCCTGCGCCGGGCGTCGCGGGCGGGGTGAGCGGCCAGCAGGGCTGCCCGCGGCACCCGGCGGTCACCGCCTCGCCGAACAGCCGTGGTGATCCAAGTCGCGCCGCGGCCATTTGGATGACCACCGTGCGACTTCGATCAACCCGGGCAAGATCAATGCCGATCGGCGCCGGGCGTCGCAAGAGCAGAGCGAACCGCCGCCGGCACCACCGCGGCTGCGGAAACGGGAACCGGCAGCCGGGCACGGGCGGCTGCCGGTGGATGTGGTGGGCGGGGCGGCCCGAGGGGTTGGCCGCCCCGCCCACGTCGGAGCGGGCTCAGCGCGTCGTGACCGGGACCTTCTCGGCCGGGGCGGCCAGGTCGAGCGTGCTGCGCAGCGCGGTCGGGCGCATCAGTGCCGCGGCGAGGACGCCGACGAGCGCGATGCCGGCCGAGATGAGGAAGATGTGGCCGGTCGCGTCGCCGTAAGCGGCCCGGACGATGTGTTGCACGGCGGGCGGGAGGGCGTTGAGGTTGAGGTTGCTGGCGCCGCCGCCGGAGCCGGCCGGGACCCCCGCGGCGGCCAGAGCGTGCGTGATGTTGTCGGTGACGCGGCGGGCGAGGACGGCGCCGAGGACCGAGACGCCGATGGTGCCGCCCAGGGAGCGAAAAAAGGCGATGGTGGAGCTGGCGGCGCCGATGTCCTTCAGCGGGACGGTGTTCTGCACGGCGAGGACGAGGTTCTGCATGGAGGAGCCGACGCCGACGCCGACGAGGAACATGGCCGCGCCGACGTAGACCAGCGACGTCTGGTGGTCGATGGTGGCCAGGGCGGCGAAGCCCAGGACGAGGATGACGGTGCCGGCCACGATGTACGGCTTGATGTTGCCGGACCTGGTGATGAGCCGCCCGACGACGATGGAGGCGCCGAGCACGCCGGCCATCATCGGGATGGTGAGCAGGCCGGCCTCGGTCGGGGTGTAGCCGCGGCCGATCTGGAAGTACTGGCCGAGGAAGACCGCGCCGCCGAACATGGCCATGCCGACGGAGAGGCTGGCGATGATGGACAGGGCGGTGGTGCGCTGCCGGACGATGTCCAGCGGGACGACCGGCTCCGCGGTGCGGGCCTCGACCCAGACGGCGAGGGCGAGCAGCACCAGGCCGGCGCCGACCATGGCGAAGGTCTGCCAGGACAGCCACGCGAACGAGCCGTCGACGAACGACACCCAGATGAGCAGGACGCTGACGCCGGCGGCGATCAGCGAGGCGCCCAGGTAGTCGATCTTCACGTTGTCGCGGCGCAGGGTGGCGATGTGCAAGG
The DNA here is from genome assembly GCF_040654515.1 of Dactylosporangium sp. NPDC050688. Lineage (NCBI taxonomy): Bacteria > Bacillati > Actinomycetota > Actinomycetes > Micromonosporales > Micromonosporaceae > Dactylosporangium > Dactylosporangium sp. NPDC050688. The sequence continues at coordinate 80,772 of NZ_JBFAIC010000037.1, forward strand.
TCTTCTGCAGCACGAACAGCGCGATGACGGCGATCGGCACGCCGACGAAGAAGCACCAGCGCCAGCCGAGCCACGAGGTGTCCACGATGACACCGCCGAGCAGCGGGCCGCCCACGGTGGCGACGGCCATCACGCCGCCGAGGTAGCCGTTGTACCGGCCGCGCTCCCGCGGCGGGATCATCGCGGCGATGACGACCTGGACGAGGGCCTGCAGGCCGCCGACGCCGATGCCCTGGAAGGCGCGGGCGGCGATCAGCTCGCCGGCGTTCTGGGCGAGCCCGGCGAGGATCGAGCCGACCACGAAGACGACGATCGAGATCTGGACGAGCAGCTTCTTGTTGTACAGGTCGGCGAGCTTGCCCCAGATCGGCGTGGAGGCGGTCGCGGTCAGCAGGGTGGCGGTGACGACCCAGGTGTACTGGCTCTGCGTGCCGTTGAGTGCCCCGATGATCTTCGGCAGGGCGGTGGAGACGATGGTCGAGCTGACCATCGCCACGAACAGCACGAGCAGCAGGCCGCTCAGCGCCTCGAGGATCTGCCGATGGCTCATCGGCTCCTCGGTCTTCGTCTGACTCATCGTGTTGCCTCCAGGTGCGAAGCGTGCAGGTCGTTCGTGAAGCGGCGCAGGTAGCCGCCGAACCGTTCGAGGTCCTCGTCGCTCCAGTCGCGCAGGGCGTCGGACAGCAGGGCGCTGTACCAGGCGACGGCGTCCGCGAGGGTGGTGCGGCCGGCGTCGGTGAGCTCGAGGAGGCTGGCCCGCCCGTCGTGCGGGTCGGCGACCCGGCGCACGAGCCCGGAGCGCTCGGCCGCGCTGACCGCCCGGCTGGCGGTGGACTGGTCGAGGGCGATGGCGGCGGCGACCTGCTTCAGGTGGCAACCACCGGTGGCGCTGCGCACCCGGTCGATCGCCTGCAGCAGCCCGACGGTCCCCGCCGGCAGCACCGGGTGCCGCTGCTGCTTGAGCACGCGCAGGGCCTTCACCAGTTCGTACAACTCGTCGCGCAGCTCCATCGGACACCTCCTCAAATACTTGCCTTCTACAAGCATCTGTAAAAGTTGCCCAGTGCGCAAGTTTGCCCGGTGAGAACTGGGTAACATTCGGGGTGTGAGCACCGGGCTGCGCGAACGCAAGAAGTCCGCTACCCGGCAGGCCCTGCATGACGCTGCCGTGCGGCTGGCGATCGAGCACGGCCTGGAGCGGGTCACCGTCGAGGCGATCGCCGACGCCGCCGAGGTGTCGCGGCGGACGTTCTCGAACTACTTCGCCAGCAAGGAGGAGGCCCTCCTGCACGGCGACCTGGCCCGCATGCGGCGGCTGCTGGACGTGGTGCGCTCCCGCCCGGGGAGCGAGGCGCCGTGGCCGGTGCTGACCGCGGCCGCCGTCGAGGTGTTCCAGGAGCTCAGCACCCGCGATCCGGGCTGGATCGCCCAGGTCCGGCTGGTGCGGCGGCACCCGGCACTCGCCGCGCAGCAGGTCACCACGTACACCTCGATGGAGGACGGCCTGACGGCCGAGCTGTCCGCGCGCGGGGTGGGCACACCGTTGCGCGCCCGGTTGACGGCCGCGGCGTTCCTGACCGCGCTGCGGGTCGCCGTGCAGGCGTTCGCCGACGGCGCCGGGGGCACCCCGCTGATCGACGTCATGCAGGAAGCCCTCGCCGAGACCGGCAAGGGCTTCCTGGGTGACGATGTGCGGGAGCAGGCGGCGGTCAGCGGGCACCGGTCAGCCGCGGGCGCAGCATGAGGATGACGCCGAGCGCGGCGTAGCCGACGACCAGGTGGGTGCCGCCGATGTAGTCCGCCACCGGGGAGCCGAAGATCCCGAACGCCGGCACGGTGATCACGGCCCAGCTCTCCGCGACCGTGGGCCACACCCGGGCCACGCCCTTCCAGCGGCCGGCGAACAGGATCTTCACGCCGATGACGGCCATGCCGAGCATCGACAGCGGCCAGAACACGTCCATCGGGATCAGCCACACCGCGTCACGCAGCGCGGGGACGGCGTGCAGGAAGCTCCACACGGTGGCGATGGCGAGCAGGACGTGCTCGACGACCAGCATGCCGCGAGCGACCTTCGTCAGGCCGGTCGCGCGGGTCCGGACCTGGATCGCCAGCAGGGCGAACAGCCCCAGCTGGAAGAGCCCGCCGGTGACGTCGGTGATGGTCAAGCCCAGCGAGTCCGTCGGGTTGTTGCCGACGGTGAACATGCTGGTCGCCCACGCCGCGGTGCCGGCGGTGAGGGCCAGGCCCAGGGCCCGCACGCCGCGGACGGAGATGGCGGCCGGGGGCTGCGGCAGGTCGCGGACGTCGGTGCGGGCGGGGACGGGTTCGGTGCGGATGCTCATGTCAGATCCTTTATGTGAACGGCGCGGCTCGCCGGGTATGCCGAGAATCCTGCGTCCCGCGGCGACCCGGGCGGCAGGGCCCGGCGCCCCCGGTCGCGTCCCCTTCGGTGTCCCGGCCGGGACGGGACACCGGTCCTCGGGACCTCGGGACGCCGCGGCTGACACGATGTGCCGCATGCGCATGCGCCTGACCACCCTCGCCGGCGGGCTCTTCGCCCTGCTCGCGCTCGCCGCGACGGTCATGTCGATCGTCCTGGAGGTCGCGATCGGCGCGCAGCGCCGCGCCACCGACGGCATCGAGGCAGGCTGGATCTCGGGCGTCGCCGGGCTGGCCCTCGCCGTGCCGGGGGCGCTGCTGGCCCGCAAGGTGCCGCGCAACGCGGTCGCCTGGATCCTGTGCGTCACCGGCCTGCACTGGTCCGCCGACGGCACCTGCGCCGCCTGGGTCGCCTACGCCACCGCGCACGACCCGTGGTTGCCCGGCGTGACCATCTCGTGGTGGCTCTACCAGCGCCTCGGCGCGGCGCTGCTGTTCTCGCTGCCGCTGCTGCTGATCTTCTACCCCGACGGCCGCCCGCCCGCCGGACGGTGGCGCTGGGCCTCGTACGTCAGCCTCGGCTTCACCGCGATCCTGCCGGTGACGCTGCTGTTCGTGCCGACGCGCATCGCCGGTGCCGCGGACGCCGAGGTCGAGCCGGCGCACCTGCGCCAGCTGTCCGTCGATCTGCTCCCGGTCCCGCTGCCCGACGCCGTCTGGGAGGCGCTGCTGCGGGTCGGTTACGCGGCCCTGCCGTTGAGCATGCTGGTCCCCTTCGTGGTGGTGTTCCGCCGGTACCGGCACGCCACCGGCCTGGACAAGGCCCGCATGCGCTGGCTCGTCTGGGCCGGCGTGGTGGACGTGCTGGTCATGCTCTCGGCGCTGCTGCTGCCGCAGTCGGCGCTGTCGGCGGGGCTGTTCGTGGCGATCATGGTCACCGGCGCGGCCATCTCGATCGGCATCCTGCGCCCGCGCCTCGTGGACATCGACCGGCTGCTCGGCGGCACCGTCCTCTACGGCGCCCTGGCCACGCTCGTCGTCGCCGTCGACGCGGTCCTGCTGGCCGCCGCGACGACACTGTTCGACGAGCAGGGTGCGGCGCTGGCCGGGCTGCTCGTCGTGATGCTCGTGTACGGCCCGCTGCGCCACCGCCTCTGGCAGCTCGTGCAGCGGGTGGTGCTCGGGCGGCGGCACGACCCGTACCGCGTCGTGTCCGGCCTCGCCGAGCAGCTGGAGCGCACCGACAGCCCCGAGGACCAGCTGCTGGCCGTGGCACGCAGCGTCGCCGAGGCGTTCAACGCGCCGTACGTGGCCGTCGAGGTCCACCGCGGCGGGGACTCGACGCTGCTCGCCGAGCACGGGCACGCGGTCCCCGACACGCAGACGCTGCCGATCACGTACCGTGGCGAAACCGTGGGACGGCTGATCCTGCCCGCCGGCGGTCCCCGCACCGTGCTGTCGCCGCGCGACGAGCGGCTCCTCGCCGACGTGGTCCGGCAGGCGGCGGCCGCGGCCCGCTCCAGTCACCTGGCCGCGGAGCTGCAGCGCAGCCGGGAGCGTCTCGTCGGGGCGCGCGAGGAGGAGCGCCGCCGGGTGCGCCGCGACCTGCACGACGGCCTCGGCCCGGCGCTCGGCGGGGTGGCGCTGCGCATCGACACCGCCCGCAACCTGCTGAAGTCCACGCCGGCCCGCGCCGACGACGTGCTGCGGCAGGCGCGGGAGGACGTGTCGACGGCCCTGGCGGACGTACGCCGGCTGGTGCACGACCTGCGCCCGCCCGCGCTCGACGACGTGGGCCTGATCGGCGCGGTCGACCAGGTCGCCGACCGGCTGCGCACGCCCGCGCTGACGATCCGCGTGACCGGCGACCTGCCGGCCGGGCTGGCCGCGGCGGTGGAGGTGGCGGCGTACCGCATCGCGTCGGAGGCCCTGACCAACGTGTCGAAGCACGCGCGGGCCGGGTCGTGCGTGGTGGACTTCTCCGTCTCGTCCTCCGGCGACAGCCTGGTGGTGTCGGTGGTGGACGACGGCGGCGGGATCGCGGTCGGCACGCCGTCCGGCGTCGGCCTGATCTCGCTGCGCGAACGGGCCGCCGAGCTCGGCGGCCGGTGTGAGATCTCCTGCCCGCCCGGCGGCGGCACCACGGTGCGGGCCACCTTGCCGTTAGGATCTGCCACCCGCGCACAACAGGAGGTGCCCGATGGCCGATGAACCGGTCCGGGTCCTGGTCGCCGACGACCACCCGATCTTCCGCGACGGCCTCGCCGTGCTGCTCGGCTCCGTCGACGGCATCGACGTCGTCGGCACCGCCGCCACCGGGGCGGAGGCCGTCGCCCTCGCCGTCGAGCTGCTGCCCGACGTCGTCGTCATGGACGTGCAGATGCCCGACCTCAACGGCATCGAGGCGACCCGCCGCCTCGCCACCGAGGCCTCCTCCGTCGGGGTCGTCGTGCTCACCATGTCCGAGGACGACGGGACCGTCTTCAGCGCCGTGCGTGCCGGGGCCCGCGGGTACCTCGTCAAGGGCGCCGAGCAGGAGGAGATCGTGCGCGCCATCAACACCGTCGCCTCCGGCGGCGCGGTCTTCGGCGCGACCCTGGCCCGCCGCATCGCCGAGTTCTTCGCCGCCGGCCCGCCGACCGCGACAACGGCCTTTCCCGAGCTCACCGCCCGCGAGCGGGAGATCCTGGAGCTGCTGGCCGCCGGCCGCTCCAACGCCCAGATCGCGCAGGCACTGTTCCTGTCGCAGAAGACGGTCCGCAACAACGTCTCGAACGTGTTCGCGAAGCTGCAGGTCGCCGACCGCTCCGAAGCGATCGTGCGGGCCCGCGAGGCGGGTCTCGGCCGCTGACCCGGCGGTCCGGGCCGCCGGCCGGTCACGTGTTGGGGGCGGGCGGTTCGGCTGATGTGCGGGTGGCACGTTTCCGGGATTTTGGTCATGTCGGGTGGCCGTACCGTTAGGTCCAACAGCGCAACACCGAGATGAAATCCGAGAGGACCACCCCCATGAGCGAGTACGGCGAGATCGAGACCGGCGAGACCCACAGCGGCCTCGCGGAGGCCCACATGGAGAGCGGCAGCGAGCAGGACTACAGCTCGCAGTACGGGATCCTCGAGCAGGACCACCAGAGCATCGAGCACACCGAGTACGAGAACGTCAAGCACATCGAGTACACGGATGCCGCGGGCAACCACTACGAGATCACCGAGTACACCCGCTACGAGCACACCGAGATCGAGTCGGAGCACACCTTCGCCGCGTACGGTCAGGAGGGCTCCGCGGGCTTCGGCGCCGCCGAGCTCGGCGCCTCCGAGGAGGCGTCGGACTCGCAGGTCATGTCGCTGACCGAGCGCTTCGAGAGCTTCCTCGGTGACATCATGGACGGCCCGAACTACGAGATCTCCGACAGCAGCGCCTGACCCGCGCGCTCGGGTGCGTCTCGACTGCGCTAGGAACGCCGGTCAGCCTTCGGGCTGGCCGGCGTTTCGCGCTGCCCGGCCCCGTCGCGGAGGGCTGAGGAGGATGCGGTGATACCGGACACGAGTGTCGGGTGGGTGACACGACGGCGCAAGTGTTCGCCAAGTGGGCGCCAAGTGACGGGGGGCATGCTCTTCTCAGCAGCAACCGAAAGGGCCGGACAGGCCCTCGCACGGACTAGCTCGAAGGCCCCCCTTCGATATACATATATCGCTGGACTGGTAGAGCGGCGCTCCTCCCTCGCGCCGCTCTACCAAGCATTTCCGGGCCGGTGACCCCGGGTGGCTCAGCCGGTGAAGAGCAGCAGCAGGCCGGCGACCGTGTAGGTGACCATCAGCCCCAGCAGCGGCACCTGGCCGGTCATGGCCTGGGCGCGGGGGAAGAGTTTCAGGGCCCGGTCGTGGGCGAGGACCGTGCCGACCAGGTGCCCGAGGATGATGGCGGTGACCTGGACGTTGGCGACGCCCGTCGGGGTGATGACGCCGCTGTACGGGTCGAAGTCCGGCTCGCCCAGCAGCAGCGCGACCGTGCGCTGGCCCTCCAGGACGAACAGCGAGTAGTAGTGCGCCACGACGTAGCCGACGACGATCGGCACGATCGAGTGGGCCAGCTCGCCGGGGGTGCGCTCCGCTGACGTGTGGCCGCGCCGGCCCGCGGTGCGGGTGGCCACGGTGTACGCCAGAGCCACCGCGCCCACGACGCCGAGCAGGCCGAGGGTGCCGGTGACGGGGGCGGGCAGGCCGTTCTCCTGGGTGAAACGCAGCCAGAACAGGGCGCCGGACATCGCGTCGTAGAAGGTCGCGCCGAGCAGCACGACGACGACCGCGACGAGGCCGGGTGCGGGGCGCAGGCCGGCCATGCCGTCGAGCGGGTTGCGCAGCACGAGGGTGCCGTCGGGGCGGCGGCCGATGATCGCCAGCCGGCCGGCGAGGTCGCTGAGCACCTCGAACGCGTCGCCGCGGGTGAACCAGCCGGGGCCGTAGACGAAGGCGCCGGCGAGCATCGCCACGGCGTACACGGCGAGCCAGGTGCCGAGGACCGGCAGGGTCGCCCGGTCAGGGGCGACCAGCTCCAGCCAGGCGAACGCGAACAGTCCGGCCGCGGCGGGCCAGTAGCCGACGGACTCGGGCAACGGCCGGCGGGCGGTGAAGCCCAGCGACAGGGTCCGCAGCGGGTTCAGCGCCCGCCAGACAGGGCCGAGCAGCAGCGACAGCGGGACCAGTCCGACCCAGAACAGCACGTACACGATGCCGGCCGCGGGGTTGTCGGCGGTGTCGGGCAGCGTGAACGTCCACGCCAGGACGCCGAGCAGCGCGATGCCGATCAGGCGCGGGACCAGCGGCGGCACGGTCGGGAGCCGGAGCGGGCGGCCGGCGGCCGGGTCGAGCCGCGGCGAACGCCACGCGACGCCGAGGACCAGGAACGACACGACCAGCGCGGCGGCGGCACCGGCGAGGAGCTGGCCGAGGGTCAGCGGGAGGTCCTGACGGCCGCCGACGCCGTGCGCCAGGACCGGCTGGAGAGCGGCGTTCAACGGACCACGAGCTGGAACAGCACGAGGTGCGACGCGTGCGTCTCGACCTCGAACAGCCCGGTCCGGTCGGCCCGCAGGTCGAGCGAGGCGGGCGCCCCGGCCGGCAGGGGCAGCGTCCTGTCGTAGCCGTGGACGTGCAGCTCGTCGGCGACGTCGGAGGTGACGGTGATGCGCACCAGGCTGCCCTTGGCGACCTCGACCCGGCTGGTCGGCGGGGACACCTTGCGCTTGACGACGGTGACCACGACCTCCTTGTCGACGGCGGGCAACGACGAGGCGGCGGGCGGCGACGAGGCGGCGGGCGGCGACGAGGCGGCGGACCGCACGGCGGCGGCCGTGGGAGAAGGCAGCGCGACGGAGGGTGACGGCACGGGGGCGGGGGAGGAGTCGCAGCCGGCCAGGAGCGCCAGGAGGCACACGGCGGCGGCGGTGGTGGTGGCGCGGGCGGCAGGCACGAAGGAGGCTCCCGGGGCGGCGGGGTTCGTCAGGATCGTGAATTTAGCGTCTTGTCGGCTATGGGGGAACCCGGCATCATGTGCCGATGCGATCGGGCAGCGTCATTGCGGTCAATGCCGTCAGGGTTGCGGTGCTGGCCGTCGTCGCGGCGCTCGGCCTCGTGGTGACCGCGGTGCCCGCCGCCGCGCACGGGCAGCTGGCCATGTCGGACCCCGTCCAGGACAGCACGGTCGACCAGCCGCGGGCCGACGTGGCGCTGTACTTCACCGAGCAGCCGGCGTCCTTCGCGTGGTTCACCGTGACCGCCCCGTCCGGGCAGCGGGTCGACGGCGGCTGGCGCGGCGGGGAGCCCAAGCGCCTCGACAAGCCGGTCCAGGAGTACTTCCTCGTCGACGGCAAGTTCGAGCCGAAGGTCTACAACACCGGCTTCCCGGCGCTGGTGGCCGTCTCGCACTGGCCGGAGCAGGGTTTGTACGTCGTGGCGTACCAGTCGGTCGCCTCCGACGGCGAGGCGGTGAAGGGGCAGCTGCGGTTCACGTACGGCGGGCCGGTGACGCCGGCGCCGGCGGGCTGGACCGCCCCGACGGCCGGGCCGTCCGAGGCGCTGACCCGGGCGCTGAGCAAGGAGAGCGCGCCAGCGGCCGCGGCACCCACCGCCGGCCCCCAGCAGGCCGCGCCGCCGCCCGCCCCGGCGACCCCGTTCGTGCTCACCGACTGGCTGATCCCGGCGCTGCTCATCGTGGGCGTCGGCGCGATGGTCTGGCTCGCCGCCCGCCGCGCTCCAGTGCCGCCGGAGAAGAAACGCCGCAAGGCCGCCCTCCGGTAAAGCCTTGGGTAAGGCCCTCCGAGCGGCTGCGTCTCCGCGCCCAGCCGGGCCGGTTTGGCCGCCTTCCCCGCCCGGCGCAGCACGGCACACAGGACGGCGTGCGCCGCGGTCCTCCACACGTCCCCTGTTCGGCCCCGCGCGCCGCCGGCCAAGGATTTGGGTCACGTTGACGTCACTGGGAGCCCTGGGACAGGATGAACCCCGAGCGGTCACAGGGAGGAACCCAGTGCGATTCTGGGACGGTCCCGCCACTGTGACCGGGGAGTCGTCCTCCAGCGCACGGGCCACGGCCACAGGTCGGAAGGTCGGGGGACGGCGGCGATCCGGGAGTCAGGAGACTCCGGCCGCTCGTGCTCCATGACCCAGCGGGCGCGGACCCGCTCGAGGAGGATGTGCCCGTGACGTCGCCGTATCCGTTCTCGGCCGTGGTCGGCCTGCCCGACCTGCGCCTCGCGCTGCTGCTCACCGCCGTGTCCCCGGCGATCGGCGGGGTGCTCGTCCGGGGTGAGAAGGGCACCGCCAAGTCGACCGTCGTGCGGGGCCTCGCCACGCTGCTGCCGGAGGTCGACGTCGTCGCCGGCTGCCGGTTCGCCTGCGACCCCGCCGCGCCGGACCGGTCCTGCCCCGACGGCCCGCATCCGGTGGACGCGCCCCTGAGCAGCGCCGTGCGCCGCCGGTCCGCCCTGGTCGAGCTGCCCGTCGGTGCCACCGAGGACCGGGTCGTCGGCACCCTCGACCTGCAGCGGGCCCTCGGCGACGGGGTCAAGGCCTACGAGCCCGGCCTGCTCGCCGCCGCCCACCGCGGCGTGCTCTACGTCGACGAGGTCAACCTCCTGCCCGACCATCTCGTCGACCTGCTCCTCGACGCCGCCGCGATGGGCCGCGCCCACGTCGAGCGCGACGGGGTCTCCGTCCAGCATGCCGCCAGGTTCCTGCTCGTCGGCACCATGAACCCGGAGGAGGGCGAGCCGCGCCCGCAGCTCGTCGACCGGTTCGGCCTGGTCGTCGGGGTGACGTCGCCGACCACCGCCGCGCCCCGGGCCGAGGTGGTGCGGCGGCGGCTGGCGTACGAGCACGACCCCGAAGCCTTCGCGGCCCGCTTCGTCGAGGAGGACGCCGCCCTCGCCGCCCGCATCGCCGCCGCCCGGCGGGCGCTGCCCGGGGTGTCGCTGCCGGACCGCCAGCTCGACCGCATCGCGCGGATCTGCCTGGCGTACCGGGTCGACGGGCTGCGCGCCGACATCGTGGTGGCCCGCACCGCGGTCGCGCTGGCGGCCTGGCACGGCCGGACCGTGGTGACGAAGGACGACCTGCGCGACGCGGCCCGGCTCGCTCTGCCGCACCGGCGCCGCCGCGACCCCCTGGACCCACCCGGCGCCGACCAGGAACGCCTCGAGGAGATCCTGGAGCAGGAGCTCGGCGGCCCCGACGACGACCACGACGACGGCGGCGGCGAGCGCCCCGACGGCGACCCCGACACCGGCGGCCCGTCCTCGGCCGGCGACCCGCCGGACGGCGACGGCACCGAGGGCAGCGGCGGCAGCGGCGCGGACGGCAGCGCGGACGGCAGCGGCGGCGGGGATGCGGACGGTGGCTCGCAAGGGCCGGCCGGACCGCCCGACGGCGACCCCCGTGACCAGCGCGGCGACGCCACCCCGCCGCCCGCCGGCACAGAGCCGCCGGCGCCGTCCGGCGGGCCCGTCACACAGCCCGCCGGGGAACTGGCGTTCGCGCAGGCACCGTACAAGACCAGGCTTTTGAAGATCGGCGGCCGGGCCAACCGGCAGCACGGCGCCCACGCCGGCCGCCGCTCCCCGGCGCACGGGCGGCACGGCCGGGTCGTGCGCTCCCGGCAACCCGGCGGCGGCAAGCTCGTCACGCTGCACCTGCCCGACACGGTGCGGGCCGCGGCGCTGCGCGGCGCCTCCCGGGTGCACGCCCGCGACCTGCGCGAGGCGGTCAAGGTCGGCCGCGAGGCCAACCTGGTGCTGTTCGTCGTCGACGCGTCCGGCTCGATGGCCGCCCGGCAGCGCATGACCGTGGTCAAGACCGCCGTGCTGTCGCTGCTGCGCGACGCGTACCAGCGCAGGGACAAGGTCGGCATGATCACCTTCCGGGGCGCGTCGGCCACGACGGTCCTGGAGCCGACCGCCAGCCACGAGGTCGGCGTCCTGCGCCTGGCCGAGCTGCGCACCGGCGGCCGCACCCCCCTCGCCGCCGGCCTGCTGCAGGCCGCCCGCACGCTGCACGGCGAGCGCCGCCGCGACGCCCGCCGCCGGCCGCTGCTCGTCGTCGTCACCGACGGGCGGGCCACCAGCGGCCCGGACCCGTTGACCGTCGCCCCCGCGCTCGCCGGCGTCCCCGCCGTCGTCGTGGACTGCGAGTCCGGGCATGTGCGGCTCGGCCTCGCCCGGCGCCTCGCCCGAGCCCTGTCCGCCGACTGCGTCCCGCTGTCGGCCCTGTCCACCGCCGCCATCCACCCGGGGAGCTGAACATGCCGCAGGGCAAGGTCGAGCACGTGCCCGACGACGGCCTCACCACCCGCCAGCGCCGCCGGCAGCACGTCCTGGCCGTCCACACCGGCCAGGGCAAGGGCAAGTCCACCGCCGCGTTCGGCATGGCGCTGCGCGCGTGGAGCGCCGGCTGGTCGATCGCCGTGTTCCAGTTCGTGAAGAGCCCGAAGTGGCGGGTCGGCGAGGAGACCGCCCTCAAGGCCCTCGGCGAGACCGGCAAGGGCGGCGACGTCGTCTGGCACAAGATGGGCGAGGGCTGGTCCTGGATCCAGCGGCCCGGCACCGAGCGCGACCACGCCGCCGAGGCCGCCGAGGGCTGGCAGCAGATCAAGCGGGACCTGGCCGCCGAGGCGTACCGGTTCTACGTGCTCGACGAGTTCACGTACCCGATGAAGTGGGGCTGGGTCGACGTCGCCGACGTCGTCGCCACGCTGCGCGACCGCCCCGGCAACCAGCACGTCGTCATCACCGGCCGGGACGCGCACCCCGACCTGGTAGACCTCGCCGACCTCGTCACCGACATGACGAAGGTCAAGCACCCGATGGACGCCGGGCGCAAGGGCCAGCAGGGCATCGAGTGGTAGCCAGGGTCGTCATCGCCGCACCCGCCTCCGGCCACGGCAAGACGACCGTGGCGACGGGCCTGCTCGCCGCGTTCGCCGCGCGCGGGCTGCGGGTGGCGCCGTTCAAGGTCGGCCCCGACTACATCGACCCCGGCTACCACGCGCTCGCCGCCGGCCGGCCCGGCCGCAACCTCGACCCGGTCCTCGTCGGCGAGGAGCGCATCGGCCCGCTGTTCGCGCACGGCGCGGCCGGCACCGACATCGCCGTCGTCGAGGGTGTCATGGGCCTGTTCGACGGCCGCACCGGCGCGGGGGAGTTCGGCTCGACCGCGCACGTGGCGAAGCTGCTCGACGCGCCGGTCGTCCTCGTCGTGGACGCCACCGCGCAGGCCCGCTCGATCGCCGCGGTCGTGCACGGCTTCCGCTCGTTCGGCTCCGGCGTACGCATCGCCGGGGTGGTGCTCAACCGGGTCGGCTCCGACCGGCACGAGCAGATCCTGCGCGACGCGTGCGCCGAGGTCGGCACGCCGGTGCTCGGCGTGCTGCGCCGCCACGACGCGGTCGCCGCGCCGTCGCGGCACCTCGGGCTCGTCCCCGTGGTGGAGCGGCAGGCCGAGGCCGTCGAGTCGGTCCGCGCCCTCGCCGCCGTGGTGACCGCCGGCGTCGACCTCGACGCGGTCCTCGCCACCGCCCGCAGCGCGCCGCCGCTCGCCGTCACGCCGTGGACGCCGCTGACCGCCGAGCCCGTCGCCGGCCGGCCGGTCGTCGCGGTCGCCGGCGGCCCCGCGTTCTCGTTCGGCTACGCCGAGACCGTCGAGCTGCTGGCCGCCGCCGGCGCCGAGGTGTCCACCGTGGACCCGCTGCGCGACGAGGCGCTGCCGCCCGGCACCCGCGGGCTCGTCGTGGGCGGCGGCTTCCCCGAGGTGTACGCCGAGCAGCTGTCCGCCAACGCGCCGCTGCGCGGGTCGGTCGCCGCACTGGCCGCCGCCGGTGGGCCGGTCGCCGCCGAGTGCGCCGGGCTGCTGTGGCTGGCCCGGTCCCTGGACGGCCGGCCGATGTGCGGCGTGCTGCCCGTCGACGCCGCCATGACCCCGAAGCTGACCCTCGGCTACCGCGATGCGGTCGCGGTCGGCGACAGCGTCCTCGCACCCGCCGGCACCAGGGTCAGCGGCCACGAGTTCCACCGCACCGCGGTCACCCCACCGGCCGGCGCCACCGCGGCGTGGGCGTGGCGGGGCGAGGCCGGCACCGTGCGGGAGGGGTTCACCGCCGGTTCGGTGCACGCGTCGTACCTGCACCTGCACTGGGCCGGCACGCCGCAGCTGGCCCACCGGCTGGTCTCGGCATGCGGCTAGTGCTCGGGTTCGGCGCCCGCTCCACCGCGACCGCCGACGACGTCGAGGCGCTCCTGCCGCCGCGGGACGGCACCGTCATCGCACTGTCCACCGTGGACACCCGGGCCGACCTGGCCCGCCGGGTCGCGGACCGGCACGGCTGGCAGGTCGTCACCCACCCGGCCGGGGCGCTCGCCGACGTCGCGGTGCCGAACCCGTCGGCGGCCGTCGCCGCGCACGCCGGCACCCCGAGCGTCGCCGAGGCCGCGGCCCTGCTCACCGCCGCCGCCTCGGGCGGCCCCGCGGTCCTCGTCACGGCGAAGCGGGCGTCCGACGTCGCCACGGTGGCCGTCGCGGCCCTCGCCCCGCCGGTGACCGTGGTCGGCATCGGCGCCGACGGCGCCGGCTCGCTGTCCCCGGCCGGGCGCGCCGCGATCGCCGCCGGCACCGTCGTGTTCGGCAGCGCCCGGCAGCTCGACCTCGTCGGCGGCGTCACCACGGCCGAGCGGGTGGCCTGGCCGTCGCCGCTGGTGCCCTCGCTGCCCCGGCTCCTCGCCGCGCACCACGCCGCCCGGGTGGTGGTCCTGGCCAGCGGCGATCCCATGTACCACGGCATCGGCGGCACCCTCGTGCGGCTGCTCGGCGCCGGGCACGTGCACGTCGTGCCGCACCCGTCCTCGGTGTCCCTGGCGTGCGCGCGGCTCGGCTGGCCCCTCGACGACGTCGAGGTGGTCAGCGCCGTCGGCCGCTGCGTCGACGCGCTGCGCCGGGTCCTGCACGACGGCCGGCGGATCCTGGTCCTCAGCGCCGGCGCCGGCACCCCGCCGCAGGTGGCGGAGATCCTGCGGGAGACCGGCTTCGGCGCCAGCGACGTCACCGTCCTGGAGTCCCTCGGCGGCCCGGACGAGCGCGTCCACCACGACGTCACCGCCGCCGGACCGCTCAACGTGGTCGCCGTCGCCTGCCGGGGTACCGGTGGACTGCCGGTCGTGCCGGGGCTCGACGACGGGGCGTACACCTCCGACGGCCAGCTGACCAAGCGCGAGATCCGGGCCGTCACGCTCGCCGCCCTCGGCCCGCGCCCCGGCGAACTGCTGTGGGACGTCGGCGCCGGCTCCGGCAGCATCGCCGTGGAGTGGCTGCGCGCGCACCGCTCGTGCCGCGCCGTCGCCGTCGAACGCGACCCTGTCCGCGCCGAGCGGGTCGCTCTGAACGCCCGCGCCCTCGGCGTGCCGCACCTGTCCACCGTGCTCGGTGCCGCCCCCGACGCCCTCGACGGCCTGGCACCTCCCGACGCCGTCTTCATCGGCGGCGGCTTCACCGCGGCGGGGGTGTTCGAGCGCTGCTGGTCGGCGCTGCGCCCCGGCGGCCGGCTCGTCGTCAACGCGGTCACCGTCGAGTCGGAGCGGCTCGTGGCCGATCTCCACGCGGTGCACGGCGGCACCTTGACCCGGCTCGCGGTCCAGCGCGCCGCGCCCGTCGGCGGGTTCCTCGCCTGGCGGCCGATGATGCCGGTGACGCAATGGGTGGTGTGGAGATGACGGTGTACTTCATCGGTGCCGGACCGGGCGCCGCCGACCTGATCACGGTCCGCGGCCGTGACGTGCTCGCCCGCACGCCGGTCTGCCTGTACGCGGGCAGCCTCGTGCCGGTCGAGCTCCTCGACGTGTGCCCGCCCGGCGCCCGCCTCGTCGACACCGCGAACCTCGACCTCGACCAGATCCTCGCCGAGCTGACCGCCGCCCACGCCGCCGGCCACGACGTGGCCCGCCTGCACTCCGGCGACCCGTCCGTGTTCAGCGCCATGGCCGAGCAGCTGCGCCGCCTCGATGCGGCCGGGGTCCCGTACGAGATCGTCCCCGGCGTGCCGGCCTTCGCCGCCGCGGCCGCCTCCCTGGGCCGCGAGCTGACGGTGCCCGGGGTCGCGCAGACCCTCATCCTCACCCGCACCGCCGCCCGCGCCACCCCGATGCCGCCCGGCGAGGAGCTGCCGGCCCTGGCCGCCAGCCGCGCCACGCTCGTGCTGCACCTGGCCGTGCAGCGCATCGCCGTGCTCGTCGAGGAACTCATCCCCTGGTACGGCGCCGACTGCCCGGCCGCGGTCGTGGCCCGCGCCAGCCGCCCGGACGAGGTCATCCTGCGCGGCACGCTGGCGGACATCGCGGAGCAGGTCCGGGAGGCGGGGATCCTGCGGACCGCGGTCATCGTCGTCGGCCGCGTCCTCACCGCCGAGGAGTTCCCCGACAGCCACCTGTACTCCACCACCCGCCCGCGCTCGTAGCCGCAGGCTCGCGGTCCTGACGTTCAGGGCCGTGGCGGCACGGCCTGCCGGACGCGGGTCAGGTGGTCGGCGGCGCGGTCGAGGGCGTCGTCGCGCAGCCAGCGGGGGACGAGCCGGTCGCCGGCCGGGTGCGGGGCCACCCGCGCGACGACGTCGACCAGCTCGCGCAGCGCGGCGCCCGGGGCGTGCGGCGACGGCGTGAACTCGCTGTCCCAGTGGCGGTCGTGCCACAGCTCGAGCCGGAACCGCTCGAACAACCGCCGCGCCTCGGCGCCATCCATGCCACCAACGTAGACCGGCGAGCTGACCGCCGGCGCCACCTGCACCGGCGAGCCGACCGCCGGCGAGGGGCCCAGAACGCCGCAGCCGACCTCGCGACCGGGCTGACGCCGAGCGTCTCCCCGGCCCGCGAGCGCGCGGGCGGGTAGCTCGGCGGCGCAGCCCCCGGCCTGCGCCGCCGATGGGTGGTCAGTTGCAGTTCTTGAGGTGCGGCCGGATCTCGGCCGGGACGTTGGCCTGGCACACGTTGTCGGTGCCGCCCATGACGGCGGCCCACGTCTTCTTCGCCGCGTCGTACTTGAACACGACCACGGCGGTGTCCATCGCCTCCGGCTGGGTCAGGGCGGTGGCGTACCCCTGGTAGCAGCTGATGTCCTTGAAACCCTTGCCGAGCAGGATGGACCCGGCGACCTCGGCGTTGGCCTGGAACGCCTTCTGCAGCGTGGTGGCGTCGACGGGGCAGCCCTCGCCGGCGTTGGCCGGGTCCGCGCTCGACGGCGCCGCGGCGCTCGACGGGCCGGCCGCCGGCGCCGCGCTCGACGCGGCGGTGTTCGCTGGTGCTGCGGTGGTGTCGGCCGGGTCCTCGGAGGAGCACCCGGCGAGGGCGATCGCCGCGACGGCGATCGGGAGCAGCGCTCGTGTCATCACACGCGGAATCCTTGCGCCTGCGCCCCCCGCGTGGTTGTCGCCTTGCGGACATCTACATTGGACAGACGGAGGATGCGCCGCCCCGCGCCGGGTCGCCCGGACGACTTCAGTCGACGAGGATCGCCGCGGCGGTGGTGCGCACGTACCAGCGCTCGAAGTCCACAGTGGACCAGCCGCGGCGCCGCACGAGCCAGTCGTAGTTGTGCCAGTCCATGGCGAGCCACAGCACGTCGGCGATCTGCTCGACGGTGAGCGCCGGGTCGGTCCGGCCGGTGCCGGCCAGCTCGGCGGCGAAGCGGGTCATGCCCATGCGGCGCTCCTGCTCGTTCTTGGCCAGGATCGCGGCCGCGTCGGGGTCGGCGGTGGCGGCGCCGGCCAGGGCGAGCATCACCTCGGCCTGCCGGGCATGAGTCTCGGTCAGGTGCCGGGCGTAGCGGGTCAGCTTGTCGCGCGGGTCGGGCAGCGCCTGGATGTCCGCCACGAACTGCCGGTCCGGCAGCGCGACCGGCTCGTCGTCGCCGGCGATGGTGCGGTCAACGAGGTCCGACAGCAGCTGCCGTTTCGTGCCGAACGCCGCATAGACGGTCTGCACCGCCACGCCCGCCTCGGCAGCGACGGCGGTGAGCGGGGTCGCGGCGTAGCCGTCGCGGACGAACAGCCGGCCGGCCGCGTCGAGGATCGCCGACCGCGTCCGCAGCGCCTGCCGCTGCCGCCCCGATGCGTCGTACCGCCTCTTGACAACCATCACGTCAGGGTAGTGTTCTATTCGATAGAGGTTTCCTCCAATGAAAAGAGACGCGCGGTGTACGGAGTCGTCCAGCAGATGCCCGGTGTGTCCGAGCGCGAGTACCGCATGGTCGAGCGCCACCTCGGCCCGGACCGGCCACCGGGCCTGGTCGCGCACGTCTCGGGCCCGTACGAGGAGGGCTGGCGGGTGCTCAACATCTGGGTCGACGAGGCCGCGTTCCGCCGGTTCCAATCGGAGCGGCTGATGAAGGCGGCCGGACTCGCCGCGCAGGAGGACGGCTTCGACCCGGGCAAGGCGGCGGGCTTCAGCTCGTTCGCGGTGGTCGGCGACGAGATGCCGTTCTGATGGACCCGGCCGCCTTCTGGGAGGCGGCGGCGCCGGGCTGGATCCGGCACGCCGACCGGCACGACCTGCGCGGCCGCCCGCTCGGCGAGGTCGCGCTGCGGGCCCTGGCGGTGCGGCCGGGGGAGCGGGTCCTGGACGTCGGCTGCGGCTGCGGTGGCACCACCGCCGAGCTGGCCGCCGCCGCCGGACGGTCCGGCGCCGCGGTGGGGGTCGACCTCTCCGCCGCCATGGTGGACGCGGCCCGCGCCCGGTTCCCGGGGCCGCGGTTCGTCGCTGCCGACATCGAGGCCCTCGACGTCGTGCCCGGCGGGCCGTTCGACGCCGCGTACTCGCGGATGGTCCTGATGCTGCTCGCCGACCCGGTCGCTGGCTGCGCCACGGTCCGCCGCTGCCTGCGCGCCGGCGGCCGGCTCGCGGCGACCGTCTTCCGGGCCGGCCCCGGCAACGCCTGGATGCCCGCGGCGATGCTCGGCGCCGCGCCGCACCTGGACGCGCTGCCCCCGCTGCCGGTCGGTGCCGAGCCCGGGCCGTTCGCCCTGGCCGACCCGGAGCGGATCGCGCGGGTGCTGACGGCCGCCGGGTTCACCGGCATCGCCGCGCAACCGCACGACGTGGTCATGACGGCCCCCGACGACCCCGACGACGTCGCGGAGTGGCTGATCGAGCTCGGCCCGGCCGGCGCCCCGTACCGGAAGGCCACCCCGGACGCCCAGGGTGCGGCCCGCGCGGGCGCGGCGAAGCTGCTCGCCCGCTTCCGCGAGCCCGGCACGGGCTACCGCATCCCGTCGGCGCTGTGGCTCATCACCGCCCGCACCGCTGACCCCGCCTCCTGACCGGCTTCCTGGCCCCGTTTCTGGTCCCGTTTCCTGGCCCGTTTCTGACCTCGCTTCCTGACCGGCTCCGTGAGGTCGGCGACCGCCGCCCGGAGGCCGGACGGTCAGCGGGTGCGCAGGCCGTCCAGGGCGATGCCCAACACCCGCTCGCGCTGGGCGGCGTCGACGAACCCCGCGGCGGTCAGGCCGCTGATCATGCGCAGGGTGTCGTCGAACGTGACGTCGGGGCGCACGGTGCCCGCCGCCTGGGCGCGGGCCAGCAGCGGCTCGCCGACGCGGTAGATCTCCGAGCGGCAGTGGCGGAACATCGCCGAGTCGCGGTTGAGCGCCTCGGAGATCGCCCGTTTCGTCGCCGTGTACGCCACGAACCGGTGCAGCCACGACACCAGCGCCTCCCATGGCGGCAGGTCCGCGACCTCGTCGGCCGTGCGGCACAGCTGCTCGATCTCGCCGATGTACACGGTCTCGAACAGGTCCTGCCTGGTGGGGAAGTTGCGGTACAGCGTGCCGATGCCCACCCCGGCGCGCCGGGCGATGTCCTCGAGGGAGGCCTCGGTGCCGTGCTCGCCGAACGCCTCACGCGCCGCGGCCAGCAGGGCGTCGAAGTTGCGCCGGGCGTCGGCGCGCTGCGGCCGGCGGACGGCCACGGGGGACTCGGCGGACATCGTGATCTCCAGCACGCGGCATCGGTTGGATCCGGAGGCACCCCTCCGATAATGTGGAGGCGTACCTCCACTACTGTACCGCGTCCGGGGGAAAATCCGATGACACGCGCACTCACCCTCAGCCCGCCACCCGTCGCCACCGCGCCGGTGACCGCAAGCCGGTTCACCTTCGTCGCGCTCGCCGCCGCAGCGGCCGCGTTCTCCATGCTGCAGTCGCTGGTCAGCCCGGTGCTGCCGACGATCCAGCGGGACCTGCACACCAGCCAGAGCACGGTCATCTGGGTCCTGACCGCGTGGCTGCTCTCCGCCGCCGTCGCCACCCCGATCATGGGGCGCATCGGCGACATGTACGGCAAGCGCCGCACCCTCCTCGTCGCGCTCGCGGCCATCGCGGTCGGCTGCGTGATCGCCGCCGCCGCGCCGAACGTCGGCGTCCTCATCATCGGGCGGGTCATCCAGGGCCTCGGCGGCGCGGTGTTCCCGATCTCGTTCGGCATCCTCCGCGACGAACTGCCACCGGCCAGGGTGGTGTCCGCGATCGGCGGGCTCTCCGCGGTGATCGCCGCCGGCGGCGGCCTCGGCGTGGTCCTGGCCGGGCCGATCGTCGCCGCACTGGGCTGGCGGGCGCTGTTCTGGATCCCGACCGTGGTCGTGGCCGGCACGTTCGCCCTCGCGCTGCGGTTCGTCGCCGAGTCGCCGGTGCGCGCGCCCGGCCGGATCAACTGGCTCGCCGGGGCGCTGCTGTCCGGGTGGCTCGTCGCCCTGATCCTGCCGCTGAGCAAGGCCCCGGCCTGGGGGTGGACGTCGGCGAAGGTCGTCGTGCCGCTGATCGCCGCCTTGATCCTCATCGTCGCGTGGGTACTGGTGGAGCTGCGTTCCGCGGAGCCGCTCATCGACATGCACATGATGCGGCTGCCGGCGGTGTGGACGACCAACCTCGTCGCGCTGCTGTTCGGCGCGGGGATGTTCGCCACGTACGCCTTCCTGCCGCAGTTCCTGCAGACCCCGCGCTCGACCGGGTACGGGTTCGGCACCACCGTCACCGGCGCCGGGCTGGCCATGCTGCCGATGCTGGTCACGATGGCCGTGGCCGGGTTCGTGAGCGGCCCGCTGACCGCGTACGTGCCGACGAAGGTCCAGCTGCTGCTCGGCACGCTGACCGCGGCGCTGGCCTGCGGCGGGCTCACCCTGTTTCACGACGCGTACTGGCAGGTCGCCGTCGCGACCGGGGTCTTCGGCGTGGGGCTCGGCCTGACCTTCACCGCCATGGTGAACCTCATCGTGCACACCGTCCCGGCCGGGCAGACCGCCGTGGCCAGCGGCATGAACACCAACATCCGCACCATCGGCGGCTCCCTCGGCGCGGCGGTGGCCAGCGCCGCGATCACCTCCCACGAGACCCCGGCGGGCGTGCCGCTGGAGTCCGGGTACACGTACGCCTTCGCCGTGCTGACCGCGATGCTGGCGGCCGCGGTGGTGATCGCGATCTTCGTGCCGCGGGCCCGCCGGGCATGACCGCAGGGGGCGCCCCGGGCGGGGCGCCCTCTGCAGCCCGATCGCGGTCAGCCGCGGGCGATCCAGACGTCGTCGAGCGTGCCGTGGAACTGGTCGTTGTCCCTGCCGTTGCCCTTGCCGCCGATGCTGAGCGGCACGGTGTTGACCACCGACAGCTCCGCGGGCAGCGTGGTCGTGCCGTGGACGGCGTCGTCGACCAGCAGGGTCAGCGACGTGCCGGCCCGGCGGCACTCCAGGCGGTGCCAGGCGCCGTCGGAGACGGACACGTCGGACAGCGCCACGTGGATCGCGCGGACCGCCGCGTCGGCGAACACGCAGCTCGGGCGGCCGGCCGCGCCGTCGATCTGCAGCTTGTACTGGCTGCCCGAGGCCGAGTACCCCTTCTGCACGATGTTCTGGCCGGAGCCGGTCTCCTTCTTCGTCAGGCGGACGGTCGCGCCGTAGCGGATCGGGCCGGTGCCGGGGTTGAGCTCCGGGGCGTCGGGCGTCTGCAATACGGCGTGCGGGCACTTGGCGCCCGCGCAGCGGGCCGGGAAGTCCGCCGCCCGGCCCGTCAGGCGCTCGGCGAGACGGACCTTGCCGCCGTGCCCGGCCGACGAGGTCAGCGTGTGGCCGTGGCCGGAGTCGTCGGCGACGGTGGCGCCGTTGCTGGCGGCGTCGAACGTGTACCGGGCGACGATCACCGGCGCGGTGGCCTCCGCCGGCTGGACCGCCTGGGCCGGCGGCTCCGCGGCGGGGCGGCTCGCCGCGGCGGAACCGTGGGCCGCGGCCGACGCCGGGCCGGCACCGCCGAGCGCGCTGAGCGTCACCCCGAGCGCCGCGGCTGCCAGGACTGCCGGCCGGACGGCTTTTCTGCCGGCACCTCCGCTCATGCCGTCACCTCCGCTGCGCTCCGGCGCCGGCCTGAGCTCCACCCTGAGCTGCTGATTCGCAGCCCTCCGCTGCGCTGCGGCCCGCTCATGCCGTCACCTCCGCTGCGCTGCGGCGCCGGCCTGAGCTCCACCCTGAGCCCATGATTCGCAGCCCTCCGCTGCGCTGCGGGCCGCTCATGCGGCCGCCATGCGTGTTCCCCCATGTCTTCATGCCCGAAATGTGTCATATCTGGGCCGTAGCCTCCGCGCATTTCCCCCGACGTGTCGGCTGCATTCGGTAACCGAATGGTTGACGCATCGTCACCCAAACCGGATGGCCGGTCATCGGCGGCGCGATTCTGGGAGACTCGCAGGCATGCGGGTTGCGGCGGGGGCGGCGGCGTTGCTGGTGCTGAGCGCGCCGGCGTTGCCGGTGCTGAGTGCGCCGGCGCCCGCTTCGGCGCATGCGCCGACGCAGGTCTCCGGGGCGCCGGTCGAGGTCTGCCGGATCACCGACCCCACCGTGACCGAGGTGTCGGGCCTCGCGGTCACCGCGACCGGCTTCCTGGTGCAGAACGACAGCAATCCCGACCCGGCGAAGACCCGCGTGTTCACGCTGGACAAGGCGTGCAGGGTGACCGGCAGCGTGCCGTACCCGCGCACCGCCCGCGACCCCGAGGACCTCGCGGTCGACCGCAAGGGCACCGTGTGGATCGCCGACATCGGTGACAACGGGCCCATGACCGGCGGCTCCGGCACCCGCCGCAGCACCGTCGCGCTGTGGACGATGGCGGCCGGCTCCAAGGCCCTGAAGATCCACCGCCTGGTGTATCCCGACGGAGTGCCCCGCGACGCCGAGGCGCTGCTCATCGACGGGCAGGGGCGCCCGGTGATCGTCACCAAGGACGCCAGCGGGGAGGTGTTCCGCCTCAACACGCCGCTGCCGACCGACAACACCGAGGGCGCGAAGCTGACCAAGGTCGGCGCGTTCGAGCCGCGGCGCACCGGCACGTCCAACCCGTGGGGCTTCCTCGGCGTCGCCTGGGTCACCGGCGCAGCCGTGTCCGCCGACGGCACCCGGGCCGTGGTGCGCACCTACGCCGACGCGTACGAGTTCGAGGTCACCGGCGGCGACGTCGCCAAGGCGATCACGTCGGGCAAGGCGACGGTCACGCCGCTGCCCGACGAGCCGCAGGGGGAGGCGATCGCCTACACCCCCGACGCGACGGGGCTGCTGACCGTCTCCGACCAGGACGGTCCGGCGGTGATCCTGCGGTACCCGAGCGGGCTGAAACCGGCGCCGCCCAGCAGGGCCGCGGCTCCGGCCAGCCCGCTCGGGGCGGCACCGCCGGCGCCCCCGGCCCTGTCGGCGCCGCGTGCCCCGCTGCTGCTCGGCGCCTTCACCGTGGTCACGTTGATGCTGGTCGCGGCGATCGCCAGACGTGCCAGGAGGCGTTGAGGACCCACGGTGTCGACGCGGGAACGCCCACATGACACGATTTACCGACAAGTGGCAGTGGTCGGGGGAGGGGTTCGCGGCGGTGGTGCGCATCGAGGTCGAGCGGGCCACGACCCGTGACATGCGCCGGCGCAACCGGTCGACGCTGCTGTCCGAGCTGTTCTTCCGCGGGCCGCTGAGCCGGCACGACCTGAGCCGGATCACCGGGCTGAGCGCCGCGACCGCCAGCAGCGTCACCGGCGAGCTGCTCCAGGAGGGCCTCATCATCGAGGCCGGGCAGATCGACTCCGACGGCGGCCGGCCGCGCGTGCTGCTGCGGGTCAACCCCGACTTCGGCCGGCTGGTCGGCGCCGACGTCGGCGAGACCGGCGTCAAGGTCGAGCTGTTCGACCTGTCGATGACCCGGCTCGCCACCGTCGACGAGCCGCTGCCGTCGTCCCGCCCCGACCCGGAGGCCGTCGCGGGGCAACTGCTCGCCGGCATCCGCGAGGTGCTCGGCGGCACCGACCCCGCCGACGTCATCGGCATCGGCATCGGCGTGCCCGGCACCGTCGAGCAGTCCGACCCAGTGCGGGTGCACGCCCCCACCATCGGCTGGCGCGGCATCACCCTCGACGGCCTGCTGCGCGACGGCGGCCTGACCGCCCCGCTCTTCGTGGAGAACGGCGCGAAGTCCCTCGGCCAGGCCGAGATGTGGTTCGGCGCGGGCCGCGGCGCCGCCAACGCCGTCATCGTCCTCGTCGGCTCCGGCGTCGGCGCCGCCGTCATCACCAACGGCACCCTCTACCGCGGCGCCAGCAGCAGCGCCGGCGAGTGGGGCCACACCACCGTCGTCTACGGCGGCCGCCAGTGCCGCTGCGGCGCCAAGGGCTGCCTGGAGGCGTATGTCGGCGCCGAGGGCATCCTCGACCGCTACCTGCAGCTCGACCCCAACCTCGTGCGCAGCGCCGACGAGCTCGCGGACGTCGCGGCCCTCATCGACGCCGGCACCCCCGAGGCCGACGCCATCCTGTCCGAGACCGCCGGCATGCTCGGCGCCGGCATCGGCAACCTGGTCAACCTGTTCAACCCCGAGCGGGTCGTCCTCGGCGGCTGGGCCGGCCTGGCCCTCGGCGCCCGGCTGCTGCCCCAGATCCGCGCGGCGGCGGGGGAGCAGGCCCTGGAGCACCCGTTCGGCCAGGTGTCGATCGAGCTGTGCGAGCTGGGCCCGGACGCGGTCGCCTTCGGCGCGGCCACCCTGCCGATGGCCGAACTGCTCCGCCGCGCCTCCCGACCGTAGTCCACCTGGCCTGCCCGGCCCGCCACGTCCAGGCCGGTTCACCTCGCGCGGCCACCTTCAGGCTTATGGACCGATTCAGCTCGACGGCGCTCGGCCAGGCGCGGGTGTCGTTCGTGGCGTGCCTCGTGGCGGTCGGCGCGACCCTGGTCGTGCTGCTCACAGGGTCCGCGGCGATCCTTGCCGCCGGCAGCGCAAGCGTGCAGGTCACCTCGGGTGTGCTGACCGCGGTCGGGACGGCGCTGTCCGGGTTCCTCAGCGTCACGTTCCTGCGGGCGTACCAGATGACCTTGCGGCAGATGAGCTACTACTACGGTCAGCCGCTGGTGCACTGCTACCTGCTGCACGCGGAGTGGATCGCGGAGCGGGCCGGCGGCGACCCGGCCGCGGAGTCGGTGAGCCGTCAGCTCATCACGGCGTCGTTGGACCTGAGGCGGGCCGCGCAGAACCATCTGCTGGAGCTGCACGACGAGGCCCAGCCAGCGGTCGAGCGGCAGGAGGCGCCGGTGCCCGTCGGGTGAAGCCGGTGACCCTGCGCTCGGGGTGCGGGCAGCAGCATCAGGTGGCGAGGCGCAGGATGGTGTCGGCGGCGCGGTCGATGTCCGACTCGTCGGTGGTGAAGTTGCTGACGGAGAAGCGCATGGCCGGGCTGCCGTGCCAGGTGGTGCCGCTGACCCAGCAGGTGCCTTCGGCCTGGACGCGGCGGACGAGGGCGGGGGTGTCGGGGCCGAAGCCGACCAGGACCTGGTTGAGCACGACGTCGTTGAGGACGTGGCCGGTCATGCGCCGGGCGAAGTGGGCGGCGAGTGCGCAGCCGCGGTCGATCAGGGCCTCGACACCGGTGCGGCCGAGGGCGCGCAGCGCGGCGTACACGGAGAAACCTCTGGCACGGCGGGAGAACTCGGGGTTGTAGTCCAGCGCGTCGCGCTCGTCGCCGCCGGCGTGGACCAGGTAGGCGGCGCGGACGCCCATGGCTGCCCGGTGCGCCGCGGGGTGGGCGCAGAAGACGAGGCCGGAGTCGTACGGGACGTTGAGCCACTTGTGGGCGTCCGTCGTCCACGAGTCGGCGCGTTCGAGGCCGGTGACGAGGTGGCGCAGGCGGGTGCTGGCCGCGGCCCACAGCCCGAACGCGCCGTCGACGTGGACCCACGCCCCGGCGGCGTGGGCGATGTCGCAGAGCTCGCCGATCGGGTCGAACGCGCCGGTGTTCACGTTGCCCAGCTGGGCGCAGACGATGATCGGACCGTCCAGGCCGGCGAGGGCGTCGCGCAGCGCGCCGGGGGTCATGCGGCCCTGGTCGTCGACGTCCACCGGTACCAGCGCCGCCGTGCCGATGCCGAGGAACCGCAGGGCCCGGTCGACCGTCGAGTGCCGGTCCGCGCCGGCGAGCACCGCGATCCTCGGGGCGCCGTGCAGGCCGCCCGTCTCCACGTCCCAGCCGGCCCTGTGCAGCACCTCGTGCCGGGCCGCCGCGAGCGCCGTCACGTGACTCATCTGCGCCCCGGTGACGAACCCGGCCGACGCCTGTGCCGGCAGCCCGAACAGGTCCCGCAGCCATCCTCCGGCTACCTCCTCGACGACGGCGGCGGCGGGTCCGGCGGCGTACAGGCCGGCGTTCTGGTCCCAGGTCGCCGTCAGCCAGTCCGCCGCGAGCGCGGCCGGTGTCGCCCCGCCGATGACGAACCCGAAGAAGCGCCCGCTCGGTGACGCGACGATCCCCGGGTCGGCGGCCTCGGCGAGCCGGGCAACGACCTCCCGCGCGTCGGTGCCGCCGTCGGGCAGCGGCCCGCCGAGCGCCGCCCGCAGCTCCTCCAGGGTGGCGCGGCTGCCGACCGGGCGGTCCGGAAGGCCGGCCAGGAAGCGGGTCGCGTGCTGGTACGCCTCGGTGAGCGGTCCATGCCAGTCCGGTTGCTCCATGCCCACATGATGTCGGGTCACCGTGGTCGTCCGGGCCGCAACTGTCGACAACCCGCCCGAGCCGTCGCCCGCGAACCAAGTGACCGTCGCCACGTTGGTTGTCGGGTGGCATACATCCGGGATTCAACGGCGGGGCGGCGCGAATAAGTTCTTGGGCGTCAAGGCAAGAACCCCCATCGCGCCACCACATAAAGGAATCGGATCCCCATGAAGCGTCTGCTGATCGCGACCGCCGTTGCCGGTGCCACCCTGCTGATGACCGCCGCCTGCGGGGGCGACGACAAGAAGACCGACGACAAGGCCGCTGCGAGCCCCGCGGCCGCCTCCGCCGATGCCAGCGCCGCGCCGTCCGGGAGCGCGAAGCCGTCCGGGAGCGCGAAGCCGTCGGGCAGCGCGGCCGCCGGGAAGGGCCTGCAGTTCGAGAAGATCGCGCAGCTGACCGGTGACCTGTTCACCAAGGACGAGCTGTGCCCGGTCGGCAAGTGGGACAACAACTCCACGGGCGTGCCGTCGAAGTACCGCTCGGCCGTGGCGAACTTCAAGCAGTTCGACTGCTACAAGAAGAAGGGCGACTTCATGCCGTCCCGTGGCCAGCAGGCCATCTTCGTGGAGTTCAAGGCGGCGAACGCGGCGAAGGCGTACGCGCAGGAAGAGGCGAAGCTGTACCCGGTCCTCATCGTCGGCAACACGGTCGTCGTGGCCGGCACCGGGCTGCCGAACACCGACATGAAGGCGTACCTGGAGGCTGTGCAGGAGACCGCGGGCGGCGCCGGCGATATCCTGGCGAAGTCTTAAATCCGCAGCTCACTCCCTTAATTCGGGTCGCGTATTGACTTGCGCACCGGGGCAGGAATAGCCTCCGATGGATCTGTAAGGCAACTTCACAGATCTGTTCCTCCGTCGTCACCCACCGACGCGGCGGAGGACGGCTCCCGCCCGCCCCGGTACCCCACCCCCGAAACGGGTCCTGCGCGGGCGCCCCGCCCAGAAGGGACCCCCGTGAAGCCCATCTCCAGACGACGCCTCGGGCTGGCCATCGCCGCGACCGTGCTCGCGGTGGCCGGCACCGGCGTGATCGCCATGACCACCGCCTCGGCCGCCACCACCGGCCAGATCACCGGCTACGGCGGCAAGTGTGTCGACGTCGCCGCGGCCGGCACCGCCAACGGCACCCAGGTGCAGCTGTACACCTGCAACGGCACGAACGCCCAGCAGTGGACCGTCGGCGACGACGGCACGATCCGCGCGCTCGGCAAGTGCCTCGACGTCAACGCCGCCAGCACCGCGAACGGCACGAAGATCCAGATCTGGGACTGCAACGGCACGAACGCCCAGCAGTGGTCGAAGCAGAGCGACGGCACGCTGCGCTCGCTCGGCAAGTGCCTGGACGCCACCGGGCCGAGCTCGGCCGACGGCACCAAGCTGCAGCTGTGGGACTGCTTCGCGAGCGCCAACCAGCAGTGGACGCTCCCGGGAGGCACCACGAACCCGCCGACCAGCACCCCGCCGAACAACCCGAACAATCCGGACCTGGGTCCGAATGTGTCGGTGTTCGATCCGTCGATGTCGCAGGCGACGATCCAGAACCGGTTGAACGCGG